>JALYHO010000162.1 GCA_030776545.1 Pseudomonadota bacterium | reverse complement strand
GGCACGGGCTTCAGCGCGCCATCGCAATCGGGCAGAGCGGTCGCCGGGGTCCAGTAGCCGTCACGCCAGCAAAGCTCGTTGGTGCCGTTCTTCCAGGGAAGGTCGCCCGTTCCATTGACCCAGTTGTCAACCGTCTGCGCGAACGCGCCGGACATGGAAGTTGCGAGGGCAGCGGTTGCAAAGAGCGACGCCACCTTGTTCAGTTTCTTCATGATTCTCCTCTCGAGGGAAGGCGCAGTAGTGTTCTGCAAAACGTCCGAACCGGAATCGGAAAGTACTGGTAAACCCCCGTGCGTTGAGACGTACCCGGGCGCTGACCACCGACCGAGCGATTCTGCCATAGGGCTTTCGCGCAACCTGTTTTTTGGCCGTGGCGCGGGCCCTTGGCCGGGCTGATGTTGCATCAGCGCGACAGGCAACCCCAATTACAATAAGGCCCCGCACCGCCGGCCCTGGCGGCTGCATTGCGCCGCCCGGCCTCACTCCACACACCGCATGACCCAGTTCGCCAAGGAAACGCTGCCCATCAGCCTGGAAGAGGAAATGAGGCGTTCGTACCTCGATTACGCCATGAGCGTGATCGTCGGGCGGGCGCTGCCGGATGCGCGCGATGGCCTCAAACCGGTGCATCGGCGCGCATTGTTCGCCATGCACGAGCTCAACAACGACTGGAACAGGCCCTACAAGAAGTCTGCCCGTATCGTCGGCGACGTGATAGGCAAATATCACCCGCACGGCGACCAGTCGGTCTACGACACGATCGTGCGGATGGCGCAGGACTTCTCGATGCGCCACATGCTGGTCGATGGCCAGGGCAACTTCGGCTCGGTCGACGGCGACAACGCCGCGGCCATGCGCTATACCGAAATTCGGCTGGCCAAGATCGCCCACGAGATGCTGGCCGATCTCGACAAGGAAACGGTCGACTTCGGCCCCAACTACGACGGTTCCGAGAAAGAGCCGCTGGTCATGCCGACCCGGCTGCCCAACTTGCTGGTCAACGGCTCGGGGGGCATCGCCGTCGGCATGGCCACCAACATCCCGCCGCACAACCTGAACGAGGTCGTCGACGCCTGCCAGCACCTGCTGAAGAACCCGGCTGCCAGCATCGACGAACTGATGGAGATCATTCCGGCGCCGGACTTCCCGACCGCCGGCATCATCTATGGGCTGACCGGCGTGCGCGAAGGCTACCGCACGGGGCGCGGCCGCGTGATCATGCGGGCCAGGTGCCATTTCGAGGACATCGACCGCGGCCAGCGCCAGTCGATCATCGTCGACGAGATCCCCTACCAGGTCAACAAGAAGAATCTGCTCGAGCGCATCGCCGAGCTGGTGCACGAGAAAAAACTCGAAGGCATCAGCCACATCCAGGACGAGTCGGACAAATCCGGCATGCGGGTGGTGATCGAGCTCAAGCGTGGCGAAGTGCCCGAGGTAGTGCTCAACAACCTCTACAAGCAGACCCAGCTGCAAGACACGTTCGGCATGAACATGGTCGCGCTGATCGACGGTCAGCCGCGCCTTTGCAACCTGAAAGACCTGATCGAGGTCTTTCTCGAGCACCGTCGCGAAGTCGTCACCCGCCGCACCGTGTTCGAATTGCGCAAGGCGCGCGAACGCGGCCATGTCCTGGAGGGCCTGGCGGTGGCGCTGGCCAACATCGACGAGTTCATCGAGACCATCAAGTCGTCGCCGACCCCGCCCGTCGCCAAGGCCGCGCTGATGAGCAAGAGCTGGGACTCGTCCATGGTGCGCGAGATGCTCGCCCGGGTCGGCGGCGACAGCGCAGCTGGCCCGCAAGCGTATCGCCCCGAGGGACTGCCCAAGGAATTCGGCATCCAGCCCGACGGTCTCTACCGCCTCTCGGACGACCAGGCGGGCGAGATCCTGCAGATGCGCCTGCAGCGCCTGACCGGCCTGGAGCAGGACAAGATCATCGGTGAATACAAGGACGTGATGACCCAGATCACCGACTTGCTGAACATCCTGGCCACCCCGGAGCGCGTCACCACGATCATCTCGGATGAGCTCGCCAGCATCAAGCAGGAGTTCGGCCAGACCAAGATCGGCGCCCGCCGCAGCCAGGTCGAGCACAACGCGATGGACCTCGCGACCGAAGACCTGATCACCCCGACGGACATGGTGGTGACGCTTTCACACACGGGCTACATCAAGAGCCAGGCGCTGAGCGAGTACCGGTCACAAAAGCGTGGCGGCCGCGGCAAGCAGGCGACCCAGACCAAGGAAGACGACTGGATCGACCAGCTCTTCATCGCCAACACCCACGACTACATCCTGTGCTTCACGAACCGTGGGCGGGTGTACTGGCTCAAGGTCTGGGAGGTGCCGCAGGGCTCGCGCAACTCGCGCGGGCGACCGATCGTCAACATGTTCCCCCTGCAGCCAGGTGAAAAGGTCAACGTGGTGCTGCCGCTCACGGATGGCTTTCGCCGCTTCCCGGCCGATCACTACGTGTTCATGGCGACGGCCCAGGGCGTGGTCAAGAAGACCACGCTCGACGAGTTCAGCAACCCGCGCAAGGCGGGCATCATCGCCGTCGACCTCGACCCCGGCGATTTCCTGATCGGGGCCGCGCTCACCGACGGCAAGCACGACGTGATGCTCTTCAGCGACGGCGGCAAGGCGGTGCGATTCGACGAAGACGACGTCCGTCCGATGGGCCGCGGCGCTCGCGGCGTGCGCGGCATGGCGCTCGAAGACGGCGTCAGCGTGATCGCGATGCTGGTGGCCGAGGACGAGACCCAGAGCGTCCTGACCGCGACCGAGAACGGCTACGGCAAGCGCACCTCGATCATCGAATACACCCGGCATGGCCGCGGCACCAAAGGCATGATCGCGATCCAGCACAGCGAACGCAACGGCAAGGTCGTCGCGGCCACCCTGGTGCGCAGCGACGACGAGATCATGCTGATCACCGACAAGGGCGTGCTGGTCCGCACCCGCGTGGCCGAAATTCGCGAAATGGGCCGCGCCACCCAGGGCGTGACGCTCATCGCGCTGGACCAGGGCACCCAGCTGATCGGCTTGCAGCGCATCGTCGAGAATGACGCCAACGGCGATGCGCCGGCAGACCCCGCCCTCCCCCTCGACCCCGACGACACCCTCACAGCACCCACCGGCAGCGGCACGCCGCCCGCCGAGGAGAACCCTTGATGAAATTCGCTATTTCGCTGGCTCTACTGACCGGCGCGACGTTCGCGCACGCACAGGGCGCTTCCGCGCCTGCCACTCCTTCGTCCCCGGCCAAGAAAGAGCTCGTCGCCAAGGCCTTGGCCCTGCAGCAACCGATCTTCGAGAACATGGCTCGCGAGATCGTGATGCGCCCCGCCATGCAGATGGGACAGGCCGCCGGCGGCGCGCTCCAGAACATGCCCCAGGACAAGCGTGACGCCACGGGCAAGACCATCGACACCGACATCCGCAAGTACGTCGACGAGTCCTATCCCCTGCTGCGCGATCGCGCGATCAAGCTCGCCCCCGCCACCCTCGGCCCCATCCTCGAGGAAAAGATGAGCGAGGACGAGCTCAAACAGCTCGTCGCCTGGCTCGACTCCGGAGCGGCCAAAAAATACCAGCAGCTCGGCGGCGACCTGCAACAGGCCCTCGGCCAGAAGTTGGTGGCCGAGGCCGGTCCGCTCCTGACCCCCAGGGTCCAGGCACTCGAACAGAAGGTCCGCGGCGACCTGGGGCTGCCACCCTCCGATGCGGCCGCTCCCACGGCCGGCCCGAGCTCCACCCCGAAAGCGGCGCCCGCGCCGAAGAAGGCGGCCAGCAAGTGAGGCCGAAGTGACCAGGAAGCAGCCCGGCGGGAGCGAAAATTTTCGGCAGCCATGACTGAGACGTCCCCCTCTTCGGCGCTCGCGCCGGAGCTGCTGTCGCTGCGCCACCGGATCGACCGACTCGACCGCGATTTGCTGGCCTTGCTCAATCAGCGCGCTCAGCTCGCGCGCGACGTGGGCGATCTCAAGAAGCGCGAAGGCTCGGTCGCATTCAGGCCCGAGCGCGAGGCCCAGGTGATCGAAGGGCTCAAGGCAGCCAATCCGGGCCCGCTCAAGGCCGACAGCGTCGCTCCCATCTGGCGCGAGATCATGTCCGCTTGCCGCGCGCTCGAGACCCCCACGCGGGTGGCCTATCTCGGCCCGGCCGGGACCTTCAGCGAGCTCGCAGCGCTCGGATTTTTCGGCTCGACCATCGTCAGGGTGCCGTGCCAAAGCGTCGACGAGGTGTTTCAAGTCACCAGCGCCGGGGCCGCGGATTTCGGCGTCGTTCCGGTCGAGAATTCGAGCGAAGGCGTGGTCACGCGATCCCTCGATCTCTTCCTCACCACGCCCCTCTTCATCATCGGCGAGACCAGTCTCTACGTCCGCCACAACCTGCTGCGGCGCGAGAACAGCGCTGAAGGCATCGAGGCCGTGTGCGCCCATCCCCAGGCGCTCGCGCAGTGCCATGGCTGGCTCAACAACCATCTGCCGACGGTCGAGCGCCGGCCGGTCTCGAGCAACGCCGAGGGCGCCCGCCTGGCGAGCCTCGATCCACGCCTGGCAGCGCTCGCCAGCACCCGTGCCGGGAGCGAATTCGGCCTGCACGTGGTGGCTCCGGCGATCCAGGACGATGCCCACAACCGCACCCGTTTCGCGGTGGTGGCCCATCCGCACGAACACCCGCAGCCGCAGCCCTCGGGACACGACTGCACCAGTCTGGTCGTGTCGGTCGCGAACCGGCCGGGGGCCGTGCACGACATGCTGGTCCCGCTGAAGAATCACGGCGTCTCCATGACCCGCTTCGAATCGCGCCCGGCCCGTTCGGGCCAGTGGGAGTACTACTTCTACATCGACCTGCAAGGGCATCCGGCACAACCCGAGGTCGCCGCTGCACTCGCCGAGCTCCGTGAGGTCTGCGCGTTTTTCAAGCAGCTCGGCACCTACCCGATCGACGTCCACTGACATGTTCAATCAACTCGGCGTGATCGGATGCGGCCTGATGGGTGGATCGTTCGCGCTCGCGCTCAAGCGCGCCGGCCTGGTCAAGCGGGTGATCGGCTACAGCAAATCGCCCTCGACCACCGAAAAAGCCAAAAAGCTCGGCGTCATCGACCAGGTCGCCGAGTCGGCGCTGTTGGCGGTGTCGGGTTCCGACATCGTCCTGATCGCCGTGCCGGTGGCCGCCACGGAAGCCACCTTCAAGGCCATTCGCCACCTCATCGAGCCGGGGGTGCTGCTCATGGACGTCGGGTCGACCAAGCGCGACGTCGTCGATGCGGCGCGCCGCGTACTCAAGGAACGCATCGTCTCGTTCGTTCCGGCGCATCCGATCGCCGGCAAGGAAGCGGCCGGCGTGGGGCATGCCGACGCCACCCTCTACAACGGGCGCCAGGTCATCTTGACTCCGCTGCCCCAGACCTCCCCCGAGCTGCTGCAGCGCGCGACCGACTGCTGGGCCGCGATCGGTGCGCAGGTGCTGCGCATGACGCCGGAAAACCACGACGCGGCCTTCGCCGCCGTGAGCCATTTGCCGCACATGCTCGCCTACGCCTACTTCAACTCGGTGGCACGGCAGCCCGCGGGGCGCGACTACCTCTCGCTCGCCGGGCCGGGGTTTCGCGACTTCACCCGGATCGCGGCGAGCGACGTCGCCATGTGGCGCGATGTGCTGATGTCCAACCGCGAAGAAGTGCTCAAGCAGTCCATGCGGTTCCGGCACACCCTGGAGGCCATGGAACTGGCGATGACGTCGGGCAATGCCGAAGCGCTGGAAGACATGATCCGCAGCGCCTCCGAAGCCCGGGCCAACTGGCAGATGAGCGCCGCGAAGTCCCATACGCAGCGTTAGCCGCGTCGGTTCCGCCCGCCTCCCGTCCCCACCACACGCCGTCTCGCGCCGCATGTTCAACACCCGCTTTCTCGATCTCCCCCCGCTCGCCGGCGCTGCCGGCGTGGTTCGCTTGCCGGGGTCGAAGAGCATCTCGAACCGGCTCTTGCTCCTGGCCGGGCTCTGCACGGGCATCACCCGCATCCACGACCTGCTCGAATCCGACGACACCGCGGTGATGCTCGAGGCCTTGCGCGCCCTCGGCTGCGAGGTCCGGGACGACGCCGGGGTGTGTCACGTGCGGGGGATCGGCGGCAAGCTGGCGGTTCGCGATGCCGACATCTTCCTCGGCAATTCGGGCACCGCGACGCGCTCCGTCACGGCCGCGCTCGCCGTGCTCGCGAGCAGCCAGGGCGGGCGCTACTCCATCCGCGGCGTGCCGCGCATGCACGAGCGCCCCATCGGCGACCTGGTCCAGGCGATGCGGCCGCTCGGCTGCATCATCGACTACCTCGGCGTCGAGGGCTTTCCGCCGCTGCGCCTGGGCGACGGCCAGCCTCACCCGCTGGCACTCGACGCGCCGATCCGCGTCCGCGGCGACGTCTCCAGCCAGTTCCTGACCGGCCTGCTGCAGGCACTCTGCCTGGCCGCGGCCCCTCATGATCTGACGGTCGAGGTCACCGGCGAGCTCATTTCCAAACCTTATATCGCCATCACCCTGAACCTCCTGGCACGGTTCGGCGTCCGGGTGCGCAACGACGGCTGGGCCCGCTTCACGATACCGGCGGGCAGCCGGCTGGTCTCGCCCGGCACGGTCCATGTGGAAGGCGACGCCTCGTCGGCTTCTTACTTCGTCGCCCTCGGCGCGATCGCAGCCGACGCAGGCGCCCCCGTGCGCATCGAAGGCATGGGCAGCACGTCGATCCAGGGCGACCTGGCCTTCGTCGGCGCGGCCCAGGCGATGGGGGCCCAGGTGCTGCTCGGCGAGAACTGGACCGAGGTCTGCCGCGGGCGCTGGCCGCTCAGGGCGATCACGCTGGACTGCAACCACATGCCCGACGCCGCGATGACGCTGGCGGTGATGGCGCTCTACGCCACCGGCACGACACGTCTCAATCACATCGGCAGCTGGCGGGTCAAGGAGACCGACCGCATCGCAGCGATGGCGGCCGAACTGCGTCGGCTCGGCGCGAGCGTGACCGAAGGCGACGACTTCATCGAGGTGACCGCGCCCGAGACAACCGCCGCCTGGCGGGCGGCGACGGTCCGCACCTACGACGACCACCGGATCGCGATGAGCCTGGCGCTGGCGGCCTTCAATCCGGCGCGCTTGCCGGTTCGCATCCTCGATCCGAAATGCGTCGCCAAGACCTTTCCCGACTACTTCGAGACCCTCTTCGGGATCGCCGAGGCGCAGCCCCAGGGCATTTCCATCATCACCATCGACGGGCCGACGGCCTCGGGCAAGGGGACGCTGGCGAGCGCTTTGGCCCAGCGCCTGGGCTATCACTTCCTCGATTCGGGCGCGGTCTACCGGGCCACCGCCCTGGCGGCGATGCGCTCGGGCACCCGTGCCGACGACGAGCACCGCCTGGCGCAGCTCGCGACCCATCTCGACTTGCACTTCGGACCCGGCCAGATCCTGATGAGTGGCCAGGACGTCACCGAAACGCTGCGTCTGGAAGAGGTCGGCGCGCTCGCGTCGAAGGTCTCGGCCTTCCCGCTGGTGCGGGCGGCCTTGCGCACCCTGCAGCTCTCGTTCCACCGCATCCCCGGCCTCGTGGCCGATGGCCGCGACATGGGCACGGTCATCTTCCCCGGCGCCGATTTGAAGGTCTACCTGACCGCGAGTGCCGCCACGCGCGCCGAACGGCGGCACAAGCAGTTGATTTCAAAGGGTATTTCAACTAATATCGACAGTCTTCGCGCCGAACTCGAAACACGCGACCTCCGGGACCAGAGCCGGAGCGTCTCGCCGCTCAGGCCCGCCGCGGATGCGATGCTTTTGGACAATTCGGCACTCACGGTCGAGGCTTCGGTCGACGCCGTGCTGAATGCCTGGCAGCAGCGCAGGCCTTTCGAGGCGTTCTGACACGGGGGCGACCCGTATCCGGGCGTCCGAAGGACGAGTCCGTCGCCCTCCCTCCTGTGCCACTCATCCGGCGGCACGCCAGGGCGGCGGTTGATCAACCCAACCCCGCGGTCGCAAGGCCGCACCGGAAAGCCTCAATGTCCCAAACCCAAGTTGCCGAAGTCTCCGGCATGGAATCCTTTGCCGCCATGTTCGAGGAGTCGCTGACTCGCTCCGAAATGCGCAGCGGCGAAGTCATCACTGCCGAAGTGGTGCGCGTTGAACACAGTTTCGTGGTCGTGAACGCCGGCCTCAAATCGGAAGCCTACGTTCCGATCGAAGAATTCAAGAACGACCAGGGCGAACTCGAAGTTCAGCCTGGCGATTTCGTCTCGGTCGCGATCGATGCCGTCGAAAACGGCTACGGCGACACGATCTTGTCGCGCGACAAGGCCAAGCGCCTGGCCTCGTGGCTCTCGCTCGAGAACTCGCTCGAGTCGGGCGAGTTCGTCACCGGCACCGTCAACGGCAAGGTCAAGGGCGGTCTGACGGTCCTGGTCAACGGCATCCGGGCCTTCCTGCCCGGCTCGCTGCTGGACACGCGGCCGGTCAAGGACATGTCGCCGTTCGAAGGCAAGACCATGGAGTTCAAGGTCATCAAGCTCGACCGCAAGCGCAACAACGTCGTGTTGTCGCGCCGGGCCGTGGTCGAAGCGTCGATGGGCGAAGAACGCGGCAAGCTCCTGTCGACCCTGCACGAGGGTGCGATCGTCAACGGCGTGGTCAAGAACATCACCGAATACGGTGCGTTCGTCGACCTGGGCGGCATCGACGGTCTGCTGCACATCACCGACATGGCCTGGCGCCGCGTGCGCCACCCGAGCGAGGTGGTGCAGGTCGGCCAGGAACTGCAGGCCAAGGTCCTGAAGTTCGACGCCGAGAAGAACCGCGTGTCGCTCGGCATCAAGCAACTGGGCGACGATCCCTGGCACGGGGTCTCGCGCCGCTATCCCAACAGCACGCGCCTCTTCGGCAAGATCACCAACATCGCCGACTACGGCGCGTTCGTCGAGATCGAGCCCGGCATAGAAGGCCTGGTCCACGTCTCCGAAATGGACTGGACCAACAAGAACGTCGCTCCGAGCAAGATCGTCTCGCTCGGCGACGAGGTCGAGGTCATGGTCCTCGAGATCGACGAGGACAAGCGCCGCATCAGCCTGGGCATGAAGCAGTGCAAGGCCAATCCGTGGGAAGAATTCTCGACCACGGTGCAGCGCGGCGACCGCGTCAAGGGACCGGTCAAGTCGATCACCGACTTCGGCGTCTTCGTGGGCCTGGCGGCCGGCATCGACGGTCTGGTCCACCTGTCCGACCTCTCCTGGCACGAGCCGGGCGAGCAGGCGGTGCGCAACTTCAAGAAGGGCCAGGAAGTCGAAGCGATCGTGCTGGCCGTCGACGTCGACCGCGAACGCATCTCGCTGGGCATCAAGCAGCTCGATTCCGACCCGTTCACCAGCTACACCTCGGTCAATGACCGCGGCATGTCGGTGTCCGGCAAGGTCAAGACGGTCGACGCCCGGGGAGCCGAGATCCAGCTCAACGACGACGTCACCGGTTATCTGCGTGCCTCGGAGATCAGCCGCGACCGCGTCGAAGACGCCCGCAACATGCTGAAGGAAGGCGACGAAGTCTCGGCCGTGATCATCAACGTCGACCGCAAGACCCGGTCGATCCAGCTGTCGATCAAGGCCAAGGACAACGCCGACAACCAAGAGGCGATGCAGCGGCTGGCCCAGACCAGCGAGCGTGAGAACGCAGGCACCACCAGCCTGGGTGCCTTGCTGCGCGCCAAGCTGGACAACCAGAACAACAATTCCTGATTGTCGGACTGGAGTCGTCGATGACGCGCTCGGACCTGGTGGCGCAGCTGGCCGAGCGTTTCAGCCAGCTCACCCACCGGGACACCGAGTTCGCGGTCAAGACCATCCTCGATGCGATGTCCGCGGCCTTGTCCAAGGGCCATCGCATCGAGATCCGCGGCTTCGGCAGCTTCTCGATCAACCGCAGGCCGCCGCGCGTGGGCCGCAACCCGCGCAGCGGGGAGCAGGTGGTGATCCCCGAGAAGCTCGTCCCGCATTTCAAGCCAGGCAAGGCGCTGCGCGAAGCCGTGGGCGCCCACGTGCCGGTCGCCCCCGAGCCCGCGCGTCGCGCCGGCAGCCTCGCCGAGGACTGACGGCGCACGACCTGCGGCCACGACCGGGCGCGGCGTCCCGGCCGACTTAGAATCGTTCGCTTCTCGCGGTGCCGACATCTCGCGGTCTGGTCTTCTCGATCCGAACGATTCCCCATGCGCCTGTTCGTCTGGCTCCTGCGAGCCGCCACCTTCTTCACGCTCTTCGCCTTCGCGCTGAACAACCAGCAAGAGTCGGGGATCCGCTGGTTCTTCGGGACCGAGTGGCGCGCGCCGATGGTCTTCATCGTGCTTGCGGCGTTCGCGCTCGGCTGCGCGTTCGGCGTGGTCGCGATGGTGCCGAGCTGGTGGCGGCATCGTCGCATCGCGCGCAAGCTGGCGCCGGTGATCGAGGCGCATCCCGTGGCGCCGACGCCGGCGACGAGTGCCGACGGCGCGCTCACCCATCCGCCGCGCGATGGACTTTAATTTCCAGTGGCTGCTGGTGGCCCTGCCGGTGGCCTTCGCGCTCGGCTGGCTCGCGTCGCGCCTCGACCTGCGCGAATGGAAGCGCAGCGAGCAGACCTCGCCGAAAGCCTACTACAAAGGCCTCAACCTGCTGCTCAACGAACAGCACGACAAGGCGATCGACGCCTTCATCGAGGCGGTCCAGGAAGATCCGGACACCTCCGACCTGCACTTCGCACTCGGCAACCTGTTCCGGCGCCGGGGCGAGTTCGAACGCGCCGTGCGGGTCCACGAGCATCTGCTCCATCGCGCCGATCTGCCGCGGACCGAACGCGACCGGGCCCAGCACGCGCTCGCCCAGGATTTCATGAAGGCGGGTCTTTTCGACCGTGCCGAGGCCGCCTACCGCGCCCTCGAAGGCACCGCGTTCGATACCGAGGCGCGGCTCGCCCTGCTGATGCTCCACGAGCGTTCCCGGGACTGGCGCGCGGCGGTCGAGGTGGCGCAAAAGCTCGAGAGCCGCGGCACCGGTTCGTTCGCGTCGCGCATCTCGCACTATTGGTGTGAAATCGCCCTCGAAGCGGACGCCCGCCATCAGACCGACGAAGCCGACATGGCACTGCAGCACGCCCGCGACGCCGCCCCTCAGGCGGCGCGACCGCTGGTGCTGGCGGGCGAGCGTGCCGCGCGGCGCCGGGATCACGCCGAAGTGCTGCAGCTCTGGGGCGTCCTGATGGTCACGCACCCGGCCGCCTTCAATCTCGTTGCTCGCGACTACGCACTCGCCGCGCTCGCCACCGGCGCCCAGGCCGAGGCGCTGGAGCGCCTGAGCGCCCTGTACGAACGCGCGCCGACGATGGAGCTGCTCGACGCGCTCACGGCCTTGGACCCCGACCCGCAGATTCGCCGCACGCGTCTGCTCGGCCAGCTCCGCAGCCACCCCACGCTCTCGGTGGCCCGAGCCTTGATCACACAGTCCGAAAGCGCCCGCTTCGACCCGGCCGAGACCCAGGCCCTCGGCGAGGCCATCGGCAGCGCCGCCAAGCCGCTGCACCGCTATCGCTGCGCCGCCTGCGGCTTCGAGGCCCACCACTACTTCTGGCAATGCCCCGGTTGTTCGAACTGGGACAGCTACCCGCCCCGTCGCCTGGAGGACCTCTGATGACCTCGGACCCCGGGCGCGAGCAGATCGCGCGTTCGCGCGTGCTCGTCGTCGGCGACGCCATGCTCGACCGCTACTGGTTCGGCGCGGTCGAGCGCATCTCTCCCGAAGCGCCGGTCCCGATCGTGCGCGTCGACCGCGAAGAAGAACGCCTCGGCGGCGCGGCCAATGTCGCGCTCAACGCCAAGCGCCTGGGCGCGCAAGCCACCTTGCTGACCGTGGTCGGCGACGACGAGCCGGCGCGCAAGCTGCGCGCCTTGCTCGAATTGGAAGGCGTCGCCGCGCACCTCGGCAGCGACCCCAAGCTCTACACCATCGTCAAGCTGCGGGTCATCGGACGCTCCCAGCAGCTGATCCGTATCGACTTCGAAAGCGTCCCCGATCATGAGGTGCTGCTGGGGCTGCTCTCCGACTATGAGCGCCTGCTGCCGACCCACGACGCGGTGCTCTTTTCCGACTACGGCAAGGGCGGCCTGACGCACATCCCGCGCATGATCGAGTTGGCGCGCGCGCAGAACAAACCCGTGCTGATCGATCCGAAGGGGAGCGACTACAGCCGCTACGCCGGCGCCACCGTCATCACACCGAACCGGGCCGAGCTCGCGCAGGCCGTCGGTCGCTGGGGCAGCGAGGCCGATTTGCACGTGCGCGCTGCGGCGCTGCGCCAGCAACTCGGGCTCGACGCCATCGTCCTGACCCGTTCGGAAGAAGGCATGTCCTTGTTCGACGCGGCCGGCGAGGTGCATGTGCCGGCGCAGGCGCGCGAGGTGTTCGATGTCACCGGGGCGGGCGACACCGTCATCGCGACGCTCGCGGTGATGCTCGGCGCCGGGCTGACGCTGCGCGCCGCGATGCCGATCGCCAACCGTGCCGGCAGCCTGGTGGTCGGCAAGTTCGGGACCGCCACCGTCAATTACGAGGAGTTGTTCGCATGAGAGTGGTCGTCACCGGCGCCGCCGGCATGATCGGCGCCAACCTGGTCCTCGGGCTCAACGCGCTCGGTGTCGACGACGTGATCGCCGTCGACGATCTCACCGACGGTCCCAAATTCCGCAACCTCGCCGGCGCGCGACTGAGCGACTATTTCGACCGGAGCGAGTTCTATGCGCGCTTCGCCCGCGGTGAGTTCGGGCGCGTCGATGCCGTGTTCCACGAAGGCGCGTGCTCGGACACGATGGAGCACGACGGCCGCTACATGATGGAGACCAACTACCGCTGCTCCAAGGCATTGCTCGACGCCTGCCAGGCGCAGCGCACCCGGCTGCTCTATGCGTCGTCCGCGGCCACCTATGGCGGCAGTGCGGCCTTCCGCGAGGAGCCGGTCTTCGAACGCCCGCTCAACGTCTACGGCTACTCCAAGCTGCTGTTCGACAACGTCGTGCGCCGCATGCTGCCCGCGGCCACGTCCCAGGTGGTCGGATTTCGCTATTTCAACGTCTATGGTCCGCGCGAACAGCACAAGGCTCGCATGGCCTCGGTCGCGTTCCATCACTTCCACCAGTTCCGCGAGACCGGCAAGGTCAGGCTCTTCGATGCCTACGGCGGCTACGGCGCCGGGCAGCAAAGCCGCGACTTCGTGCACGTCGACGACGTGGTCGCGGTCAACCTGTGGTTCCTCGAGCATGCCGACGTGGCCGGCGTTTTCAATCTCGGAACCGGCCGCGCCCAGCCCTTCAACGATGTGGCGCTCGGCGTGATCAACGCCGCGCAGGCCGCGCGGGGTGACGCGCCCTTGTCGGTGGCCGAAGCGCTCGCGCAAGGCAAACTCGAATACATCCCCTTCCCCGAGGCCTTGGTCGGCAAGTACCAGTCCTACACCCAGGCCGACCTGACCCGCTTGCGTGCCGCCGGCTGCGACCACGTGTTTGCCGACGTGGCCACCGGGGTGAGGTCTTACGTGAGTTGGCTGAACGAGAACGGCTGAGGCCTGCGGTGCATCGTCGACCCTCCAAGGGGGGTGTCGCGAAGTCCCTCGTGGAAGCGATGGCGGGCAAAGGGCGGCGCTGCCACACTGACGCGAGAACTCTCGGGAACTCGCGGTGAACCTCAAGTCCTTCGCTGTCGGCGCGGTCGTCGCCCTTGTCCAACACGCTGCCGGAGCCGCCACAGACGTCAATCGCGGCAGTGCGCAGGAACTGGAGAGCGTCAAAGGCCTCGGCCCGGCCATGTCCCGCAAGATCATCCATGCGCGGCGGAACGGTCCGTTCCGGGATTGGCACGATTTGCAGCAGCGCGTCCAAGGCATCGGTCCAGGCAACTCGGTGAAACTTTCTTCTCAGGGGCTGACGGTCGACGGCGCGGCCTACGCAGGCGCATGGCCCGGGCGAACCGCCACGGCGGTGAAGGCCCGGAGCCCTCTCCCGGTTCTCGGCAAGCGATAGCAGCAAGCGTTAGCCGCAAGCGATACACGCAAGAGATGGCGACAGCTCAGGCAAGCCCAGTCTGCCCCGCGTCGCCGTTCCCGGGCCAGTCGAAGAACGCGAGCACGTCGGCGCGCCTGCGCAGGGTGTCGGCCCGACCGAGGGCCATCAACTCGCGGGTATAGCGCGCCTCGAAAAGCAGGTAGCTGGCCAAGGCAGCGCCGCGCGCCTCGGCGCCGCGGCCGCGCACCCCGATGCTGTTGAGGAGCGTGCGCACCGGCAGGGGCAGCTGACCGAGATGTCGCGCGGCGATGTCGTCGAGGCGTTCGGTGGGGGAAATGACGAGGACGCGGATCGGGCGCAACTGGGTCGCCGCCCGCGCCTCGGGGCCCAGCAGCGCGAGCGTGCTGTTGATGCGTTGCAGGCGCTCGATGTCGGCCGCGAGCGCGTCGAGGAAGATGCTCGAAAGCGCATGACCCGCGATCTGCGCCAGGTTCGGGTACTCGCTGCTGCTGGCGCGCTCGCCGGGGGGCTCGTGCAGGCGGCCGGCGCCCACGACCAGGATGCGCTCGGCGCCCAGGTGGACGGCTGGCGAGATCGGCGCCGACTGACGCATCGACCCGTCGCCGCAGAACTCGGACCGCCCTTCGATCTCGAGCGCGACCGCCGGGAACACGAACGGAATGGCGGCCGATGCCATCAGGTGCGCCACTTCCACGCGGGCGCGCACCGCAACCCGCTGCGAGCGGGTCCAGGGCAACAGGTCGTGCACCGCGTCGTAGAACGTCACGTGCAGTCCGGAGCCGTAGCTCGACGCCGTGACCGCCAGACCCAGCAGGTGGCCCTCGCGCTTCATGCGCTGCACGCGCCCGGTGTCGATCAGGCCGGCGACCAGCGCCGCAAGGGGGGAGTTGTCGAGCAGGGAACGGGGGCTGAGGCGGCGCCAGCGCGCCACGGCCCAACCGATCGACATCACGGTGATCCAGCGCGCGCCCGAGCGAACGATGCCGAGCGAGTCGGCGCGGTACACCTGCTCCGCACGAAAATTGCCCCACACGTCGGCGAGTGCCGCCACCGCGGCGTCGAAATCGTCGGCGCCACACGCCAGGGCGGCGGCGTTGATGGCACCGGCCGAGGTGCCTGCGATCACCGGGAACGGATTGGCCGACCGTTGCTGCCCGGCGTCGCGCCGAATCTGCGCCAACGCCTCCAGCACGCCGACCTGGTAGGCCGCGCGAGCGCCGCCGCCCGACAGGATCAGACCTGTGACGGGGGTGGCCATGCCGCGTGCCGGGCCGCCGGATCGGCGCCGAGCGGGTTCATTCGTAAACGACGGCCGCCTGGCCGTGGTGCGCACTGGCGCGCCAGCGGTCGAGCGCCGCGTCGGTGGGATAAAAGCGCGCCGCCTCGCCCAGGTCGAGTTCGGCGCTCGCCGATGCACGCTGCAAGGCCAGGCGCACGGTCAAACCCTGCGGCAGGTCGCCGGCCTCGGTGGCGATCTTGCGGGACGGGAACTCCCGCAGCACTTCGGCGACCGGCGGCGCACTGCCGTTGACCGCGACCCGCAGATATTTGCCGAAGCGGCAGCGTGCGGAGGCGAGATCCCAGACCTGGGCGACGGTCAGACGCAGGCCTCCCGAGAACCGGTCGGGTGCCACCTTGCCTTGCACGATGACCAATTCGTCGTCCTTCAGCCGCTCGCGGTTCGCGTTCAGCAGGTCCTCGTTGGCAACCGCCTCGATCGCGTCGCTCTTGTCGTCGAGCTTGAAGATCGCCACCCTGCCGCGCTGACCGTTGACGATGCGCAGGTCGGTGACGATGCCCGCCAGCAACTGCGGCTCGCGACTGTCGAGAAGGTCGGCGATCTGGCGTTTGGCGAAACGACGGACCTCGGCGGCAGTCTGGTCGAACAAATGGCCGGACAGGTAGAACCCCAAGGCACCCTTTTCCAGCGTCAGGCGTTCGCGGATGCTCCAGGTCTCGGCCTGGACCAGCGCCGGTTCCTGGGTGCTCGCGCCGTGGGCGTTGTCGTCGCCGAAATCGAACAGGCCGCCCTGGTCGGCATGGGCCGCCTGCGCGTCGGCCCAGTCGAGGGCCAGGCCGACGCTCGCAAGCATGCAGGCACGGTCCGGATGCAAGGCATCGAACGCGCCGGACTTGATCAATGCCTCGACCACCCGCTTGTTGATGCGCTGGCGGTCGACGCGGGCGCAGAAATCGAACAGGCTCTTGAACGGCCCACCCTCCTTGCGCGCATTCACGATCGCCTCGATCGCCCCTTGCCCGGTGCCCTTGATGGCGCCCAGGCCGTATTGCACCACCGTGTCGGCAACCGGTTCGAAGCGGTGGACGCCCCGGTTCACGTCGGGCGCCTGCACGTCGATGCCGAAGCTGCGGGCGTCGATCAGCAACACCCGCAGTTTGTCGGTGTCGTCGGCTTCGACCGTCATGTTGGCGGCGAAGAATTCCGCGGTGCAGTGCACCTTGATCCAGGCCGTCTGATAGGCCAGCAGCGAATAGGCCGCGGCGTGCGACTTGTTGAAGCCGTAGCCGGCGAACTTCTCCATCAGGTCGAAGACTTCGTCGGCCGCCTCGCGGGAAATTCCCTTCTGCGCCGCACCGTCGCGAAAGATCTGGCGGTGTTGCGCCATCTCTTCGGCCTTTTTCTTGCCCATGGCGCGGCGCAGCAGGTCGGCTCCGCCGAGCGAATAGCCGCCCAGCACCTGCGCCGCCTGCATCACCTGCTCCTGGTAGACCATCACGCCGTAGGTCTCGCCCAGCACGGTCTCGAGAAGGGGGTGCGGGTAGCGCACCTCCTCCTTGCCGTGCTTGCGGGCGCAAAACGTCGGGATGTTCTCCATCGGGCCGGGCCGAAACATCGCGTTCAGGGCGAACAGGTCCTCGATGCGGGTCGGCCGGGCATCCTTGAGCATGCGCTGCATGCCCGCGCTTTCGAACTGGAACACCGATTCGGTGCGGCCTTCCGAGAACAGCTGGTAGACCCGCGGGTCGTCGAGCGCGAGCGTGTCGTAGTCGAAATCGGCGTATTGCGGTCGGCGCGATGTGATGAAGGTCTTGGCGAGCTCGAGGATGGTGAGCGTGGCCAGGCCGAGGAAGTCGAACTTGACCAGCCCGATCGCCTCGACATCGTCCTTGTCGAACTGGCTCACCGCGCTGTCGCTGCCGGGCTGCATGTAGAGCGGGCAGAAGTCGGTGATCTTGCCGGGCGCGATCAGGACGCCTCCGGCGTGCATCCCGACGTTGCGGGTGATGCCCTCGACCCGAGTCGCCAAGGCCAGCAGTTCGGCCACCTCTTCCTCGGCCGCCTCGCGTTGTTCGAGTTCGGGCGCTTCCTTGCGCGCGTAGATCAGGCCAGGGTCGGGCTTGTCCGGCACCTTGGCCAGCGTGACCTGCTTGCCCGGAGGGGCGGGGATGAGCTTGGCGATCGAGTCGACATGACCGTATCCCATTCCGAGCACCCGACCGACGTCGCGCAACGCCGCCTTGGCCGCCATCGTGCCGAAAGTGGCGATCTGGCTGACCGCGTCGCGACCGTACTTGGCCTTGACGTAGTCGATCACGCGGTCACGGTTGCCCTGGCAGAAATCGATGTCGAAGTCGGGCATCGAGACCCGTTCCGGATTCAGGAAGCGCTCGAACAGCAAGTTGTACTGCAGCGGATCGAGGCCGGTGATGTTGAGCGAATAAGCCACCAGCGAGCCCGCACCCGAACCGCGGCCGGGACCGACCGGGCAGCCGTTGTTCTGGGCCCAGTTGATGAAGTCGGCCACGATCAGGAAGTAACCGGGGAACCCCATCTTCAAGATGGTCTGGATCTCGAAATCCAGCCGCTCGACGTAGCGAGGCCGCTGCTGCTCGCGCTCGGCCGGATCGGGGTAGCGCTGTGCCAACCGGTCCTGCAGGCCGGCGTGCGAAAGAATGCGGAAGTACTCCGCCATCGGCAAGGTCCGGCCTTCCACGACCGGGGTCGGAAAATCCGGGAGCTGCGGTTTTCCCAGCACCAGGCTCAGGTTGCAGCGCTTGGCGATCTCCAGCGTGTTGCGCAGGGCGCTCGGCAGATCGTGGAAGAGCGCCTCCATCTGCGCCTGGGTCTTGAAATACTGATCCCGGCTGAAGCGCTTGATGCGCCTCGGATTGGTCAGCATCTCGCCCTCGGCCACGCAGACGCGAGCCTCGTGCGCGTCGAAGTCGTCCGCGGCGGCAAATTGCACCGGATGGGTCGCGACCGCCGGCAGCCGCAGCCGCGCCGCGAGTTGCACCGCCGCCCGCACGTGGGCTTCGTTGGCCGGCAGGCCGGCGCGTTGCAGCTCGATGTAGAAGCGCGCCGGGAAAAGTTCCGCCAGCCGCAGCGCGAGCCGGTCGGCCCGCTCCGGGTCGCCTGCGCGCAGCGCCTGGCCGACCGCGCCCATGTCGGCGCCGGACAGCGCGATCAGTCCTTCGCCCTTCTCGGCCAGCCAGGCCCACTTGAGGCCAGCCTGGGCCCGTCCCCCGTGCTCGAGCCAGGCGCGGGAGATCAGTTCGCACAGATTGAGGTAGCCGATCCGGTTTTGCACCAGCAAGAGCAGTCGGCTGGGCGCCTTCTCGCCGCCCTCGGGCTCCAGCCACACGTCGGCCCCGATGATCGGTTTGACGCCCCGCTTGCGCGCCGCGCTGTAGAGCTTGATCGCGCCGAACAGGTTGGACAGGTCGGTGATGGCCAGCGCGCCCTGGCCATCGGCCGCGGCGGCCGCCACCGCGTCATCGATGCGCAGGGTCCCGTCGGCGATCGAGAACTCGGTATGGGTACGCAAGTGGACAAAAGGCATCAGCGCATTTTAGGGAGTGCCGGCGCTCCGACCGGACGTTTCGTTCCCGGGCAGGTCGGTAAAATGAAAACGGTGCAAAGCGCCCTGAATTTTTCCGCGTATCGGTTCGTCGCCTTGACCGACCTCGCGGATTGGCGGCGGCGGGTCCTCGCGCGCGCCGCCGCGGCCCACCTGCTGGGGACCGTGCTGCTTGCGGAGGAAGGCATCAACCTCTTTCTGGCCGGTCGCGAGCCCGACCTCCGGGCATTCTGGATCTGGCTGACGGCACAGGCTCCGTTCGTCGGCTTGCCGGCCACGGAAAGCTGGTCGGCGTCCGCCCCTTTTCGCAAGCTGCGCGTCAAGGTCAAGGCCGAGATCATTCGCATGAACCGCCCCACGATCCGCCCGCAGGCGCAGCGCGCGCCCCAGGTCGACCCCGTGACGCTTGCGCGCTGGCTCGACCAGGGCGCCGACGACACGGGGCGGCCCGTGGTGACCCTCGACACCCGCAATGCCTTCGAGGTCGCGCACGGGCGCTTTGCCGGCGCTGTCGATTGGCAGCTGGCGATGTTCAGCGACTTTCCCCGCGCCCTCGCCGAACGCCGTTCCGAGCTCGAAGGCAAGACCGTGGTCAGCTATTGCACCGGCGGCATCCGGTGCGAAAAAGCTGCGCTGTTGATGGCGGAGGCCGGGATCGCCGACGTCTACCAGCTCGACGGCGGCATTTTGAAATACTTTGAACGGGTGGGAGGCCAGCATTTCATAGGGAATTGTTTCGTCTTTGACGAACGCATCACGTTGAGTGACACACTGGCACCCGCCGAGGGCGCATGAGGTTCCCTCGCGCGCCACGAATTGCCGCGACGACCGCCGCGTTGGTCGCCACTCTTGTAGAGACCCTCTGCGTGAGACCTCCACCATGATCAGTGCCCCCCTGCCGCATGCCTCCGGTTCCGATCTGGCCCGCGCCTACGCGTCGGTTCGCCGGACGACGCTCGAACTGGCGGCGCCCCTGAGCGCCGAAGACTGCCAGGTCCAGTCGATGCCGGACGCGAGCCCGACCAAATGGCATCTGGCGCACATCACCTGGTTTTTTGAAACCTTCATCCTGGAACCCAACGAACCTGGGTACAAACCGTTCGATCCCACCTTCCGGGTGTTGTTCAACAGCTACTACCAGGGCGTGGGGCAAATGCATCCGCGCGCCCAGCGTGGCCTCATCACTCGACCGACACTCGCCGAGGTCAAGCAATACCGGGCCGCCGTCGACGAGCGCATGCAGCGCCTGCTGGCGTCGCCCGACGGCGAGCGGCTCGCCGCGCTCGTCACGCTCGGCCTGCACCACGAGCAGCAACACCAGGAGTTGCTGCTGACCGACATCAAACACGCGCTGAGCTTCAATCCGACGCATGCGGCCTATGCCCGCCGCTGGCCGATGACCAGCGTGCGGGACCAGCCGATGCGGTGGTTCGCGCTCGACGGGGGCCTGATCGAGCAGGGTCACGACCCGGACGCCGACGGCCCGTTCTGTTTCGACAACGAGACCCCGCGGCACGGCGTCTACACCGCGCCCTTCGAACTCGCCTCGCGTCCCGCCAGCTATGGCGACTATCTCGGCTTCATCGAGGACGGGGGCTACCGCCGGCCCGAGCTCTGGTTGTCGATGGGCTGGGACTGGGTCCGCAGCGGGCAGCGCGAGGCCCCTTTGTACTGGCACCGCGTCGACGGTCGCTGGATCAATCACACCCTGCAGGGGCGCGTCGAGATCGATCCGCGCACGCCGGTGTGCCACCTGAGCTACTTCGAGGCCGACGCGTTCGCGCGCTGGTCATCGGCGCGGTTGCCCACCGAAGTCGAATGGGAGCACGCGGCGCGTCAGCTGCGCACGCCGGGCCGGCCCAACTTCGCCGACCGGGGCGCGTTCCACCCCCTGCCGGCGGAGGACGGTTCCAGCGACGAGCCCACGCAAATGTTCGGCGACGTGTGGGAATGGACCCAGTCCAGCTACAGCGCCTACCCGGGCTACAGGACGCCGGCGGGCGCCGTGGGCGAATACAACGCCAAGTTCATGAGCAACCAGTACGTGCTGCGGGGCGGGTCGTGCGCGACGCCCGCGGGCCACGTTCGGGCCAGCTACCGCAACTTCTTCCCGACGGACGCGCAGTGGCAGTTCAGCGGCGTGCGCCTGGCGCGCGACCTCTGAACGTCGGGCCCCGGGGCCCCGGGGCCCGGGATCCGGACCCGCTGATGCCTATCCGCTGAACTTCTCCGCCACCTCGGCCACGCGCGCGCCGAACAGCCGAGCCGTTTCCAGATCGCCCGCCAGCATCTCGCCGGGGCTGGCGTCGGCCGGGCTTTGGGCCATCGCGCCGCTGAACGAGGCGACGTAGTTGACGTCGTTGCGCTGCGCTGCCTTCGAATTGCTGGGCATGAGGCCGGTCCCGACCCAGATCATGCTGTGCTGCTGCGACAACGTGAAAAGGTAGTGCAGCGTGGAGAGCTTGTCTCCGTTCATCGACGCCGAATTGGTGAACCCTGCGGCGATCTTGTTCTTCCACGCCTGGGTGAACCAAGGCTTGCTCGACGCATCGGCGAATTTCTTGAACTGCCAGGAGACGCTGCCCATGTAGGTCGGCGAACCGAAAATGATCGCCTTCGCGTCGGCAATCAAGGCCCACTGGTCGTCCTGCAGGTTGCCTTCGGCATCGATGGCGACGAGTTCGCCACGGGCGCCCTCGGCGACGGCCTCTGCCATGCGCTTGGTGTGGCCGTAGCCGCTGTGATAGACGATTGCAATTGTCGACATGCTGAACCTTTTGAGAGTGTTGGTTGGAAGGGGCGGCGAAACGTCAAACGCCGCGCTTGGCGTCGAGGCTGATCGACCCGGGACCGAATGCCGCCAACATCAGGAAGCCGCCCGCGATCGAGACGTTCTTCCAGAAGTGGATGAACATGTTTTGGGTCTCTGCGGCGGGGACGGCCCAGAAGTTATGAAAGAAGACCGCGGCGGCGAGCGTGAAGACCGCCAGTACCAGGCCGACGACGCGGGTGTAGAGACCCAACAGCACCAGGATGCCGCCGCCGAGTTCGCAGACGATGGCGATCACGGCGCCGAGCGACGCCAGCGGCAAGCCCTTCGACGCGATGTAGCCGACCGTGCCCTCGAACCCGCCGATCTTGTTGAAGCCCGACATGACGAACAGGATCGCGAGCAGGATGCGCCCCAGGAGGGCGAGCGGGTTTTGCAGGTTGGAGGTTGTCATGAAATGTTCCTGTGAGTTGGGGGGAGGGAAACCGGTGGAAGAACGGGAGAACGGAAAGGTCCGTGCCCTGTGCATCAGCTCAGGTCGAAGACCAGCACCTCCGCGTCGACGCCGTCCGTCAGCGTGAGGGTGCTTTCATTGTCCAGGCGCACGGCGTCACCGCCCGCGAGCGCGGTCCCGTTGACGCGCAACTGGCCGCGCACCAGGTGCACGTAGGTCTTGCGCGTCGGGTCGAGCGGGCGCTCGACACGTTCGGCATGATCCAGCAGGCCGCTGTAGATCGCCGCGTCGGCATGGATCGTGACCGAGCCATCCCGGCCATCGTTCGAGGCCACCAGGCGCAGGGTACCCCGCTTGGACTCCGGGCCGAAATGCTTTTGCTCGTAGCCGGGCTCGATTCCGCGCTCGTTCGGCTCGATCCAGATCTGCAGGAAATGGGTGTGCTCGGACGGCGCGTGGTTGAATTCGCTGTGCTGCACGCCGCGGCCGGCGCTCATGCGCTGGACATCCCCGGGGCGGATCACGCCGCTCACGTCGGAGCCGGCGCCGCCGTTGCCCAGACTGTCCTTGTGCGCGAGTTGCCCGGCCAGCACGTAGCTGACGATTTCCATGTCGCGATGGCCGTGGAGGCCGAACCCGGTGCCCGGCGCGATGCGGTCTTCGTTGATGACACGCAGGTTGCCGTAACCCATGTGCCGGGGATCGTGATAGTCGGCGAACGAAAAACTATGCCGGCTCTTGAGCCAGCCGTGGTCGGCGTGACCGCGGTCTGCCGATTTGCGTAGGGTGATCATCGAGAAGCTCCTGTCGCTGGCGAGAATGTAGGCGCGCGACCGCATCCCTCACGTCGCCAAGCATTGAAGAGATCATTCAAATAAGATGAACGTCTGCCTTTCCTCGCCCGCAGGGTGAGTCGCCGATGAACAGCCGACACGTTCTGACCCCGGACGCCCTCACCATGATGGACGTCATCGCCCGCACCGGCAGCTTCGCCGCGGCGGCGCGCGAACTCGGCAAGGTGCCTTCGTCGCTCACTTACAGCGTGCGCCAGCTCGAAGACGCGCTCGATGTGCTGTTGTTCGACCGGCGCTCGCGCCAGGCCCAGCTGACCGCCGCGGGTCAGGAGCTGCTGGAAGAAGGCCGGCGCCTGCTGGAGCAGATGGATGCCGTGACCCACCGCGTCAAGCGGGTCGCCACGGGGTGGGAAACGCAGCTCAGCATCGCGGTCGACGGGGTCGTGTCGCGGTTGACCATGTTCGAGCTGTGCGAGGCGTTCTACGGGGTCTGCCAGTCCATCGACGCGCAGGCTCGGCCGCCCGACGCCGGGCCGGCGGCACAGGCGAGCCCGACGCGGTCCAGCACCCGCCTGCGCTTGCGCACGGAAGTGATGACCGGGACCTGGGAAACCCTGGTCTCCGGGCAGGCCGACCTGGCCATCGGGGTGATCTTCGACCGCAGCACCTTGTCCGGGGTGCAGGCCAGGGAGATGGGCACCCTGCCCTTCCTGTTCGCCGTGGCGCCGCATCATCCGCTGGCGCAGGCGCCCCAGCCGCTCAGCGATGCCGAACTGTTCCGCCACCGCGCCGTCGCCGTGGCCGATACGGCCCAGCGCATGGTGCCGGCGACCGTCAACCTGTTGCCGGGTCAGGACGTCCTGACCGTCAGCAGCATGCAGCTCAAGATCGACGCCCTGCTGCGCTGCATGGGATGCGGTTTCGTTCCCGAACCGATGGTGCGCGAACATGTCGCCGCGGGACGCCTGGTCGTCAAGCCGGTCGAACGCACCAACCCCGAAGTGCGGCTCGGGTACGCCTGGCGCGTGCCGGAAGGGCACGCATCGGGCGCCGGCCGCAAGGCCCGACCGGGCCTGGCGCTGAGCTGGTGGTTGGGCCAGCTGGAAAGCCCGACCACGCGGCTCGCCTTGCTCGAGCGTCACGGCATCGCGCCCCTGGCCGGCATGTAGGCCGGACGATGGCCACCGGAGGAGCGTACGTCGGGCGCTTCGCGCCGTCCCCCACCGGGCCGCTGCATGCCGGCTCGCTGGTGGCCGCGCTCGCCTCCTGGCTCGACGCACGGGCCCACGCGGGACGCTGGCTGGTGCGCATCGAAGACGTCGACACGCCGCGCTGCGTCGCGGGTGCCGAACACTCGATACTGGCGCAGCTGGATGCCTTCGGCTTGCACCCGGACGCACCGCCGACGCGCCAGTCGGAGCGCGGCGCCCTATATCAAGGCGCTCTCGAACGCTTGCTGGCGCAAGGGTGGGCCTACCCGTGCGGCTGCACGCGCGCGGAGATCGAAGCGGCCCTGGCGGCGCGCGGCCAAGCGCGGGCGCCGCACCGGCAGGCCGTCTATCCC
>JALYHO010000161.1 GCA_030776545.1 Pseudomonadota bacterium | reverse complement strand
GGCGACGTGTGCGCGGTGGCTCGCCGCGGCTTGACGGCGCGGCGGACGCGGTGCGGCGACCTCGTCCAAGCGGGGCTCGGAGGGGCTGGCCGCGACCGCACGCAGACGGGGCTGCAGGCGCGTGGTGGCGCTGGGCGCCAGGTCTCTGGGCGCCGGCGCGCCGCCCTCGCTGCCCTGCACGATCGACAGGATGGGTGAGACCTGCGAGTCGACGCGCTGGGGTGGCGGGGTCGGCTCGGTGTCGGCCGTTCGCGGAATATCGATCAACGGAGGGTCGACGAAAGCGACGAAACGGCGCGTCACTTTCGAGTTGCATCCCAACGTGACGCTCACCGTGACCACCGGCTCGTCGATCAGGGCACTGGTGGTCACGCGCACGCGTCGCTCGGATCCCGTACCGGGCTCGAGCGTGGCTCGAACGAGCTGCGGTTGGAGCTTGTTGTCACCGGACTGAACCTCGGCCGACACGCACTCGCGCGCCAGCTGTTCGTCCGGCTCGAGGTTGACGACGGCCGCGAAGTTCAGCGGCTGGCCGATCTGGGTGGAATTACTGACCCGCCCGAAGCCCACCGCCTGGGATGACGATGCGGCAATCCATAGCGCCAGGCCGATCGCGGAAGTGGTCGAAGCTGCGCGCATGCGAGGGTCGGGCGTCGGCTGTCGTCGTCGTTGGTGTTGTAGGTAATTTGCACTCTAGCATGAAGAATTGCGGCCTACGGCGGCTGCCGGGGCCCGTTCGTTTCATGCGTGACACATTCCCGCGGAGTTGTTGGCAAAGTGGAACGGGCTCGCGGCGACGCCGTGCTCAGTGTCGATAACTCGGGTCGGCACGGTCCAGGCGCCGCAGCAGTCCTGGCCACGCCAAGGCGCCGCCGCCCACGCCGTTGGTCGCTTGCCTGGCCTGCTGTTGTGCGCCTTCGATGATGCGCGGGTCGACACTGACGAGTTCGGTCCCGCCCGCCATGGCACGGACCTGGATCGTGCAGACGGTTTCGAAAAGGTACATGTTCAGGAAGGCATCGGCCACAGTGCGTCCGACGGTCAGGAGGCCGTGGTTGCGCAACATGAGGAACTGGTTGCGGGGTCCCAGGTCGGCGACCAGGCGCGGCTTTTCGTCGTCGCGCAACGCGACCCCTTCGTAGCCGTGGTAGCCCAGGCTGGACAAGACAAAAATGGATTGTTGCGACAGTGGCAACACGCCGTTCTTCTGCGCCGAGACGGCGATTCCGTTCAGGGTGTGCACATGCAACACGCACTGGATGTCGTGGCGTGCAGCGTGGATCGCGCTATGGATCGTGAAGCCCGCGGGGTTGACTTCGTACGGAGAACTGTCGAGCTTGTTGCCACGCGCATCGACCTTGATCAAGCTCGACGCGGTGATCTCGTCGAACATCAGGCCATAGGGGTTGATCAGGAATTCGTCATGGCTGCCCGGGACGCGCGAACTGATGTGGGTGAAGACCAGGTCGTCCCACTTGAACATCGCGACCAGTCGGTAGGCGGCCGCCAGGTCGACGCGCGCTTGCCATTCTTCTGGACTGACCTGACCTTTTCGGCTGGGAATCTCGAGTGTGAGGGGGTTCATCGGGGTCTCCTTGGTTGCGGCCGGGCCTCCGGGATCGAACCCGGCGGCAAATATCCAGACTTCCTGACACGGTCATACACAATATGACGCCGTTCCAGCCGCATGCTGTCACATCAGCGACTTTTCATGAATCACCCTGATCTCACCGTTGCCGAGCAAGCGAACATCGACGCCGGCTCCTGGTTCGGACGTCTGTCGCCACCGCTGCGGCGCGCGATCCTGGAGCGCGCCGGGGTGCGGCGGCTGCCGGACGGGGCGCTGCTGTCGACGCGAGGGGGCCGGGCGGAGGAGTGGTGTGGCGTGGCGGCCGGCGCGGTACGGGTCAGTTCGGTCTCGCTCTCTGGCAAGCAGGTCACGCTGACCTATGTCGAACCCGGGACCTGGTTCGGCGACATTTCCCTCTTCGACGGCCTGCCCCGCACCCACGATTCGAACGCCCATGGGCCGACCAGCTTGCTGGTCGTGCGCAAGGCCGACTTCAACGAACTGCTGAGCCAGCACACCGAACTCTACGAAGCGCTGCTGCGCTTGAATTGCCGCCGCCTGCGCTTGATGTTCGACGCGGTCGAAGACCTCAACACCCTCCCCCTGGCGTCACGCCTGGCCAAGCAGATCCTGCTGCTCGCGCGCAGCTACGGCATCAACCAGGGCGAGGAGATCCGGATCGGCCTGCAACTCGCCCAGGAGGACCTGGCCCAGTTGCTCGGCGCTTCGCGCCAGCGCGTCAACCAGGAACTCAAGGGCTTCGAGCGCGACGGCGCGGTGCGCATCGAGCCGACCCGCCTGGTGGTCTTGTCCAAGGACAAGCTGCTGGCGATCGCCAGTCGCTAGCGGCGCGTGGCACCCGGCTGGCTTCGCACGCGGCCGGATCGAAAGGGCCGGTCAGGGGAAACCCTGGACCCTCGTGACAGGCGCCGAAGCGATCCCGGTGCATCATCGCCGGCTTGATCCTGCCTCACCTCGATGACCACCATGGAAGCAAATACCGGGACTCGCCCCGTTGCCGCGTCGCACGCCTTCGACACCGACGCCCTGGCCGCCTACTTGCGCGCCCACCTGCCGGGATTCGAGGGTCCCCTTAGCGTCGAGCAATTCAAGGGCGGCCAATCCAACCCGACCTACCGCCTCATCACTCCGGCGGCGCAGTACGCGATGCGCTCCAAGCCCGGACCGGCAGCCAAGCTCCTCGCCTCGGCGCATGCCATCGAGCGCGAGTTCACGGTCATGCGTGCGCTTCATGGCACCGAGGTGCCGGTGCCGCGGATGCACGTGTTGTGCGAGGACGAGAGCGTCATCGGCCGGGCCTTCTACGTCATGGAATACATGCCCGGCCGGGTCCTTTGGGACCAGTCCCTGCCCGCCATTCCCATGGCCGAGCGTGACGCCTACTACGACGAGATGAATCGCGTGATCGCGGCGCTGCACCAGGTCGACGTGGCCGCCGCCGGCCTGTCCCAGTTCGGCAAGCCGGGTAATTATTTCGAGCGCCAGATCGGCCGTTGGACCAAGCAGTACCTGGCGTCGGTGACCCAGCCGATCGAAGCGATGGACCGCCTGATCGAGTGGTTGCCGGCGCACATCCCGCCGAGCGCCAGGGACGAGACCCAGGTGTCGATCGTCCATGGGGACTACCGGCTCGACAACGTGATGTTCGATGCGGCCGCCCCCCGGGCGATCGCGGTCCTGGATTGGGAGCTCTCCACCATCGGCCACCCGCTCGCCGACTTCAGCTACCACTGCATGTCCTGGCACATCCAGCCCGGTCAATTCCGCGGCATCGGTGGGCTCGACCTGGCCGCGCTCGGTATTCCGAGCGAAAAAGACTACGTGCGCCGCTACTGCGAACGCACCGGCCGTGCCGACCCGGACGCCGTGATGGCCGACTGGAACTTCTACCTCGCCTACAACTTGTTCCGGCTGACCGGCATCCTGCAAGGAATTGCCAAGCGTGTCGAGATGGGGACAGCGTCGAGCGCCCAAGCCAGGCAAGCTGGCGCCGGAGCGAGACCGCTCGCTGAAATGGGTTGGGCGCTGGCCAGGGAACTCTGAGTCGCCGCGGGTCCCGTTCCCGGGCTGATTTGGCCCGCCGCTTTTCTATTGGAGACATCATGGATTTTGCGTATTCCCCGAAAACCCTCGAACTGCAGGCCAGGCTCCTGAAGTTCATGGACGACCACATCTACCCGGCCGAGGCCAAATACGAGGAGGAAATCGCCGCCAATACCGCCGCGGGCAAGCGCTGGACGCCCCTCAACACCATCGAGGAACTCAAGCCGAAAGCGCGCGCCCAGGGCTTGTGGAACCTGTTCCTGCCGCCCACGGCGGGCGGCGAAGGGTCGGCTCACAACGGCCGCGACTTCGGACTGTCGAACAGCGACTACGCGCCGCTGGCGGAAATCATGGGGCGGGTGCCCTGGTGCTCGGAAGTGTTCAATTGCTCGGCCCCGGACACCGGCAACATGGAGACGATCGAACGTTACGGCCGGCCCGAGCACAAGGAGCAGTGGCTGGAGCCGCTCCTCAACGGCAAGATCCGCAGCGCCTTCGCGATGACCGAACCCGCCGTGGCCTCGAGCGACGCGACCAACATTGCCGCCCGCATCGAGCGCGACGGCGACGACTACGTCATCAACGGCCGCAAGTGGTGGATCAGTGGCGCCGGGGATCCGCGCTGCCAGATCTACATCTTCATGGGCAAGACCGACCCGGACGCGCCGCGCCATTCCCAGCAATCGATGATCCTGGTCCCCGCCAATACCCCGGGCATCAAGGTCTTGCGGCCACTGTCGGTGTTCGGCTATGACGATGCACCGCACGGCCACATGGAAATCACGTTCGACAAGGTGCGGGTCCCGGCCACCAACATCCTGCTCGGCGAGGGGCGCGGCTTCGAGATCGCCCAGGGCCGGCTCGGGCCAGGACGCATCCACCACTGCATGCGGCTGATCGGCCTGGCCGAGCGGGCGCTCGAACTGATGTGCAAGCGCGCCTCCTCGCGGGTCGCCTTCGGCCGCACGGTCGCCGAGCAAGGCGTCACCCGCGAGCGCATCGCCGAGGCGCGTTGCCGCATCGACATGGCCCGGCTCCTGACCCTCAAGGCGGCCTGGATCATGGACGTGGCCGGCAACAAGACCGCCAAGGCCGAGATCGCCATGATCAAGGTCGTCGCCCCGAGCATGGCGCTCCAGGTGATCGACTGGGCCATGCAGGTGCACGGCGGCGGCGGCGTCTCGGAAGACTTCCCCCTGGCCGGCTTCTATGCCGGGGCGCGAACCTTGCGTTTTGCCGACGGCCCGGACGAGGTCCACCGCAACGCCATCGCCAAGCTCGAACTCGGGAAGTACGCCTAGCGAGGGCGCGCCCACGCGCCTGGGCGAGGCGCCGCCTTCACGCCGGGTCCCTTTAACGCGACTTCGGGGGGTCGGGCGGAAAGCTCTGCCAGGCGGTACTGCGACTGCTGCCGGATTCCACGTGGCGCTCGACCGGGCCGCCGACGGCGACCAAGGCTTGCGTCACCGCGGTCTCGAACAGCCCCAACGCGGTCGCGACCCGGCGCGGGTCGGGCGCATCGAGCTGAAGCCGCAGGTAGGCCCGGCCGCGCAAGGTCATCAACACGAACGGGGCATCGTCACGCAGCAAGTCGTCGCTGACGCTGTCGAGCATATTGGCCAGCGGTCCCTGGATCCAGGCCAGGCCGGTCTCGGGCTGGCTCGCGACGGCCCCGAAACGTCCTCGCAAGACCTTGACGCTGCCGAGCGGCACTTTCGGAAACATCACCAGCCAGCGCATCTCTTCGGGCGTCTTGGTGCCGATCTGGGTCTGGACGTTGTCGGTGAATTCCTCGAAGGTCTGGCGTTCGAGCCGGTCCATCAGCGGACGCGACAGCAGCAGCATCTGGGCGTCCGACGGCAGGTCGAGCTCCATCCGCAGCCGCAGTTCGTGGCCGACGATGTATTCGCGCTGCGGCGCGCCCCATTCGCCGCGCCAGGGGCGCCCCTCCAGAAGGCCCTCGATGACGAAGCCCCCGTTGCCGCGGGCCCGCTTGAAACCATGGCCGAGGCGCCGCGCCCAGTCGGCCATCTCGCCGAGTTCCTGGCGCGGGCCGGGCCTGGAGAACATTTTTTTGAGCGACTCGAGCATCGGCTGCTGGCTACGATAGAGCCTGATCGGAGCACAGGGAGACAGACATGATCGAAGTGTATTCGTGGCCCACCCCGAACGGGCATAAAGTTCGCAAGGCCTTGCGCCACGCGCATCTGCTTCTGACCCTGTCGTGCCTGGCCGCGGCCGCGCGCGCCGAGCCGATCGGCGAGGTCGACACGGTCTTCAAGCTGATCGGTCCGGACCACAAGATCGTGGTGGACGCCTACGACGATCCGGGCGTGGCCGGCGTCACCTGCTACGTCTCGCGCGCCAAGACCGGGGGCATCAAGGGCGCGCTGGGTCTGGCCGAAGACAAGTCCGAGGCGTCGATCGCGTGCCGTCAGGTCGGCCGCATCGGCATCCCCGCCGCCTTGCCGGTCCAGGAGGAAATATTCAACGAGCGCCTGTCGATTCTTTTCAAGAAGCTGCGGGTCGTTCGCATGGTCGACAGAAAGCGACACACGCTGGTCTACCTGACCTATTCCGACCGCGTGATCGACGGTTCCCCCAAGAACAGCGTCACCGCCGTGCCGATCGATCCGGGCACGGCGATTCCGCTGAAATGAGAAGCCGGTTCGCAGCCGAACCGGTCAGGCGCGCACCTCGATCCGACGCGCCTGCGCGTGGGCGTGCTTGGGGATCTTCAGCGTCAGGACGCCGTCTTTCAGACTGGCTTCGATCCGGGTGGTGTCGAGTTCGCGGCTCAAGGTGAAGCTGCGCCGATAGCGTGGCACCCGCACCTCGGCCCAGATCGGCTCCAGGCCTTCGGGCGTGGTGGGCTGGGCGCTCCCTTCGATCAGCAGCGTATCGCCTTCCACCTTGAGTTCGAGCTTGTCCTTCGGCACGCCGGGCATGTCGGCCATCAGCGTGATGCTGGACTCGTTCTCGAACACGTCGACCGGGGGGAGCACCGAGCGGGTGTTGTCGCTCTCGGCGTCGGGCCGCCGACGCGAGGGGGTGTCCTGCCCGCGAGCCACTTGAGTGTCGTTGTTGCCCATGGCAAATCTCCTTCTTCGGAAAAAACGGTTCACTGAACCGTGATTCGTTGGGGTTGGGCCGCTTCGCGGCGCGGCAGGCTGATCTGCAGCACGCCGTCCCGATAGCGCGCGTTGACATTGCCGCCGTCGACGTCGTCGGGCAGCGAGATCGCCCGCGTGAAACGTCCGGCGCTGCGCTCACGCGCATAGAAGTTGACCTTCGGGTCGTCCACCGGCAGGTCGGCCTGGCGCTCACCTGAAATTCGCAACACGCCGCGATCGAGGGTGATGTCGACCTTGGACGCATCCAGTCCCGGCGCGAAGGCATAAACCTCCAGGCTGTTGGACGTGCGGCCGACGTTGATGGCCGGGATGCTGCCCGAGGCGACGGACCGGATGCTGCTCGACAGTGCCGAGGGCGTGAACACGTCGTCGAGTTCCTGACGCAGCCGCTCGAACTGGCCGAAAAGGCTCTGCGGATGATTCAGTAGCGATAAATACATGGTGTCCTCCGTGCAGTGCGATAGACACCGGCCGGAACCCAGACCAGCCGGTTCGAGGGGTGAATTGGGTCGGACGGTGGGCGGTTTCAAGGGTCCGAACCCAAAAATTTTTGCCCCCCCGCCAGCGCCACAACCCCACCGGGCAACGACCGGACTGGACACCGGACTAGCGTGGGTCGCGCCCTGTTCCTACAGCCAGCCGCTGCGCCGGCGCCTAGCCTCGAACGCACTCTGATCGCCATGGGCAGCGCGTCTTCGGATCATCCGGCGTTGCCGAGAGGCGCCCCAAGCCGCCCCGCAACGAAACGGATGGAAACCGTCAATGAACAGTCCCGACCCCTTGCCGATGTCACGGCGCGACCTGCTGATCGTGGGCGCGGCCACCGCCGGCGCAGCTGCCACTTCCGCCCAGGCGGCGGACCCGCCCTTGGCCGATGGCCTGCCGACGCCGCGGCCAGCGCCCGCCACCTCCTTGCCGAGTTCGAAGTTGACGCTTCAGGTCAATGGCACGACCCACACGCTCGAACTCGACAACCGCACGACCTTGCTCGACACGTTGCGCGAGCACCTGCATCTCACGGGGACGAAAAAGGGCTGCGACCATGGCCAGTGCGGTGCCTGCACGGTGCTGGTCGATGGGCGCCGCATCAACTCGTGCCTGACGCTCGCGGTGATGCACGACGGCAGTACCGTCACCACGATCGAGGGCCTCGGGACGCCCGGGCATCTGCACCCCATGCAGGCCGCCTTCGTGAAACACGACGGCTACCAGTGCGGCTACTGCACGCCGGGCCAGATCTGCTCGGCGGTCGCCGTTCTCGACGAGATCAGGGCGGCCATCCCCAGCCACGTGACGGCCGACCTCACCGTGCGCCCTGTCCTCTCGATCGCTGAACTTCGCGAGCGCATGAGCGGCAACATTTGCCGCTGCGGTGCCTATTCCAACATCATCGACGCGATGACGGAAGTCGCGGGGGTGCGCGCATGAAGCCCTTTACGTTCGAACGCGCCGCGTCGCCCGCGGCGGCGGCCGCTGCCGCCAGCCACCCCGGCGCCAGGTTCATCGCCGGGGGAACGAACCTGCTCGACCTGATGAAGCTGCAGATCGAGACCCCCGCCCACCTGATCGACGTCAACGGACTGGCGCTGGACCAGATCGAACCGACCGCGGACGGCGGCCTGCGCATCGGCGCGTTGGTGCGCAACACCGACCTCGCGGCCGACGAACGCGTGCGACGCGACTACGGCGTGCTCTCCCGGGCCTTGCTCGCGGGGGCGTCGGGCCAGTTGCGCAACAAGGCGACGACGGCCGGCAACCTGCTGCAGCGCACTCGCTGCCCCTACTTCTACGACACCGATCAGCCCTGCAACAAACGCCAGCCCGGCACGGGTTGCAGCGCGATCGGCGGCGTGAGCCGCTCGAACGCCGTCATCGGCGGCAGCAAGGAGTGCATCGCGACGCACCCCAGCGACATGGCCGTCGCCATGCGGGTCCTGGACGCGACGATCGAAACCGTCCGTCCCGACGGCCAGGCACGGCGCCTCCCCATCGCCGACTTCCATCGCCTTCCCGGCAGCACGCCGAATGCCGAGACGACCCTCGAGCGCGGCGAACTGATCACGGCAGTGACGCTCCCCAGGCCCGTCGGCGGCACGCACATCTACCGCAAGGTTCGCGACCGCGCCTCTTATGCGTTCGCGTTGGTCTCGGTCGCGGCCATCGTGCAAAAGGATGGATCGGGACAGGTCGCGATCGGCGGAATCGCTCCCAAGCCGTGGCGCATCGAAGCCGCCGAGGCCGACTTGCCGCGCGGCGCCCGGGCGGTGTCCGACATGCTGTTGGCAGGCGCGCAACCGACCCACGACAACGCGTTCAAGCTGCCCCTCGTCGAGCGCACGCTGGGCGCCGCATTGCTCCAGGCGAGCACCTGACATGAAGTTCGAGACCCCGGCCACCACCAACCCGATCGATCAGCTCAAGGTCGTCGGCAAGCCCCTCGACCGCATCGACGGCCCGCGCAAGACGACCGGCACGGCGCGCTATGCCTACGAACGCCACGATGCCGTACCGAACGCTGCCTACGGCTACGTCGTCGGCTCGGCGATCGCCAAGGGCGAAATCGCGGCGATGGAACTGGGTGCGGCGCGCGCCGCCCCCGGCGTGCTCGCGGTGGTCACGGCCCGCAGTGCGGGCCGCCTCGGCAAAGGAAAATACAACACCGCCAAGCTTTTCGGCGGACCCCAGATCCAGCACTACCATCAAGCCGTGGCGCTGGTCGTGGCCGAAACCTTCGAGCAGGCGCGCGCCGCGGCTCGGTTGGTGCAAGTGAGCTACGTCGCGCGCCCCGGCGCCTTCAGCCTGGCGGCAGGGAAAGGCTCGGCCAGGAAACCCACGACGGGGAAGGACCCGGACACAAGCGTCGGCGACTTCGCGGGCGCGTTCGCCGCTGCCCCCGTGCAGTTCGACGCGACCTACACCACCCCTGACCAGTCGCACGCGATGATGGAGCCGCACGCCTCGGTCGCCGCCTGGGAGGGCGACATGCTCACGGTGTGGACCTCCAATCAGATGATCAACTGGGGCCGCGCCGACCTCGCCCTCACGCTGGGCATGCCGAAGGACCAGGTGCGACTGATCTCCCCCTTCATCGGCGGCGGCTTCGGCGGCAAGCTCTTCGTCCGGTCGGACGCGCTGCTCGCGGCGCTTGGCGCGCGCGCCGCGGGCCGACCGGTGAAGGTCACGCTGCCGCGCCCGCTGGTGTTCAACAACACCACCCACCGACCCGCCACGATCCAGCGCATCCGCATCGGCGCCGGACCCGATGGCAAGATCACGGCGATCGGCCACGAGAGCTGGTCGGGCGACCTGCCCGGCGGCAAGGTGGAGTCGGCAGTCCAGCCGACCCGACTGCTCTATGCGGGTGCGCACCGCATGACGTCGATGCGCCTGGCCGTTCTCGATCTGCCCGAGGGCAACTCGATGCGGGCACCAGGCGAGGCACCCGGCCTGATGGCGCTCGAAATCGCCATGGACGAGATGGCGGAAAAGCTCGGCCTCGACCCCATCGAATTTCGGATACGCAACGACACCCAGGTGGATCCCGAAAAACCACAACGGCCGTTCTCCCAACGCCGTTTGATCGAGTGCTTGCGCCTCGGCGCCGAGCGCTTCGGGTGGAGCCAACGCAGCGCCCGGCCGGCGCAGCAACGCGACGGGCACTGGCTGGTGGGGATGGGGGTGGCGGCGGGGTTTCGCAACAACCAGGTCAAAACGTCCGGCGCTCGCGTGAGCGTCGACGGCGCAGGCCGGATCAGTGTGGACACCGACATGACCGACATCGGTACCGGGAGCTACACCATCATCGCCCAGACCGCGGCCGAGACGATGGGCGTCGGCATCGATCAGGTGACGGTGCGACTGGGCGACTCGACCGCACCGGTCTCATCGGGGTCAGGGGGCCAGTTCGGCGGCAACAGTTCGACGGCCGGCGTCTATGCGGCGTGCATGAAACTGCGCGCGGCGATGGCCGAAAAGCATGGTTTCCCTCCGACCGATGCCGTGTTCGCCGACGGGCGGGTCACGTCCGGTGAGCGCTTCATGACGCTGGCAGAGGCGGCGGGCGCCAACGGCATGGCGGCTGAGGACGCGATCGAGTTCGGCGACCTGGACAAGAAGTACCAGCAGTCCACCTTCGCGTCGCACTTCGTCGAAGTCGGCGTGGACGCCGCGACCGGCGAAATCCGCATCCGTCGCATGCTGGCGGTCTGTGCCGCAGGACGCATCCTCAACCCCAAGACCGCGCGCAGCCAGGTGATCGGCGCGATGACGATGGGCGCGGGTGCGGCGCTGATGGAAGAACTGGCGGTCGACCGGCGGCGTGGCTTTTTCGTCAACCACGACCTGGCGGGCTACGAGGTGCCGGTTCAAGCCGACATCCCGCATCAGGAGGTGATCTTCCTCGACGAGACCGACCCGGTCTCGTCACCCATGAAGGCCAAGGGCGTCGGCGAACTGGGGATTTGCGGGGTCGCCGCTGCCATCGCGAACGCGGTCTACAACGCCACCGGGGTGCGGGTGCGCGACTATCCGGTGACTCTGGACAAGCTGCTGCACTCGCTGCCGGAGGTGTCTTAGCCGCTTGCCGGCGGCGTCGATCAGCTGCGGGCGCGTCGACATGCCCGCTGGCCTGTTTACTGTTCGAAAAAATGCTGCTTTTTCACGGATCGAACGCGACCGGGCTTCGCACAATCGATCCATGTCAGACCAGCGCGCCCCTTCGAGGTCTTGGGAGTCGCTCGAGACCGTTCGCCACAGCCTGGGTGGCGCTTGGAGCCAGGCGGACCTCGGGGCCGCCTTCGACGTCACCGCCCTCTCCGTCATCGGCGAGCTGGACCCTACCGGCGCCCACGGCACGGTGCGCGAGGTTCTTTCCCTCTTCGGAAAGTCACTCGAGCCGGAGCTCGAGCGCATCGAGGCCTGCCTGGCCCAGCCCGCCATGGCATCGCAACTGAAGGTCGAAGCCCACCGGCTCAAGGGCGCGGCGGCGCAAATGGGGGCCCTGCGGCTGGCGGCAGCTTGCAAGCTCGTCGAGCAAACATGTGCCGCCGGCGCGACTGAAAATACGACGGAGTGCGCCGAGGCGCTGATCGCCGAAATCATCCGGGTTCAGCGCAGGCTCAGCAGGCTGCTCGCCTGACGGCCGCCGGCGGTCCGGACGCACCCGCGCCTGGTGGTCGGGCGACCCGTCGGGACCCACCGGCCCGGCAGCGTCACGTCAGGCCTGCGGAGCACCGACCTGGCGGCTCGGATCGGCCGCGGCGAAAGGAGCGAGCTGCTCGCAGGCCGCCATCACCCGCAGCACGGTCGGTATCTCAGGCACCTCGATCTTGAAAATGCGCATCACCACGATGATGCTGGCCAGGCAGATGTCGGCGATCGTCGGGGCGTCACCGTGGCAGAAGGTGCCGGTGCCGGGTTCGCTGACCAGGCGCTGCTCCAGCGCCTGCAGGCCCGTGGTGAACCAGTGGATCTGCCAGCCGCGCCAGGCCGCATCGTCGAAAGCGCCGGTGGCGATGAGGTACTTCTTTACCCGCGGCGTGACCAGGGGGTGGGTGTCGGCGGCCAGCATCGCCGCCAGAGAGCGCACGCGTGCGCGGCCGTGCGCATCGGCGGGAAGCAGCGCCGGTGTCGGGAAAACCTCGTCGATGAATTCCAGGATCGCGAGAGATTGCGTCAGCGGCGCTTGCGACTGGCCGGGCCCGCGGTCCAGGAGCGCCGGGATCGCGCCCATCGGGTTGATCCTTAGGAAAGCTTCGCCGCGCTGCTCGCCTGCATCGAGATCGACGTTGTGCTCCTGCGCCGTCACGCCCTTGAGGTTGAGCGCGACGCGCACGCGATAGGTCGCAGAGGTGCGCCAGAACGAAAAGAGTTCGAAACGGGCGGAGCTTGTCATGGGCAGTCCTCTCAGTGGGTTGGAAACGGCCGCCGGGGGTCAGCCCCATGCCAGCCGGGCGCAAGCCATCGAATTCCCTCTGCGTCGTGGGACCACCCCGCGGCGCGCCTATTCGGGCAGTCGCTTGAGACCGGGCCCGTTGTCGGAAGTCTTGTACTGGGCGGCGTTGAGCTGCATGGCCAAGAAAGTGTAGTAACCAGCGATGCCGGTCAGATCGACAACGCCCTTCTCGCCGAATCTCGCCTTGACGCGACCAAAGGAAAGGTCAGACACGCGCTTGCTTTTCAGCAACTCCGTGGTGTATTCATAAACCATTTCTTCGTCGACGGTCATGCTCGCGGGACGACGTCCGTCGCCGATGGCGTCGGCCACCTCCTTCGAAATGCCGGCTTTCAACGCGATCGGGTAATGGTACGACCACTCGAAATCCTGCGTCCATTCACGAGCGACCATGAGGATCACGAGTTCGCTCAGCGTGGTACCGATCGCCGACTTGAATCGCAGGTAGTCGCCCATGGAGCGCGACAACGTCATGACGTCCGGACTGTGCATCAACGGTTCGAAAGGACCGAATACCTTGCCGTGACGCGCGGCCTCGAAGTCGCCAGCCGCCCGTTGCTGCTCGGGTGAGTATTGCGAAGGGGGGATCGTCGGCAGCCGATCCGACGCGGCAACCGCGCCAGACGATCCGAGCAGGGCGAAACTTGCGGCGGCGAACGCGGAGCGATTCATGGCGATTCCTTGCGAATGCGAGGAGTATGCCCTCCCGGCGCATGGCGCATCGAGACGTCACTCGACCATCGACGGCGCACGCATCGCCCTTCCCAGCTTTGCCCAGGCGGCGTCGTCCAGATGCGGACGGACCAGCGCGAACAGGTCCCTCATGCCCTCCGGTGGCGTCGTTTGCGCGATGGCGCCGAACAGCGCAGCGCGCTCGCCCGGGTTGATCGCCGGCGCCATCCAGCGCAGGACGGTGCCCATCTCCTGCGGGTCGATCGAGGCCACCAGACGCTGCTCGATGTCGATCAATCCGGCGTCGTCGTAGTGGGCCCAGAGCGCCTCGTTGTGCGCCGTCTCCTCGACGTTCATGTGCTCGAGGTTCGCGGCGACGAAGAGCGCCAGGTGGCGGTACAGGCGATGCGCCGCGGCCGCGGTCGGCGTCGCGCGCAACGACGACGCTTCCGCGCCGAGCGCCGCCATCGCGTCCAGGTGCTCCTCGTGCTCCGCCGCGATGCGCGAGGTCAAGCCTGGCTGACGCGCCTCGATCGCGGTGTGGACGAATTCGTTTTCGTGTGCCAAATGGCGACGGCAGATCTCGAGCAGGCCGTCGAGCTGATGCAGCGCCGCCTCGACGTCGCGGGCGTCGTCGATGTCGAGCCGGCCGACACGGGCCAGCGTATCGGTCATGAAGAGCCGCAATGCCTTGTGGATGGTCGCGTACAGGTCAACGCGCGGCGGCGTCTGGGCGCTCACGGTCGAGGCGCGGGCTTCGGCAATAGCAGACATGGTCGATCTCCGGTGCAATGGCCGCAGGACATCCGCAGCACAGGGTCGGCAGTGTCTCGTCGCGCACCGCCTGCGCGCATCGCTCCGACGGGCCATGCGCGCACGCCGCCAGTGTCCCGGCGGATGGCTCTTTCGGGCCATGCCCGGGAGCGACCGCCAGCGCGTCCCGCGCCGGTCGTCGTTCGGCCCGAATCGCCATCTCGACGGGGGCAGAATATCTCCTTCCGGCCGACCTCACGCAACGCTCGATGGCGATCGCACGAACCAAGATCCAACGCCCGGTTTGGCGGCAGCGCACACAGGTCGACCGGCCGGTGCTGGAGACGCGCCTCGGCGAGGCCCTGCTCTCGCACCGTCTGGTCGTGTTGTGCGCTGCTGCGGGTTTTGGCAAGACCTCGGCCTTGGTGCGCCAGTGCGCTCTGCTGCCCGCAGGAACCGCGATCGCGTGGATTTCGTGCGACACGGACGATTCGCCGCTGCAGCTGTTTGAATGCCTGGTCGCCGCGCTCGAACCTTTCGACCTGCCGTGGCGAACGTCGCCCGACGCGCTGATGCGGGCCGTCGCCGGATCGTCACGCGCGGATCAGCGTCGTGCCGTCACGGCGGAGGTCATCAACGCGCTGGACGCTTGCGACGTCCCGCACGGCGTCATCGTCATCGACGACTTTCACCGCATCGAACATCGCGCTGTATTGGCCTTCTTCGCGGATCTGCTGGAGCGGATGACACCTCGATGGACCTTGGCGATTTCGACTCGACGCGAGCCTTCGATTTCGCTCGCGCGCTTGCGCGCGCAGGGAGAGGTGGCCGAATTCCGCCTTGCGGATCTTCGTTTCGGGCGCGACGAAGTACGCTCACTCGCCGCTTCCGAGGGCCTCCCGCCCGATGTTGCGGACCGCCTCTTCGAGCGAACCGAGGGCTGGCCCGTGGGTCTGCGTCTGGCGCTGAACGCGCAACGCAAACCGGTCCTGAGTGGCACCCAGGCTGGCACCGGCGCGATCGATCGCAACGTGTTCGATTTTCTGGCGGACGAAGTCATCGACCAGCTCGAGCCCGCGGTGCGGGACTTCTTGCTTCGCACGTCGATCCTTCCGGAGTTGACGGCGGCGCGCTGCGCCGCGTTGTCGCACGATGCGCTTGCGGCGCAGCGGCTCGACGACATCGAACGCGAGGGGTTGTTCGTGTCCGTCGTCGCCCTGGACGAGCCGGCTTTGCGCCTGCACGACCTGTTCAGGGAGGCGCTCGAGGCTCGCTTTGCCCGCGAGCGGCCGGATGAGTTTCGCTCGGCGCTGATCATTGCCGCGTCGACCGAGCACGATCCGCTGCGTCGGGTCGCCTGGCTGCTGCGCGCGGGGCAGTGGGCCGAGGCCGAGGGCGCTCTCGCGGATGCTGCCGAGGACCTCATCGCCTCGGGATTCGCGACCGAGGTTCGATCGATGTTCGAGCGCTTTCCGGCAAGCCGGCGCCAAGCGTCCACTCGCCTTCGAATGATGATCGCCCAGAGCCGCTGGGACTGGGACCATGCGGTCGATGCGACGACGCGTGCTGCCGAGGCTTTTGCCGCACACGGTGGCGAACCAGATCGGCGCGCCGCGTTGTCCTACCGTTGCCTGGCTTTGGCGGGGGCCAATCGGTACGTCCAGGCTCGCGAGGCCGTGGAGAGCTTGTTGCGCGACCCTGCACTCGAAGGCGACGAACTGGCCCGCACACTCGTGGCAGCCAGTTGGGTCGAAACGGCGCGCGGAGACCAAAGACAATTGGCGCCGCTTTGGTCGCGTATCAACGACACGCTGCTCCTTGGCGCGACGCTGTCACGATGGAACGAGTGCGCGCCCTTGGGTCCGCAAGTCGGGCTCCCGGGCATGCGCGTCGAGCTGGACCGCTACCTTCGCGGCGCTTTGCCCCGGTTGCCGGAGCACCCGACTCCCCTGCGCGGCAAGTGCCATGTCCTGCAGGGCTGGCTGCACCTCTGGGCCGGTGACGTCGTGCAAGCCGAGAAGAGCGTGGCGGCCGCGAGCGAGGACGCGCAGTGGCTTGCGCACCCGGTCGATCTCGAGGCACCGTGGCGCTCGCTTCGGGCGCTGTTGCACGCCATCCGGGGACGCCGTGCGGTGGCGATGGAGATATTGAAAGGTCTCATCGCCGACATTGAAACGTCCGACGCCCCTTTCCGGATCGAGGTGTACCTGTGCCTCTACCTTTTCATGGGCGTGCGCTGTGCAGCCTTGCTCGAGGCACACGACGACCTCAGGGAACTGGGATCGAGGCTGTCCTTGAGTGGTGAAGGCCGCCGCGACTGGCTGTCCCCGCAGCATCTGGCCAGTGTGGGCGCTCATGTGGCCGTCGCGGATGGACGGCTCGAGGAGGCCTGCCGTATTTGGCAGCAGATGATTGCCGATGAGTTCCACGGCGATATCTACGGCCAGATGGCAGAGACTAGGCTGCGCCTGGCCGACGGACTGTTGCGCACGGACGGGGGCGTTCGCGCGGCGGCTGACGCGCTGTACCCCCTTTTCGACCGGCTCGAGCGCAGCGGCGAATGGGGTGCGGTGTTGCTCGCCGGTCCCCGCGTCCTGCGCCGCCTGGCAAACGCCTCTTGGCACGCGCTGCTCTCCGCTGAACAACGGGCGACGCTGTCGGCGTGGGCCGGGCGCGCCGAAACCTTGGCTCTGAGTGGTAGCGCTGACGCCCCCGGACAGGCCAACGGGAGTGGAAGTCCCTCTCTTGATGGCGCATACGCAGCGGCTGCAGCGCCAGCGTCGCCACTGAGCGGCAGAGAACTCCAGGTTCTGTCGAAGATCGCGGCGGGGGACAGCAACAAACTGATCGCCCGCGCGCTCGATGTCAGCCCGCATACCGTCAAACGCCATGTCGCCAACATTCTCGACAAGCTGGATTTGAAGTCACGCGGCCAGGCCGCCGCGTGGTACCGAGAACATTCCTGACCGAACGTTGCACGGCGCACGCGACCTCGCCGACGACCGGTTCGGTCGCTGGTGTGAACACGCGAACCGGTGTCCGCAAGACCACACCGCGACGCACTTGCGGGTGATGGGGGATCGGGGCATGGCCCGCCGCACCTGAGCGCGATGGCTCCTTCGGCCGATGTACGACCGCCTCGCGGTCACTACATTTTTCATGCCGACCGACGGCCATCGAGCCCACCCATCCGGAGCACGCACACCATGCACCCTCTTCCCCATCTCCCCTCAGACCCCGCGTTCCGCATCTCGATGCTGGAAACGATGATGTTGATCCGCACTTACGAGGAGCGCTTGGCGTCATTGGCCACCCCGACCTCGCCCGGCACCTGCACGGCGGTCGGGCAGGAAGCGGCTGCCGTCGGGGTGGTGCGTGCCCTGGAGGCGCGCGACCGCATCCTCACCAACCACCGCAGTGCCGGCCACCTGCTCGCGCGCGGAGCCGACCCGGGCCGCTTGATGGCCGAAGTGATGGGACGCGTCGACGGCTACTGCAAGGGCAAGAGCGGCTCGCTGCACGTCTCGGCGCAGGCGCTCGGCGTCGTGTTGACGTCGACCATCGTCGGCGGGGAGTTGTCGCTGGCGCCCGGAGTCGCATTGGCGCAGCGGATGGGACAACAGGAGCCGGGCGGCATCACGGCCGTGTTCTTCGGCGACGGCGCCGCCTGCGAAGGCATCTTTCACGAATCGATCAACCTCGCGGTCACCTGGCATCTCCCGTTGCTCTACGTGTGCGAAAACAACCAGTGGCAGGCCTTCGTTCGGCGCGACGAAACGATGCCGATCGAGCACATCGCCGAGTGGGCGTGCGGCCACGGCATCGACACGCGCACGGTGGACGGCAACGATGTCGAGGCGGTGCATGCCGCGGCGAGCGAAGCAGCCTGCGCCGTGCGTGCCAGCGGCAAGCCCTATTTCCTGGAGCTCGACACCTATCGCCAGCGCGGCCACTTCGAGCCCGACGACCAGGCCTACGTCGACGCGGTCGAACTGGCGTCATGGAAGCAACGCGATCCGATCTCGGTGCTGAGTACCCGGCTCCTGGATCAGGGGGTGGTTGCTTGCGGCGAGCTCACCCACTTGCAGCAGCGCGTTCGCGCCGCCATCGCCGCCGCCGCCGCGTTCGCCGAGCGCTCGCCCTGGCCCGACGCTCGCGAACTGACCACCGATGTCTACGCCTGAACCCGGAGATCACACCATGCAAACCATCACCGTTTCCGAGGCCATTGCCCAGGCCTTGGCCGAAGAAATGCGCCACGATTCGCGCGTCCTGATGTTCGGCGAGGGCGTGGCGACAAAACGCCGCGACCTCGTCGCCGAATTCGGCGTCGAGCGCGTGCGCAATACGCCGCTCGCCGAGGGCATCATTGCCGGCACCGCCGCCGGCGCCGCCGCGATGGGGCTGCGCCCGATCGTGGACCTCCTGTTCGCGCCCTTCCTCACCCTGGCGATGGACGCCATCGTCAACAGCGCCGGCAAGCTGCGCTACCTGTCGGGCGGCCAGTTCCGGTTTCCCATGGTCGTGCTGACGATGACCGGGGCCGGGTGGGGGGTTGGCAGTCAGCACAACCACAACCTCGAGGCGATGTTCGTGCACGCACCCGGTCTGAAGGTTGTGATGCCGTCGAACGCCGCCGACTTCAAGGGCTTGATGAAGGCCGCGATCCGCGACGACAACCCGGTGCTGTTCTTCATGGACCTGGCGCTCGCCCACGCGCCCGGGCCGGTCCCCGACGGCGAGCACCTGGTCCCGATCGGCCAGGCGGTCGTGCGGCGCCAAGGCAGCGATGTCACGCTGATCTCCTATGCGAAGACGGTGGGCCACTGCCTGGCGGCTGCCCAAGCGCTCGCTGACCAGGGCGTGAGCGCCGAAGTGGTCGACCTGCGCACGCTCAAGCCGATCGACGAGGCAACCGTGCTCGCCTCGGTGCGCAAGACCGGGCGTCTGATCATCGTGCACGAAGCCAGCCGCCTGTGTGGCGTCGGCGCGGAAATCGCCGCCCTCGCCAGCGAGAAGGCGTTCGACGCGTTGACCGTGCCAGTGCTGCGCCTGACCGGGCCGGATGCGCCGGCGCCGGCGTCATGGGTGCTGGAACAGGCTGGCGTACCGAACGCCGACGCGATCCGCGACGCGGCGCTGCGCGTGGTCGGTGCCGAGCTCATCGCTTGACACGCGGGTCCCGTCCCGTCAGCGCCGCGCTCGGCAGTCCTCAGAGAGAACAGCACCATCCAAAGGAATGCGCCATGAAGAGATCCAGGAGAGCGCTCGCTGCCCGGGCTGCCGCCATCCTCGTCGGGGCAACGCTTTGCGTTTTCGTCGTGGGCCGAGGTTTTCTGGTCGCCTTCGACTGGCGCTTCCACCCCACGCCGGCACCCACGAAACTACCCCCGCCGGCGGACCGCGCCGACGCCGCGCACCAGGATCTCGAAGCGCTTGCGCAGCTGGTTCGTCTCGACCGCAGTTTTACAGCCGAATCCGCACAACGATTCGAGGCCGAGCGAACGAAACTCGTCGCGTCGGCCAACGACCTTTCCAGGCAGGCGTTCGAGATGCAGGTTTCCCGCCTCGTTGCGCTGGCGGGCAACGGACACACGACCGTCGGCCGAAGGCTGCGGCGGCTCAACCGCGTGCCCATCCGCGTGGCGTGGTTTGCCGAGGGCCTCTTCGTCGTGCGAGCCATGGAACCGTTCGAGGACCTCGTGGGAAGTCAGGTGCTGAGCATCGACGGCAAAGCACCCGGGGACGTCCTCACGGCCTTGACCCCCTATCTGAGCGGCACGGCCGATCATGCAAAGTCGATCAGCCCGCTGATCCTCGAATCACCGGATGCATTGAACGGCATGTGGCCGGCGATGAGCGCCGACAGCGCGACGTACGTGCTGCGAAAAGCCTCCGGAGCGCTGGTCACCGTCTCGCTCGAGGGCATTGCCCCCGGTCTGCAGTCCTCTTCCGTCGCTCCGACGCGTGACTTGGCGCCACAACACGAGATGAACGAAACGGGCGCCTGGCACGGCGTGCTGTCGAGAAGGACCGACCTCCCGTCCGTCTTGCGCGATCCCGACGCGAGTGTCTTCGTTCAGCGGCTGGATCACGGCGATGGCCTGTACGTCCACATCGCCACCGTCGAGGGGGATGAACGGGGCGCGATCGCGGACCAACTTGCGAACGTGCTCGATCCCATCATGCCGGGATCATTGCGCTACGCGATTCTCGACCTTCGCTTCAATGGCGGCGGCGACTACCTTCAGACGCTCCGCTTCACGAGGGAACTCCCCAAGCGCATTGCCGGTGACGGGATGCTGTTCATCCTGACCGACCACGCGACCTTCTCCGCCGCCCTGGTGACCGCGGCGCGCGCGAAGTACTTTGCCAGGGATCGTGTGACGATCCTCGGCGAGCAGGTCGGCGATCGGGAGCAGTTCTGGGCCGAAAGCGGACCACCGCTGGAACTGCCGAATTCCAGGATCTCGGTGTACTTTGCCACCGGGTACCACGATTGGGCCCGGGGTTGCCGATGGAAGGACCTCACGCGGTGCTTCTGGTTCAACATCGCGTTCGACGTCGCTGCCGGAGACCTCTCGCCGAACGCGTCGATCGCGTGGCGATTCGCCGACTATCGCGATGGCGTCGATACCGTGATGGAGCAGGCTCTCCGACGAGCCCAGCAATACACCCAGAAGGACTCCTCGTGGAGCCCTCAAGCGGCAATCCCGACGATCACTGCGGCGCTGCTGCTCACGTTCAGATGAAGCGGTCATCGCTGGTGTGCCGCTCGCCCGGCTTCCCGGCGTTCCCGGGCCGACCGCCTGCACCCTCGCCTGCTGCGCCCCAAGGTTCAGCGGGGGCCCCGGGGGAACGGGTCTGAATGACCGGGCCCGCGGCCAACAGCACAGCGCCCCTTGGAGGGCGCAGGTCGGCCCAGGCCAACCCGCGTTCAACACAGTCCAGAGATAAACATTGTCACGCTTGCAGTAACAAGCCCTCGCGCCGCTCATTCCTGCGCGTGCCTACGGCACGCGCAAGGCGAGAATCGGCTTGGATCGATGGCGCTCCTCGCGACCATCAGACTGAAGTTGTTTGCAATTCGACACTCCCATGCCCGTCTCCTCGCGCAATGAGGCTCAGCAACGAGCCGACGATATCCATGTCTTTCGCCGAGAGCTTTCGCGCCTCGAGCTCGAGGGTGTGCTTCACGTCGACGAGGCGCAGCGGGAAGCACTGGCCACACATCACGATGCACTGCTCGCACGCCTTTCGCTCGGCCTCGGCATCGATCGCGATCCCCAATCCCGGCCACTCTCCCTCGGCATGCGGATCGCCTCGTTCATCGGGGCGCTCGCGCTTGCGGCCAGCGTCTTCTTCCTGTTCCACCAGTTCTGGGGATATTTCGCCACCGCGGCACAGGTGACGATTCTCGTGAGCGCCGCAATCGGCGCCTTTCTGCTGACGATGTGGGTCGATCGCCATGACGCGACCGGATATTTCACCAACCTGGCCGCGATGGTCGCTTTCGCGTGCTTCGTGCTGAACATCGGCATGCTCGGTCAGATCTTCGACATCACCCCGTCCGACAAGGCGCTCTTGCCGTGGGCGGCGTTTGCGTTCGTGCTTGCGTACACATTTGAATTGCGGTTGCTGCAAGCCGCCGGGATCTTGTGCCTCATCGCCTTCATCTCTTCCCGTACCGGCAGTTGGAGCGGCACCTACTGGATCCATTTCGGCGACCGACCGGAGAACTTTTTCCCGGCGGCAGTCGCCATATTCCTGGTCCCACAGGCGCTTGACCAATCACGATTCCCCGGCTTCGCTGCCACCTACAGAGTCGCTGGCGCGCTTACCCTCTTTGTCCCCGTGCTCGTTCTCGCCAATTGGGGCAACCTCAGCGATCTCGATCTCGACCAAGGTTCGGTTCAAGGCATGTACCAGGCGGCGGGCTTCCTCGGCAGCGCGGCACTCGTCTGGTACGGCGTCCGGCGCCACTGGCAAGAGGTGACAAACACAGGCGTCACCTTCTTCGTGATCTTCCTCTATTCGAAGCTCTTCGACTGGTGGTGGGATTCGATGCCCAAGTCCCTCTTCTTTCTTCTGATGGGCCTGGCAGCGGTCTTTCTGCTGCTGGTCTTCCAACGTCTGCGCAGGGTGAACCCATGACAGGGTCACGCCGAATCGCACTGCTTGCGGGTCTCGCGCTGATGGCCGTGACCAACGTGATCACCCTGGCCGGTGCCGCGTACAACCGCGGCGGAGCGCCGGACAGCACTCTGGAGGTCACGCAACGGGAACTCCGACCGCTGGTCGCAAGGGTGGGCCGGAAAGAGAACAGCGGGCTGGCGTTGCAGTTGCGTTGGCGCGTTCTGCCAAGAGATTTTCGACGCGAACGCTTGCATCTTTACAACGACTCCGGTGGCGGCGCCCCTGCGTGGCTGGATGCGCCGAAATTGGCGTCGCTCGGCTTTCGCACCAAGGGTTCCATCGACCGCCTGGAGGCGAGTGGAAACTCTACCTACCGGCGCCAGTTGCCTCGTGACGTGCTTGTGGTGCTGGAACTGGACGGACCGGCCTATCAGGAGGCACTGGCGCGCGCAGCGCAAGTGGCGAAGGACGTGGAAGCGAAGAACGAGCTCGGGAACGGGCAAAAGGACGCTCGTGCCATCATGGACGGCGAATCGCGCCTGAGCAGTCGCCTTTTCGCCGTGGATGCCGGGCTCGATCGCGATGCCCTGCGCAGGAAGTTTCCGGACCGAACGAAGTACGCGATCGTTCGGGGCCAGATCCGTCCCATATGGAGTCAAAGGGGCAAGCCGGGAGGGGGCGTCATCGACAGCCTGAGCGCCGAGCGTGTCAACGTACCGTTGAACATGCGCGGCGCGCTGGCCGGCGTCACGCCGATGAACGACGGTCTGCACACTGCCGAAGGCACACGATTCGAGGGCCGGTTGGCGTTCGGCCAGCGCCTGGAGCCGTGGCTCATTGCTCTTGCCGGGAAGGGTTCCGCAGACTGATCGACCAACACCTCCTGACGCGAGGGCAAGGGAGCGGGCTCAAAACCCGAGTGATTCGGTGCCGCTGGCGGCGATGCGTAGACGGCGAAAGAGAAGACATGTCAAATACAGCGTCGCTTCGAGGCCCTCAGATGAGAACAATTCGCCCATTCCACCTCGCCATCCCTGTCGACGACCTCGCCAAGGCGCGACATTTCTATGCAACGGTATTGGGCTGCGCCGAAGGTCGGTCGAGCGCCGAGTGGATCGACTTCAATTTGTTCGGCCACCAGCTCGTGGTGCACCAGGTGCCACGTGTTCCCAAGACGACGGCCAATCCGGTCGATGGACACCAGGTGCCGGTACCGCATTTCGGCGTGGTTCTCGACTGGACCGAATTTCATGCGTTCGCCGCACGCATCAAGGCTCTTGGCGTCGCCTTCGTGATCGAGCCCTACGTGCGCTTCGAAGGCCAGGTCGGCGAACAAGCGACGATGTTCTTCCGCGACCCGGCCGACAACGCGCTGGAGTTCAAGTCTTTCCGCGATCCGGGTCAACTGTTCGCGAAATGAAGTCTGCGCGCTTGCGCGAGCGAGTGATCGGCACCGGATGGTCTGTCGCCTCGATGCGGCACGATTGGCACCGTCGTCCCCCTCGACTGGGTTCACGACTCACCCGGCCAGCCAGGCAGCGAGCCGGACGGTGAACTGGCAAGATAGGCGAACACCTGGGCGACTGATGGGGTGCTGGCAACGTAGCTCACCGTCGCGTACCGTTCTCCTACCCACCGAGATTCCATGCCTTTGCGTCCATATTCCCGCTTGTTCGCATTCGTCTTGTCAACTGCAAGCCTCCTGTTGCCCGGCGCACGGCTGCTGGCACAGGAAGCGCCGCAGACGCCCCAGAAAGCGGCTTCGGCCAACGGGTCGCCGCCGGACCATTTTCAGGTCGAGCAGCAAAAGAGCCAGTCGTCGGTGACCGTCGATGGTCGCATGATCGACTACGAGGCGGTGGCTGGCAACCTGGTCGTGCATCCCAAGGATTGGGACGACGTCCCCCAGAACGCCGACAAGGACGACAAAAAGGGGCCACCGGAGGCGAGCATGTTCTACGTCGCCTATTTCGGCAAGGACGGCAAGGAGGGCAAGCCCAGTTCGTCACGGCCGATCACGTTCCTGTTCAATGGTGGCCCGGGCTCCTCGACGGTGTGGCTGCACATGGGTGCCTTCGGCCCGCGTCGTGTGCTGACCGCCAACGACTCGCACACGCCTGCCGCCCCGTATCGGATCGTCAACAACGGGTACTCGCTGCTCGATGCGAGCGACCTGGTTTTCGTGGATGCCCCAGGTGCCGGCTTCAGCCGCATCAGCGGCAAGGACAAGGAAAAGGCTTTCTACGGCATCGACGCCGACGCACAGGCTTTCGCTGATTTCATTCCCCGCTTCCTGTCGAAATACGAGCGCTGGAACTCACCCAAGTTTCTCTTCGGCGAAAGCTATGGAACGACGCGCAACGCGGTGCTGATCAATCTCCTCGAGAGCGAGAAGTCGATCGACTTCAATGGCGTCATCAACCTGTCGCAGATACTGTTTTTCGGGGGCTCGCCTGACGGAGCCGACATCAGTCCCGGCAACGATTTGCCTTACGAGCTCGCACTCCCCACCTATGCGGCCACGGCGTGGTACCACCATGCGCTCGCACCGCCCGAACGCGACCTGCAGTCGCTGCTCGCCGAAGTGCAGCATTACGCGCTGAACGAGTACGCCGTGGCATTGCAGGCGGGCGGCAGCCTCGACCCGGCGCAGCGCCTGGTCGTGGCCAACAAGCTGCACGACTACATCGGGCTGCCGGTCGACTACATCCTGAAGGCAAATCTTCGCATCACCGGAGGCGAGTTCAGCAAGGCGCTTCAATCGACGAGGGACATCACCGTGGGTCGCCTCGACACGCGTTTCTCCGGGCCCACCATCGATCCGCTCAGCAAGGAGGCCGACTACGATCCGCAAAGCGCCGCGCTGGGTTCGGCGTATGTGGCGGCGTTCAATCAGTATGCGAGAACCGAGCTGAAGTACGGCCGGGACAAGACGTTCAAGCCGTACGTCGAGGTGTGGAAGCAGTGGGAATTCAAGCATCAGCCGCCCGGCGCGCCGTTTCCCTTGCCCATGACCGCGGACGTCACGTCCGATCTCGCCACGGCGATGAAGGTCAACCCGCGGCTGAAGGTCATGCTCAATTCTGGCTATTTCGATCTCGCCACCCCGTATTTCCAGGGGATCTACGAGATGAATCATTTGCCCATCCCGGCAGCCCTGCGCAGCAACATCGAGCTCCACTTCTACGATTCGGGCCACATGGTGTATGCGAACGAGCCCTCCTTCAAGGCGCTTCATTCCAACGTCGCGGACTTCATCCGACGTGCATCGTCGACCGACGACCGCTGATCAGGATCTCGATTTCAAGTCATCCCGAAACCTGCCCGGACGCGCGGCGCGCGGCCACGCGGACCCCGGGCGCTCAGGGGCCGACCGCGTACACCCGCACCTGCTGCGCCGCGACGTTCAGCGGGGCGTCGCCGCCCGCGTGGGTCGACACGATGGTGCCGTCGGCCGGGTAGAGCGCCGTGAGCGTGGCGTTCGCCGGCAACGCGCCGACGACCACCGTGGCGGCCGACGTCGCGTAGTTGATCACGACGAGCGTGCGTTCGGATCCCGCGACGCGCTGGAAGCTCAGCGTGAGACCGTTGGCCACCGCCGCCTCGTAGCTGCCGCCGGAGATCGACGGCCGCGCGTTGCGCAGTGCGAGCATCGCCTTGTAGAAGCTGTAGACGGAACTGGGATCGGAAATCTCCGCGGCCACGTTGCGCGTGGCGACGTTGGCCGAAAGGCCGCGATACGGCAGCGCGGCACTGAAACCGGCGTGGGTGGTGTCGGCCGTCCAGCTCATGGGCGTGCGCAGGCTCGCGTCGCCCGAGAAGGCGGCCGAGCCGTCCATGCCGATTTCCTCGCCGTAGTAGATGAACGGCGTTCCCGGCAGCAGCAGGTAGCTGCCGGCCGCCAGTTTGATCTTCGCGACATCATTGCCCAACTGGTCGGCGGCGCGCTGGCCCGCGAAGCGGTCGTGGTTGGACAGGATCGTGGCCATGCCGGGCTGCGCATGGTTGAAGTAATCGGCCACGGCCTGGATATCGGCGGCACCTCCTTGTGCGGCGCCGATCAGGTGGGTGTTCAGGTCGAACGCGAACGCGCCGCCGCAAGCCGACGCGCTGGCGAATCCTTGTGGATCGGCCGGCGCTTCGCACACCAGGTAGCGCTGCGCGTAGAGGTCCAGCAGCGCGCGCACGTCGTGCATGAGGGCGTAGTCCTGTGGCTGGTCCGACCAGTTCCCCGGTCCGTTCTCCACGAAGTTGCCCACCGCATCGAAGCGGAACCCGTCGGCGCCGCGGTTGAGCCAGAAGCGTTGGTTGTCGTGGTGGTACGCGACGACGGCGGCGTTGGTGAGATTCCAGTCGGGCATCTCGCTCCAGAAGGGGCCGTAGTACCAGCCCGTGGTCGTCACGTGCCACGGATCCGCGCCGTAGACGCTCCAATCGGTCCGGTCGGTGGGGGACCAGACGTACCAGTCGCGGTAAGCGTTCGCGCTGGACGACGCCGCGTTGACGAACAGCGGGTTCTGGGCGGCACTGTGGTTCATCACGTAGTCGACGACGACGCCGATGCCGCGTGCATGCGCCGCCGCGATCAGTTGGTCGAAGTCGGCGAGGCGGCCATACTGCGGCTCGATGTCACGGTAGTTGGTCACCGCGTAACCGTGGTCGTGGTCTTCGCTCGCCGTGACGGGCATCAGCCAGATGCCGCGCACGCCCAGGTCACGCAGGTAGTCGAGCCGCGAGATCAGGCCTTGCAGATCGCCCACGCCATCGTCGTCGCTGTCTTGGTAGCTGCGGACGAAGATTTCCATGAATGCGCCGTGCTGCCAACCGGCGGGCAGCGCGCTGCCCGGATCGGCGACGGCCACGCTGCTGACGTCCACGGTGGGCGGCGGCGTGCTGCTCTGCGTGCCGGCCCCGCCACCACCGCAGGAGGTGAGCAACAGGATCGTCGCCATGGCGGTGAGCCCTCGGGCGCGGCGCGTGTGTCTTTCCATGGCGAAGGCCGGTTCTGGTCAGTGTCGTCGGGGTCCGATCTTATGGGACCACCGGCGCGCGCAAAAGCGCTCGTGTCGAAGCGTCTCGCGCGGCGCGAACGGCGCAGCCACTTTCTCCGGGTGCCGCGGCGAGGAAGTCGAGACGGCACCGAATGGCCAGCCCGGAGGGACTCGAACCCCCGACATCCGACTTAGAAGGTCGGTGCTCTATCCAGTTGAGCTACGGGCTGAAAATTGCCGGAAAGCAAAATGGGGGTCAGGATCAGGCCAGGTCGCGTGGCTGACAAGGCGCTTGTGTCGATGGTCGGGGCGGTGGGATTCGAACTCACGACCACCTGGTCCCAAACCAGGTGCGCTACCAGGCTGCGCTACGCCCCGAGTCTTGCATTGTACCCAGCGAAAGGCGCTCAGGGCGATGCATCGGGGGTGTTGTTGGGGAGCAGCAGTTCGCGGGCCACCGCTGCGCACTGCTGAATATGCTGCTCGGCCACGAATTTCAGCGACGAGAAGGTCAGCGCGGCCGCCACCGCCTGCCCCGCGATCGGCACGAATTTGGCCACCTGCTGTGCCGACAGACGCACGCCCACCACCTGGAGCATCTTGACGATGAGCTCACGCGTCACCAGGCGTCCGACCAGCATCCCGCCCCCCGCGGAGATCGCTTTGTAGACCACGAGGCGCCGGTCGGGTGCGAGGCGCTCGACCTGCGACGGCGTCAAGCCGAAGGCCTGACTGATCTCGGGGATCAGCTTCATCAGCACGGCCACATCGGTGATCCAGTCGACACCTGGGATCGGGACCGCCGAGACGCCCGCTGCGACCAGGGCTCTCTTGGTGACCAGGCGGCGGCAACGGGCGACCGTGGCCTCGATTTCGAGGGCCGATCCGGGCACCACGACCCACGCGGACACGCGGCGCTTCACGTCGTCACCCCGGCGTCGAGCCTTTGAGCTTGCCGACGATGAAGAGCACGACAATGGCTCCGACGACCGAAGCGATGAAGCCCGCCGGCTGGCCCTCGGCATACCAACCCATGGCGTGCCCGGCAAATCCGGCGAGCAGCGCTCCGGCGATGCCGAGCACCGCCGTCAGGATGATCCCCAGGCTCTGGGTCCCCGGTAACAAGGCCCGGGCGATCAAACCGACGACGAAGCCCACGATGGCCATCCACACATAAGTCATCGGTCGTCCCCAAGGTTGCTGTCGACCCGGCCACTGTAGCGCAGGGCGAGTCGCGGTTCGAGGTCGACATTCAGGACGATAGTTGCGCCCACGCTTTTTCGAGCCGTTTCACGCTCACCGGCTGCGGGGTGCGCAATTCCTGGGCGAACAGGCTCACGCGAAGTTCCTCGAGCAGCCAGCGGAATTCGGCCAGACGCGGGTCGACGACTCCCTTGCGCTCGGCCAGGTGGCGCCAGTAGCGCTGCTCGATCGGGCGCAGTTCGGCCAGGCGTTGGACGTCCCGCGCCGGATCGATGCGCAGCTTGTCCAGGCGCATCACGACCGCGCGCAAATACCGCGGCAGGTGGGCGAGCGCGGCCCATGGGGTGTCGACGACGAAGCGTTTGGTCACCAGACGCGCCAACTGGGCCGAGATGTCGTCGGCGACCTCTTTGGGCGCCCGCGCATCCTTGAGCTTGCGTAGCGCCGCGGTATGCTCGTGGAGGACCGCGCCTGCGGCCCGTGCGACCTCGTTGGCGATCAGGGTCAGGCGGCCGCGGCCACTCTCGACGCAGCGCGCGAAGGAGCCCGCGTCGGTGGGCAGCGGCTCGGCAAGGAAGGCACGGTCGAGCGCCACCTCGACGATCTGTGCGCGCAGTTCTTCCGCGCCCTGGCCGCCGACCAGCAGGTAGGCCACGCTCATCGCCTGCAGGTCGGGAATATTTTTTTCCAGATACTTGAGCGCCTCGCGCAACTGCAAGGCGATGAGCCGCTGCAGTCCGGCCCGGTGCTTGCGCGCCGCCACCGCGGGCTCGTCGAAGACTTCGATCTCGACATGCTGGGCCTTGTCGATCAGTGCCGGGAATCCGACCAGCGCCTGTCCGCCCTGCCGGATTTCCATCAGCTCGGGCAACTCGCCGAACGTCCAGCTGGTGTAGCGCTCTGGGGCGGAGCCGGCGCTTCCTGCGGCGATCGCGGTCGTTGAAGGCGCAGGCCTGCCTTGCCCCGGGCCGGGCGGAACCGCCGGGCCCGGGATGCCGCCCTGCGGCTTCGAGGCGAGCTTGAGCCCCGCCAGGGCCTGGAACGCCGAACGTGCCTGGCCGCCCAGCTCGGCTTTCAAGGCCGCGATGTTGCGCCCCGCGCCGAGTTGACGCCCGTGCTCGTCGTCGATGCGGAAATTCATCAGCAGATGGGGGGGCAATTGTTCCAGCTTGAAGTCGGCGCGCTTGAGGTCGAGCTGGGTCTTGTCCCGCACGTCCTTCAGGAGCACATCCATCAATCTGCCGCCCGCGAACTCGCTTCGCTGGACGAAGTCCTGGGCGTAGTCGGGCAACGGCACGAGTCGGGAGCGCGGGCGCTGGTGCAGGGTCTTGACCAGCGCCAGAACCTTGTCACGCAGCATGCCCGGGACCAGCCACTCGCAGCGTTCTTCGTTGACCTGGTTGAGGGCATAGATCGGCACCGTGACCGTGACCCCGTCCTTCGGGTCGCCCGGGGCATGCAGGTAGGTGGCCGGGCAGTCGATGCCGCCGAGGCGGACCGTGCGCGGAAACGCGTTGCCGGTGATGCCCGCCGCCTCGTGGCGCATCAGCTCGTCGCGCGTCAGCTGCAAGAGGCGCGGCTCGCCCTTGGCCGCCTCGCGAAACCACCGTTCCAGGCTGGCGCCGTTGCAGACGTCGGCAGGCAGCTTGGCGTCATAGAAGGCGTGGATCAACTCGTCGTCGACCAGCACGTCCTGGCGGCGCGACTTGTGTTCCAGTTCCTCGATCTGGGCGATCAGCCTGCGATTGGCCGCGACGAACGGCAGGCGGGTGTCCCACTCGCCGGCCACCAGCGCCTCGCGGATGAAAATCTCGCGCGCCAGCGCGGCATCCACTTGTCCGAAGTTGACGCGCCGGTTGCTGTAGATCACAAGCCCATACAGCGTCGCACGCTCGAGCGCGATCACTTCGGCCGCCTTTTTCTCCCAGTGCGGTTCGAGCAACTGCTTCTTGATCACATGGGCGCCGACGCGCTCCAGCCAGAGCGGCTCGATCGCCGCGATGCTGCGGCCGAAGAGCCGGGTGGTCTCGACCAGTTCGGCGGCCACGATCCAGCGGCCGGGCTTCTTGGACAGGTTGGCCCCGGGGTGCTTGTAGAAGCGGATCCCACGCGCGCCGAGGTAGAAGTCGTCGTCATCGCTTTTGCAGCCGACGTTGCCGAGCAGGCCGGCCAGCATCGAGAGGTGGATCTGTTCGTACGTCGCCGGACTGCCGTTCAGGCGCCAGCGATGCTCGGCGACCACGGTATGGAGTTGGGTATGGATGTCACGCCATTCGCGCACCCGGCGCGGCGAGATGAAATGATCGCGCAGCTGCTGCTCTTGCCGACGCTGCGAGACCTTGTGCTCACCATGCCCCCCGCGGGCCTGCTCCAGCCAGTTCCAGAGCTTGAGGTCACCCATGAATTCCGAACGTTCGTCGTCGAACTGCTTGTGCGCCTGGTCGGCAGCCTGCTGCTGTTCGATCGGCCGATCCCGCACGTCCTGGACGCTGAACGCGGCGGCGATCACCAGCACTTCGGTCAGGGCCTCGCGCGTCCGCGCTTCGAGGATCATGCGTCCGACCCGGGGGTCGAGCGGCAAGCGCGCCAATTCGCGCCCCACCGGCGTGAGGTCGTTGGCGTCGTCGACGGCGCCGAGTTCGGCCAGCAACTGGTAGCCATCCGCGATCGCACGGCGCGGTGGCGGCTCCAGGAAGGGAAAGTCCTCGACCGTTCCCAGCCCGAGCGACTTCATCCGCAAGATCACGCCGGCGAGCGAGGAGCGCAAGATCTCCGGATCGCTGAAGGGCGGCCGGGCGGAGAAATCGGCCTCGTCGTAGAGCCGAATGCAAATGCCGTTGCTGACCCGGCCGCAGCGCCCGGCACGCTGGTTCGCCGCCGCCTGGCTGATCGGCTCGACCAGCAGCTGTTCGACCTTGTTGCGGTAGCTGTAGCGCTTGACCCTGGCCGTGCCGGCGTCGACGACATACTGGATTCCCGGGACGGTCAGTGAGGTCTCGGCCACATTGGTCGCCAGCACGATGCGGCGCGCGCTGTGAGACTCGAACACCCGGTCCTGCTCCTGCTGGCTCAGCCGCGCGAAAAGCGGCACCACCTCGACCCCTGGCGGGTGGTGGCGGCGCAAGTGGTCGGCCGCCTCTCTGATTTCCCGCTCGCCCGGCAGGAAGACGAGCACGTCCCCACCGCCCTCACGCCAGAGCTCGTCGATCGCGGCGCCGATCGCATCGTTCAGATCGTGCTCCCGACTCTCCACGAAAGGGCGCCACCGCTGCTCGACAGGAAAGAGCCGCCCCGACACCTGGATCACCGGCGCCGGCCCGGCGGCCGAAGCAAAATGCCGCGCGAACCGGTCGGCGTCGATCGTCGCGGAAGTCACGACGATTTTAAGATAGGGACGCCGCGGCAGGATTTGCCGCAGGTGGCCGAGCAGGAAGTCGATGTTGAGGCTGCGCTCGTGCGCCTCGTCGATGATGAGCGTGTCGTAGGCACGCAGCAAAGGGTCGGTCTGGGTCTCGGCCAGCAAAATGCCGTCGGTCATCAGCTTGACGCTCGCACCGGGCTGCAGCCGGTCCTGGAATCGCACCTTGAAGCCGACCACCTCGCCGAGCGGCGTCTTCAACTCTTCGGCGATGCGCTTGGCCACGCTGGTGGCGGCGATTCGGCGGGGCTGGGTGTGGCCGATCAATTTCCCGCTGGCGTTCGCGCCACCCCTGCCGCGTCCGAGTCCGAGTGCGATCTTGGGCAGCTGGGTGGTCTTGCCCGATCCGGTCTCGCCACACACGATCACGACCTGGTGGGCCGAAAGGGCGGCGGCGATCTCGGCACGCCGCGCCGAGACCGGCAACGCTTCGGGATAGGTGATCGGTGGCAGCGGATTGGCGGGCCGCGGGGGCCGCGAAGGAACGGGGCGCCCGGAATCTGCTGCAGCGGGCCCGGGCCCCGCGCTGGTCGTTTCAGTTCGGCTCATGCTCGGACGATTATCCGCGGCCACCGCGGGGGCGCAGGCGCCGCCTCGATCGAGCGCGAGACGCCCCCGTCCGCGATTGCGCGTTTTCCCTTAAGCGCGGGGCTCTGCCTCATTGGAATGGACGCATCGCAATCGACAGCCAAGGCCGCGCGACGAGGTATCGATCCAATTTCGGTGATTTAGTGGAAAGCATGCGGGAAAACCTAGCCGTGTTGCTCCTGCACGAGAGCGACGGGACTTGGATAATGGTCGGTGAATCCATCTTCGACCCACCTTCAGGAGTATCCATGTCCCGTATCTCTCGACTCACGTGTGCAGTCACGCTCGCGTCCCTCGCGTCGTTGGCCGGGGCCGCCGACCCGATCAAGATCGGCGTCGACGGCCCGTTCACGGGAGGGTCTTCTTCGATGGGCGTGAGCATGCGCGACGGCGTCCGGCTCGCCATCGACGAAATCAACAAATCCGGCGGGGTCCTCGGCCGCCCATTGGTCGCGGTCGAACGCGACGACGAAGCCAAGAACGAGCGCGGGGTACAGATCGCGCAGGAATTCATCAGCAAGGAGCGAGTCACCGCCGTGGTCGGCTACATCAACACGGGCGTCGCACTCGCCTCGCAACGCTTTTTCCAGGACGCCAAGATCCCGGTACTGAACAATGTCGCCACGGGCTCGGTGATCACCAAGCAGTTCGAGAAAGATCCCGACAACTTCGTCTTTCGCAACGCCGCCAACGACAGCATCCAGGCGCCGATGATCGTCGAGGAAGCGGTCACGCGCCGCGGCTACAAGAAGCTCGCCATCCTGGCCGACTCCACCAACTACGGCCAGCTCGGCCGCGATGACCTCGAAAAGGCGCTCAAGGCCAAGGGCATCACGCCGGTGGCGGTCGAGAAATTCAACATCAAGGACGTCGACATGACGGCCCAGCTGCTCAAGGCCAAGGAGGCCGGTGCCGAGGCGGTGCTGACCTACGGCATCGGGCCGGAACTCGCGCAGATCGCCAACGGCATGACCAAACTGGGCTGGAAAGTCCCGATGATCGGCAGCTGGACCCTGTCGATGGCCAACTACATCGACAACGCAGGGCCCGGCGGCGAAGGGGCGCGGATGCCGCAGACCTTCATCCAGGAGCCGACCAACGCCAAGCGCCAGTCCTTCATCGTCAGCTACCTCAAGACGTTCAACCCGAAGAACAGCCGCATGGATTCACCGGTGTCGGCCGCTCAGGGCTACGACTCGATCTATCTGCTGGCCGCGGCGATCAAACAAGCGGGAAGCACCGACGGCCCGAAGATCAAGGCCGCGCTCGAAGACCTGAAGGCACCCGTGGAAGGGGTGGTGACCACCTACAACAAACCCTTCTCCAAGGCCGACCATGAGGCCATCAGCGCCAACATCCCGGTCTTCGGCGAAGTCAAGGCAGGCAAGGTGGTCTATGCCTACCCGGACGACCAGAAAAAGGCCTCGGTCGTCCAAATGAAGAAATAAGGCCGCCACGGCCCCCGCCGCCCCGGGCCAGACGGCCCGTGGCGGCATCTTTTTTGCCCTGCGCGGGAATCGCCATGCAAATTCTCACTCAACTGGTGTTCTCCGGCATCGCGCTGGGAATGATCTATGCCGTCATCGCATTCGGCTACCAGCTCACCTTCGCCACCAGCGACACGCTCAACTTCGGGCAGGGCGACGCCCTGATGCTCGGCGCGCTGGTCGGCTTGACGCTCGTCGGCCTGGGCGTGAACTACTGGCTGATGATCCCGCTGGTGTGCTTGTTCGGCGCCGTGCAGGGGGTGCTGGTCGAGCGCATCGGCGTGGCGCCGGCCATCAAGATCAAGTCGGAATTCGGATGGATCATGTCGACCATCGCGCTGGGCATCATCTTCAAGAACGTGGCCGAGAACATCTGGGGCCGCGACGACTTGAAATTTCCCTCGCCGCTGCCGGAGTCGCCCATGAAGTTCCTCGGCGCCAACGTGCTTCCGATGGAAGTGCTGGTGGTGGTGGGAGCCGTGCTGATGATGCTGGCGGTCGAATTCTTCAACCGCAAGACCATCTACGGCAAGGCGGTCGTCGCCACATTCAACGACCGCGATGCCGCCAAGTTGATGGGCATCAACACCGGGCTCGTGATCACCTTCTCGTACGCGCTGTCGTCGCTGACCGCGGGGTTCGCCGGCGTGCTCATCGCCCCGCTCACCCTGACCGGCGCGACCATGGGCGCGGTCCTGGGCCTCAAGGCCTTCGCGGTCGCCATCATCGGCGGCCTGACGAGCGGCATGGGCATCATCGTGGGCGGCATCATCCTCGGCGTCGCCGAGACCACCACCGGGTTCTACATCAGCACCGGCTACAAGGATGTTCCCGGGCTGGTGCTGCTGTTGATCGTGCTGGCGGTGCGGCCGCAGGGCCTGTTCGGCAAATCCGCGATCAAGAAGGTCTGACGCATGAAGTCTACGCACCTGGTCTTGGCGCTGATCGCCTTCTGTCTGTTGATGCTGTTTCCGGTGGGCATCACCAACCCCTACTACATTCACCTGCTCGAAACGATACTCATCTACGCGGTCCTGCTGTTCGGGCTCGACATCGTGGTCGGCTACACCGGCCAGGTCTCGCTCGGCCACGCCGGACTTTTCGGAGTCGGGGCCTATACCGCGGGTGTGCTGGTGATGAAGTTCGCGGCACCGATCTGGCTCACCTTGCCCGCGGCGGTGGTGCTCACGTCGGGTTTCGGGGCGCTGCTGGCGCTGCCCGCGCTGCGCGTGTCGGGACCTTACCTCGCGATGGTGACGCTCGCGTTCGGCACCATCTTGCAGATCCTGATCAACGAGATGGACAAGCTCACCAACGGACCCATGGGCATCAAGATCGACAAGCCCACCGTGTTCGGCCAGGTGCTGGACGAGCGCGGCTACTTCTGGCTGGTGGCCATCCTGATGACGCTGGCAGTGGTCGTCGTCCATCGCATCTTGCGCTCGCATCTCGGGCGCGCCTTCGAGGCGCTGCGTGGCAGCCCGGTGGCATCCGACTGCATGGGGGTGTCCGTCTACCGCTACAAGGTCTACGCCTTCGTGATCAGCGCCGGGTTCGCCGGGCTGGCCGGCAGCCTCTACGCCTATTCCGAACAATACATTTCGCCCAACTCCTACAATTTCGAGTTGACCGTGCTGTTCCTGCTCGCGGTCATCATGGGCGGGCGCAAGAGCCGGATCGGGACCCTGCTGGGCGCGGCCATCATCGTGCTGCTGCCCAAGCTGCTCGACGATGTCGAGATGTTCCGCTATGTCTCGGTGGGTCTCGCGGTCCTGGTGCTGATCACCGCAGTGGTCGGCGTCCGGCGCGGCCGAACCACACCGGCCCGGATGGCGATTCCGGTGGCTGGCAGCGCGGCGCTGGCGGCGCTCTCGTTCTGGCTCCAGACCATGACCGATTGGCGGCTCTCGATCTTCGGCCTGATCATGCTGTTCGTCGTCTACTATCTCCAGGACGGCATCGTCGGTTTCGTTCGGAGCGCGCTCGAGCGGCCGCGCGAGCCCGCCGCGCCCCACCCCGTGCCC
>JALYHO010000160.1 GCA_030776545.1 Pseudomonadota bacterium | reverse complement strand
GTGCCAGGCCTGCCATGCCACGGGGGTCGCGGGTGCCCCGAAGGTCGGGGACAAGGCGGCCTGGGCCCCCCGCATCGCCGAAGCGAAGGACATCGACGGTTTGACCGCCGTCGCGATCAAGGGCAAGGGCATGATGCCGGCACGGGGTGGAACCACCGCGTCGGACGCGGACATCAAGGCCGTCGTCACCTACATGGTGAGCACCGTCAAGTAAGTCCGCTGCGCGGCGGCCGTCGCGTCAGGCGGCGCCGGTTGGCATCGCAGGCGCCGGCCTGAGCACATAGCCGAAGCGCGTGGCCAGCGCCGCCCGGGTCGTTTCCTGGACCCCCCAGACGCCCTCCTGCACCGCATCGGCCGCCGTTTCCATGTCGAGGGTGTGGACCACGCCGAGGCCCAGGTCGGTGGCCAGATAAAGCCGGCCCGCCTCGTCGAGCCACGCGCTCTGCAAGCGTGCCGCCAGCCCGGTATGGCTCGTGACGGTCGGGGCGCCTTCGGGTTCGCCGGGTCCCAGGCGCCATACCCACGGGGCCGCTTCCAGCTCGACATACACACGCTGCGGTCCGTTTTGAAAGTACCAGCAGCCGGCGTCGTCGTGCGCGTAGTTGCGCTCGATGAATTCGCGCAGCTTCTCGTGCTGGATCCGGCTGCCCTTGACCGCGGGGAACGGCCCGGCGCGCTGGATGCGATCGTCCCGCATGTACCAGTCGCCACGCGCGTCCAATGCCAGCCAGCCGTAGCAGTGCGGAACGTGGGGCCACTTCTTGAGGGCTTGCTTGACGATCTCGTCCATTCTTCCGATGGTGCCCGATTTCAGGCTCGGTCAGGGCGCCGGCACGAACCAGTCCATGACCCGCTCGGGGAGGGTTTGCAGGTGGCCGGGCCAATGCCCGTCGGCAAAGCCCACATGCCCGCCGTGCGGCGGCTGCCACAAGGTGACGTACGGGCCCGCCTCTTCCGGCCGGGGCAGGCTCGAAGCGGGAATGAACGGGTCGTTGCGGGCGTTGAGGACCAGGGCCGGGATGCGTATGCGGGCCAGATGCGGCTTGGCCGACCCGCGGCACCAGTAATCGTCGGCATCGCGAAAGCCGTGCAAGGGGGCGGTGAAGACGTCGTCGAAATCGTGCAGCGTGCGCGCCTCCAGCAGGCGGTCGCGGTCGAACAGGCCGGGGTGCTGGGCCCATTTGGCGAGTGCCTTGGGCTTCATGGTGCGCAGGAAGAGACGGGTGTAGACCTGGCGATTGAAGCCCGCACCGATCGCGTGGCCGCCGGCGGCCAGGTCGAGTGGCGAGGAGATCGCGGCCACGGCGCCGACGGTTCGCGCCGCGGTCGCCCCGGCTTCCTCGGCCCAGCGCAGCAAGGCGTTGCCGCCGAGCGAGACGCCGATGGCGACGATGCGCCCGCCATGCACCGAGCGAAAGCGTTCGAGGACCCAGCCGATCTCCTCGAAGTCGCCGGAATGATAGGCCCGTGGCGCGAGATTGAGCTCGCCCGAACATCCCCTGAAATGCGGGACGGCGAAGCGCCATCCATGGCTTCGCGCCCAGTGCGCGAACGCCTGCGCATAGTGACTGGCCGACGACCCCTCGAGGCCGTGGAACAGCACCAGCAACGGCGCTTTCGCATCGTCGCCTTGCCAGTCGACGTCGATGAAATCACCGTCCGGCGCGGTCCAGCGCTCGCGCGCGAAGACCAGTGCCGGACCGGCGAACCGGCGCGAGAAGAGAGCCGGCCAGATGGTCTGGGCTTGACCGCCGACGAGCCAGGCGGGCGTGCGGTATTGCATCGGCGAGGAATTGAGGCGAGTTCCCGCGGTCAACGCAGCACGACCGTCTTGCGGCCATTGATCAGCACCCGGTGCTCGACATGCCACCGCACGGCACGGGCGAGCACCACGCTTTCGACGTCACGCCCGACCGCCGCGAACTCCTCGGGACTGTGGGCGTGGTCGACGCGCTCGACATCCTGCTCGATGATCGGACCCTCGTCGAGTTCGGCGGTGACGTAGTGAGCCGTCGCCCCGATGAGTTTGACGCCGCGCTCGTGCGCCTGGAAATAGGGCTTGGCGCCTTTGAAACTCGGCAGGAAGCTGTGGTGGATGTTGATCGCCCGACCTTTCAAGAAGGCGCAAAACGCCGGGGTCAGGATTTGCATATACCGCGCCAGGACCACCAGATCGATCCCGAGTTCCTCGATCAGGCGTTCGACGCGCTGCTCTTGCGCGCGCTTGGCCGCGGCGGACGCGCCGTTCGGGAGCGCGAGGTGGTGAAAGGGCACGTCGTGGCTGGCACACAGGTCGGCGAAATCCGGATGGTTCGACACCACGCCGGCGACGTCGGCCGGCAACAGGCCCGAGTGGCAGCGAAACAGCAGGTCATTCAGGCAGTGACCGTGCTTGCTCACCATCAGCAGCAGGCGTGGCCGGCGCGCGAGCGCGTGGACCGCGAGATCCATCGCGAAACGGTCGCGCGCCGGAGCGAACAGCGCCTCCAGGGCGGCTGGATCGGAAAGGCCCTGCGGAGCCGCGAAATGCACCCGCATGAAAAACAGCCCGGTCGCGTCGCTGCTGAGGACATCGCCGAACTGCTGCGAGTCCAGGATGTTGCAGTCGGCGTGAAAGAGCAGGCTGGAGACCGCCTGGACGATGCCCTTGGCGTCGCGGCACGAGAGCGTCAGGATGAATTCGTGGGGGCTTGTCATGAGATAAGCTAGCGGCCTCGGTGGGGGTCGAGCGATAAGAGCGAATTCGCGGCGGTCGTGCGCTGCGCGCGAATTGTACGAACGCCGTCGTCGGCAGCCGTCGCGCCCCCGCGCCGTACCGCCCACCCCGGAGACATTGACCCGATGCCGACACCGAAGCGCGACTGGTCCGAACGCAGCCTGGAGCTGTCCCGACTGCTGGCTCAGGCGGGTTTGGGGGACCGTGGGGCTTTTGCCGCAGTCTACGAACAAACGAGTGCGCATCTGTTAGGCGTGGTGCTGCGTATCCATCGTGACCGGGCCCAGGCCGAAGACATTCTCCAGGAGGTGTATGTCAATGTCTGGCGCGCGGCGCAGAGCTTCGATGCTGCCCAAAGCCAACCCTTGACGTGGCTGACGAGCATTGCGCGCAACCGCGCCATCGACAGCCTGCGTCGCACGCAGACGCAGCCCCGAACCGTGACAGGCTTTTCCAACCCCGACGACGAGGAATCCGACGTGTACGACACCGTGGCCAGCGAAGCGCCCGGCCCGCTCGAACTTCTGAGCCGGGCCTCCGACGCCCGTGCACTCTCGTCGTGCATGCAGGTTCTGAGCGCGCAACAGCGCCAGAGCGTGGCGCTGGCGTTCTTCGACGGCCTGAGCCACGCCGAGGTGGCCGAGCGCATGCGCCAGCCGCTGGGCACCGTCAAGTCCTGGGTTCGACGGGCCATGATGTCCCTCAAGTCGTGCCTCGAGTCCGCGGTGCGCCGCGATGCCGGCACGACAGCCTGACGCCCATGGACTACAGCCGACCCCAGCTCGCCGACCGCCTCGCCGCGGAGTACGTCAGCGGATTGTTGCGAGGTCCGGCACGCCAACGCTTCGAGGCCCTGCTCCCGGCTCATCCCACCCTGCGCGGTGCGGTGCGGGAATGGCAAGACCGGCTGATGCCGCTCACCGCCGCGATCGAGCCGCGCCCACCGTCTCCCGCCGTCTGGCGCCGCATCGAGGCGCGCCTTTGGGGGTCGGGCTCGGCCATACCAACTGCTGGCGCCTGGTGGCGGGGGCTGGCGTTTTGGCGTGGCTTCTCCGCGATCGCAGGCGTCGCCGCGGTCGCGCTGGGGGTGTTGTTGACGAACCCGGCGCCGACACGTCCTCCCATCGTGGTGGTGCTGGCGGCCGCGCCAGCCCCGGGCAGCGCGTCGGCCAATGCACCGCCGCCCTCCTTCGTCGCCAGCATTTCAGCCGATGGGCAAGCCATGGTCACACGGCCGCTGACCAACGTGTCGATGCAGGCCGGGCACTCGCTGGAACTCTGGTCCTTGCCACCGAGCGGCGCACCGCGCTCGTTGGGCGTGATCGCCGCGGACGCCGCCACGGTGGTTCGGCGCGAGAAGGTGCTGCAAGGCACCGACGCGCTGGCCGTCACTCTCGAGGCGGCCGGAGGCTCGCCGGACGGCAAGCCTCACGGACCGGTGCTCTACGTCGGCAAATTGGTGCTTTGAGGCGGCGGGACGGGTTCGGCCCCTCCCTCTTCGAGACCCGCCGCCAGCGCCGCATCGACGCGCGCCACCGGCACGCCAGTCAAACAGCGGTAGTGCCCGTAGCGGCAAGTTCGCTCGAAGCACGGCGCACAGTCGAGCCCCAACTCGGCCTTCATCCACACCACCCGCGCGCGTGGGTTGAGCGGCGGCGTGTGCTGCGGGCTGGTCGAGCCGAAAACAGCCGCCTGGGGCACCCCGAAGGCGGCCGCCACGTGCATCAGGCCCGAGTCGTTGCTGACCATGCCGCGGGCCTGCGCAATCAAGGCCATCGCTTCGGTCAGCGCGGTCCTGCCCGCCAGCACCCGGCACGCCCCCCCGGCCTGCGCCGCGATCTGCTCGCACAGCGCGGCTTCCTGCGCCGAACCCAACAGCAGCACGGGGAGACCCGTGCGGTCGTGAAGCACGCGCGCCAACTCGGCATAGCGCGCGGGTGGCCAGCGCTTGGACGGACCGAATTCAGCGCCTGGCGCGAACACCCAGAACCGCCCGGACTCGACGCCCGCCGCCGCCAGGGCCGTGCCGAGCAGGTCCGGGCCGAAGGAGAGAACGGGACGCGCTCCCTCGGACGCCGACGGCCCGGCGAGCGCGCTGTAGAACGCGACCATCGGCGGCCTCGCGCCGGGGTTGGGCAGGCGCCGATTGAGCAGGCCCCAACGGTGTTCGCCGCGATAGCCGATGCGCAGGGGAATGCCGGCCAGCCACGGCAACAGCGCGGACTTGAGTGAATGGGGCAGCACGTAGGCCCGATCGAAGCGCCCGCGCCACCCGGCAGCCAGGCGCCGGCGCGCGGTCCAGTCGAGTCGGCCATGCGCGAACGGGAGTTCAACGACCTGCGCCACTTGCGGCATGGCCCGGTACACCGGCGCGACCCACGGCAACGCGCCCACGCTGAGGTGCTCGCCGCGCGCCGCAAGGCGCGCCAGCAGCGGCTCGGACATCACCGCATCGCCGATCCACTGCGGCGCGATGATCAGCGTTCGAACCACGGGAAGCTCAGTGTGCAGAGACTTTTGCGCCCGCTCCCAGGCGATAGACCGTCCCACAGTAGGGGCACTTGCCCTCGCCGGTGATCGCGACATCGATGAAGACACGCGGGTGGCTGCTCCACAAGGCCATTTTCGGATTGGGGCAGTACACCACTCCGGGTCCTTCCAGGTCGGCGGCCGTGACCTCGACAGGGGCGGCGGGTTGGCGGCTCATCGGGTTGGGTTCCATGGCATCAGACCTTGGTGAGCCATTCGGCATATTTGCGGTTGCGACCATGGACGATGTCGAAGAACGCGGCTTGAATTTTCTCGGTCAGCGGGCCCCTGGACCCGGCGCCGATCTCGATCCGGTCGAGTTCGCGGATGGGTGTCACCTCGGCCGCGGTTCCTGTGAAGAACGCTTCGTCGGCGATGTAGACCTCGTCGCGCGTGATGCGCTTTTCGACCACCTTCAGGCCGAGGTCGGCGCAGATCGCGAAGATCGTGTTGCGGGTGATGCCGTTGAGCGCGCCGGCCGACAGGTCGGGGGTGTAGACCATCCCGTTTTTCACGATGAACAGGTTTTCCCCCGCGCCTTCGCTGACGAAGCCATTGGCATCGAGCAGCATGGCCTCGTCGTAGCCGTCCTCGGTGGCTTCGAGGTTGGCCAGGATGGAATTGGTGTAGTTGCTGACGGCCTTGGCCTGCGTCATCGTGATGTTGACGTGGTGCCGGGTGTAGCTCGACATCTTGACGCGGATGCCGCGCTTGAGACCCTCTTCACCCAGGTACGCCCCCCACGGCCAGGCCGCCACCATCAGGTGAACGGTGTTGCCTTTGGGGCTGACGCCGAGTTTTTCGGAGCCGATCCAGGTGAGGGGGCGCAAGTAGCAAGACGCCAGCTGGTTGTCGCGCACCACGGCGAGCTGGGCTTGCGCCACCTCCTCGAACGAAAAAGGGATCTTCATGCGCAGGATCTTGGCGCTGTTGAAGAGCCGCTCGGTGTGCTCGCGCAGCCTGAAAATGGCGGTGCCGTCGACGGTCTCGTAGGCCCGTACGCCCTCGAATGCGCCGCAACCGTAGTGCAGGGTGTGGGTCAGGACGTGGATCTTGGCGTCGCGCCACTCCACCATCTTCCCGTCCATCCAGATCTTGCCGTCGCGCTCGTCCATCGGCAGGGCCATGTCACTCTCCAGTGCATCCGTCAGCCGGCCATTCTATTCGGCCTGTCGGGCGCCGGCACGCGGCCTGCGGGCCTTGATCAGACGCCTTTCCCGGCACCGAAGAAGTGGCGGAAAACGTCGGGTTCGATGACCTCGCGGGTCGCCAGGCCTTCGAGCGGTTCGCGAAACGGCTGCGAGACGAGCGCCGGATCGAGTGCTGCCGGCAGCGTGTTGTCCCAGGCGGCGGGCCCCGACGCGGACGGCAAGAACGCCGAATCGTTCGCACCGCGCGGGGCGCGATGGACCAGGCGTTGGGTGAGCGACCCCGCGAACGAAGGCAGCTCCTCCCATTCGATCGAGTCGGCATTCGCGATCGCGCGCTGCGTGGCGGCAAGATACTGCTTGGGCTGAATGTGGCGCATGGTATGGGGTGGCTCGGCCGGGAGAGGGCATTGCGCCAAGCTTAGGGACTCCCCGCGCCGCCCATCCTCTGAAAAAGCCCCTGCGGCGATGCCAGTTCGCGCCGAACCCGGTCCAGGCCTTCCGGCCCGACAAGCGACGCTTGCGAGCGAATTTGCCCTTTCTCCAGCACATACACCCGGTCGGCCACCCCCGCCGCGACGTGGAGGTTCTGCTCGGAAAGCAAGACGCTCACCCCTTGCGCTTTGAGCGCGAGAATCATCCGCACCATCTGCTCGACGAGCACGGGGGCGAGCCCTTCGGTCGGTTCGTCGAGCAGCACCATGCAGGGGTTGCCCATCAACGTGCGCCCGACCGTGAGCATTTGCTGTTCGCCGCCGCTCATGCGGGCACCGAGGCGGTCGGGCATCTCCCCGAGGTTGGGGAAAAGCGCGAACACCTTCTGCACGGTCCAAAACGGCACCGCGCTGCCGTCGGCCCAACGGCGCGCTGCCTGCCGCCCCACCTCGAGGTTCTCGAGCACCGTGAGGTCGGCGAAGATGCGGCGATCTTCCGGCACGTAGCCGAGACCAGCGCGCGCCACGGCATGCGGCTCGGCGTGGGACAGGTCGCGACCCAGAAAGCGAATCCGCCCGCGGCGTCTGTCGAGCATCCCCATCAGCGCCTTGAAGGTGGTCGATTTACCGGCACCGTTTCGGCCCATCAAGGCGACCACCTCGCCGCGCCCGACGCTCAGCTCGAGCTCGTAGAGGATCTGAGCCGCCCCGTACCACGCGCAAAGGCCGTTCACCTCGAGCAGCGGCGCCGTCATGGCGTGAAGAGCCCCTCGAAAGTGTTGCCGCTGCCGAAATACGTCTCCTGGACCTCGGGGTGGCTGCGGATGACATCGGGTGGCCCTTCGGCAATCACTCGGCCGCGCGCCAGGACGATCACCCGGTCGGCGAAACCGAACACGACGTCCATGCTGTGCTCGGTGAAGAGCACCGCGAGGCCGCGCTCGGCCACGAGTCGGCGGACCAGGCGCATCAGGTCGACTCGTTCGGCGGGCGCCATGCCGGCGGTGGGCTCGTCCATCAGCAGCAAGCGTGGCGCGTTGGCCAAGGCCATGGCCAGCTCGACCCGTTTCACGTCCCCGTATGCAAGTACGCCGCAGGGGCGGTCGGCCTGCGCCTTCATGCCGACCTGGTCGAGCAGCGCGACCGCGTCGTCGCGGCGGTGCGACCCGGCGCGGCGCCACATCGAAAAGACCTTCGCGTCGGCCGAGAGCAGCGCCATCTGCACGTTCTCGACCACCGTGAGCGAGGCGAACGTCGCGGCCACCTGAAACGTGCGCCCGACGCCGAGCCGCCAGATATCGCGAGGCCGTCGTCCGACCAGCTCGATCCCCCCGAGCTGGATCCGTCCACCGTCGGCCTGCAGCTGACCGTTGACCAGGTCGAAGGTGGTGGACTTGCCCGCGCCGTTGGGGCCGATCAGAGCAAGCAACTCCCCCGCCCCGACCTCGAAGCTCACGCCATCGACCGCGCGGACGCTGCCGAACGATTTCCTCAGGTCGGCCACCCGCAGCAGGCCGGCCGCAGCGCGCGACGCGGTGGCGAGAACATCGGTCCGGGGCGGCTGGAGCCTCATTCGTCGCGCCCCCCGACCCGGCGGAGCCAGCCGCCGACGAAGCCGGCCACGCCCTGCGGGAAGGCGAGCACCAACAGCAAGATGACACCACCGAGCAGCGCCCGCCAGTAGTCGGTGGCGCGAGCCGCGACGTCCTGGAGCGAAGTGAACACGACCGCGCCGACCATGGGGCCGGCCAGCGTTTGCACCCCGCCCAGCAAGACCATCACCAGCGCGTCGACCGAGTGGCCGACGGCGGCGGCATCGGGCGAGACGCTGCCCTTGGAGAAGGCATAGAGGGCGCCAGCCAGGCCTGCGCACCCGCCGGCGATCACGAACGCCATCCACTGCACCCTCCTGACGTCGATGCCGATGGCCTCGGCGCGCAAGGCGCAATCGCGGCCGGCCCGCATCGCGTAGCCGAGTGGCGCGAACAGCAGCCGCCGCAGCGCGAAGACGCCGCCCGTGACACACACCAGGGTCAGGCCGTAGTAGGCCGGCTTGTCGCGCAGCCAGGGGGCCGGCCACACGCCGGTGAGACCGTTGCTGCCCCCGGTGAAGCCGTCCCACTGCAGGAGCACCGACCACACGATCTGGGCGAACGCGAGCGTCAACATCGCCAGGTACACCCCCGACAGGCGGACGCAGAACCAACCGAACACCAGCGCCGCGAACGCAGCGACGGGCGGTGCGAGCAGCAAGGCCAGTTCCATCGGGACATGCAGCGACCCGACGAGCAGCGCCGCCGCGTAGGCGCCCACGCCGAAATAGGCGGCATGGCCGAACGAATGCAGCCCCGCCGGGCCCATGATGAAATGCAGGCTGGCAGCGAAGAGCGTTGCGGTCAGGATATCGATCGCCAGCACCGCGAGATAGGGCGAACCCGCGGCCACCGCCGGCGCGCCGAGCAGCACCAGGAACCCGACCCAGGCCACGGTCTTCATCGGGCGGCTGGCCGCGCGCAGCGGGGCCTCGGGGGCCACGGCGTGGCGACTGATCGTTTGCGGACGGCCCAGCAGGCCCTCAGGGCGCGCCACCAGGACGACCGCCATCACGAGGAATTCAGCGACCAGCGTCAAGCGCGAGAAGGGGACCGCGACCCCTAGGAGTTCGACCTGTCCCAGGCCGATGCAAAGCGCCTTGACCTCGGCGACCAACAGCGCCGCCAGGTAGGCTCCGGGGATCGACCCCATCCCTCCGACCACCACGACCACGAAGGCCTCCCCGATGGTCTGCAGATCGAGCCCGAGGTGGGCGGGTTCGCGCGGCAGTTGCAGGGCGCCGCCCAGGCCTGCCAGCGCGGCGCCCAGCGCGAAGACCGATGTGAACAGCCAGGCTTGTTCGACACCGAGCGCGCTGACCATTTCACGGTCCTGCGTCGCGGCGCGCACCAGCACGCCCCAGCGGGTCCGTGTCAGGAGCAACCACAAGCCGGCGAGGACACCGGGGCCGGCGGCGATCAGAAATAAGTCGTACGTGGGGAAGCGCCGGCCGAAGATCTGGGCGGCGCCCGACAGCCCGGGGGCACGCGGTCCGAGCAAGTCCTCCGGCCCCCAGATCCAGAGGGCCAGGTCCTGCAGGATCAGCATGAGGGCGAACGTGGCCAACAGCTGAAACAGCTCGGGGGCGCGATAGATCCGCCGCAACAGCATCATCTCGGCCAGGGCGCCGAAGGCGCCGATCAGGACCGCGGCGATCAAGAGCCCGGGCCAGAACCACACCCCGCCGCCGAGGCGCGCGGTCAGCGAGTAAGCACTGTAGAGGCCCAGCATGTAGAAGGAGCCGTGCGCGAAATTGACGATCCGGGTGACGCCGAAAATCAGCGACAGGCCGGCGCCCACCAGAAACAGCGACGAGGCGCCCGCCAGGCCGTTGAGCAATTGCACGGCGAGGCCGGACGCGTCCATTCAGTCGGCGGGACGCAGGGCCTTGACAGCCGCTGCGGATGGCATGAACTGAGCACCATCGCGATAGGAATAGTCGACCATCACGCCCATTCCCTTCTGGTTGCGGATCTTGCCGACGAAGGTGCCCATCGTCGATTGATGGTCCTGTGGACGAAAACTGATCTTGCCGAAAGGAGAGACGACCTCCAGCCCGGCGAAGGCAGCCACGAGTCGCTCGGTGTCCGGGCTGCCTGCGCGCTTGATTCCCGCGGCGATCGATTTGATCATGGTGTAGCCCACCACCGACCCGAGACGGGGGTAGTCCTTGTAGCGCGCCCGGTAGGCGAGATAGAAGGCCTGGTGTTCGGGCGCCTGGATGCCGTACCAGGGGTAGCCCGTGACGATCCAGTCGTCGGGGGTTTCGTCCCTCAGCGGGTCGAGGTATTCGGGTTCACCGGTCAACACGCTGACCACCGCGCGCCCCTGGAAGATCCCGCGGGTGTTGCCCTCGCGGACGAACTTGATCAGGTCGGTGCCGAACAGCACGTTGAAGATCGCGTCCGGCTTGGCATCGTTGATCGCCTGGGCGACGCTGCCGGCGTCGAGTTGGCCCAAGGGTGGCGCCTGCTCGGTCACGAATTCGACATCGGGTTGGGCGGCCCTGAGCAAGGCCTTGAACGCGGCCACGGCCGACTGGCCGTACTCATAGTTGGGATAGACCAGGGCCCAGCGCTTCTTGTGCAGCTTGACCGCCTCGGGCACCAGCATGGCGGCCTGCATGTACGTACCCGGGCGCAGCCGAAAGGTGTATTTGTTGCCACTTCCCCAGATGATCTTGTCGCTCAGCGGCTCGCCGGCAAGATAAAAGACCTTGTTCTGTTTGGCGAAGTCGCTCAGCGCCAGCCCGGTATTGGACAGATAGGCGCCCGCGAGCACGTCGACCTTTTCCCGCGAGATCAGCTCCTCGGCCGCCCGCACCGCGTCCCCCGGGCTGGCGTTGTCGTCGCGCACGATCAATTCGAGCTTGCGCCCGTCGACACCGCCTGCCGCGTTGACCTCGTCGATGGCCAGGGTCATGCCTTTGCGATAGGGCTCGAGGAACGCCGGTTGCGCCTTGTAGCTGTTGATCTCACCGATCCTGATGGCGAGGGGCTGCGCGGACGCGGGCAGCCAGGCCAGCGCTGCAGCGGCGAGCAACAAGGTCGGACGAAGAGTCATCGAAAAGCTCCTGGCGCATGAACAGGGGTCGGTTGCGCCCGCCTTCGCCCTCTCTGGCGCATCCCGGGCGGCCGTCAGTCACGCTGTACACACGCCGATCGCGCAGGACGCGACAGTTGTTTTCCCCTCGACCCGGCACCGGCTCGTGGATTGGGCTTTCATGTAGCATTCACGACACGAGAGGCGTGCGAATACTACATGGCCGCGCCGAGGCCCGCAACGCGCGCCTGCATCGTTCGTGGACTCCGCCTCCCCCCATTTCCGACTCTATTTTTTATCGAGCCCCATGAGCGCCTTCAACGAGGAACGTGTCTTAAGCGTTCACCACTGGACCGACAAGCTCTTCACCTTCACGACCACGCGTGATCCGGCGCTTCGATTTTCAAACGGCCACTTCACCATGATCGGGCTGCGGGTGAACAACAAGCCCTTGTTGCGCGCCTACAGCATCGTCAGCGCCAACTACGAAGAGCACCTGGAATTTTTGAGCATCAAGGTGCCCGACGGCCCGCTCACCTCCAAACTGCAGCACATTCAGGTCGGCGATACCGTGATTGTCGGCAAGAAGCCTACCGGCACGCTGGTGATCGACTACCTCACCCCCGGAAAACGCCTCTACCTCCTGTCCACCGGCACCGGGCTGGCGCCGTTCATGAGCATCATTCGCGACCCGGACACGTACGAACGCTTCGACCATGTGATCCTGGTGCACGGCGTGCGCACCAAGGACGAGTTGGCATATCACGACCTGGTCGTCGAGCACCTTCCGGCACACGAATTCCTCGGCGACATGGTGTCGAGCAAGCTGCGCTACTACCCCACCGTCACCCGCGAGGCCTACCGCAACATGGGCCGCGTGACCGACCTGGTCGAAAGCGGCAAGCTCTTCGCCGACCTGGGCGTGCCCACCCTCGATCCGGCCGAAGACCGGGTGATGATTTGCGGCAGCCCCGGCATGCTGCGCGACATGAAACACATGCTGGAGCAGCGCGGATTCAAGGAAGGCAACACGTCCACCCCCGGCGCGTTCGTCATCGAGCGGGCCTTCGCCGAACAATGACCGGCGGCCGCGTGAGCATCTGACCCGAAGTGACCCAGGGACCGGCCCGCACCGCACAGGCCGTGGGCACCGTCATCCTGCTCGCAAGCGGCGCCGCAGTGAGCCCGCGGCGACCACGACCGACAGCGCCAGCGCGGCGCCCCACAGGCTCGAATCCCAGGCAGCGCCCAACCACCGGGGGGTGAGCGTGGCGCTGGCCGGCGCGGCGTGCTGCGTACTGTCGAGCAGCAGCGTCACCGCAAACATGAACTCGCCCCACGCCGCGATGAACGCGAGCAGCGCGGTCACCAGCAAAGCCTGGAACAGCATGGCCTGGAACGGCGCCCCACTCGGCCGCGGCGGACCGCCCGGGCGTGGCACCGGCCAGCGGTCCGCGGACGCCATCGCGGCCCACACGGCGAAAGGCAAGGTGAAGGTCAGGTAGGGCATCGCCAGTCCCCACCAATGGTTGTAGACATGCATCATTTGGGGCAGCTCGAACAGACTCGTGAGCAGCGCCACCTGGGGCAGCAGCGTGGCGCCCAGCGTCGCCAGCGCCCGGCCGCGGCCCGAGTGCGGCCGGCCCCCGAACGCGGAATGGGCGGTCGCGCCGAGGAACAAGGACACCACCACGACCATGACCGACAGCGCCAGCGTGTCGATGCCGTGCACCGTGCCCTGCGAACCCGCAAGATCCATCAACAAGGTTTTCCATTCGCTCCAGCCGGGGGTCACCGGCCACTGCGCAAGGCCTCCGAGTTGCGCGACGGTCTGCAACGAGACGTCGATGGCGATGTAGAACGGGTACAGGCAACCCAAGGCGCATGCCGCCACGCCCAGGCAGAGGCAAGGGGGGGTCAGCAGGCGGCTGACACGCTGCGCGGTGGCGAGCGGCGTCGCTTCGGGGGGCCGGGGGAGTGGGAACATGATCGTTGGCGAGAAGCGGCGCACGGGGCGCGGCGTCCCCTCCGGCGGGGCCGCCGAGGGCGCGTGGAAGGTGATGATTGTTGCGTCGAGCCGACCTCAGGTCCAGACAACGCAACGTAACGCGACGTGTTGTTGTGAAAGCCTGCGTCACGCGGCTCGTTCTATCCTCAGCCGACTTCCACCACGAAAGCCTCTCGAAACGCCGCTTGCTCGCCCTTGCTCGCATAGCCGCGGGGATTGGCGACCACCCTGCAGGCCCAGGGTCGACCGTCTTCGACGCCGCGCACCACGTAGTCCTGGGGACAGTGGAGATGCCCGTGCATCCAGACCTGGGCCAAAGGCAGCAGCTCGTCGAGGTCGTTGCAAAAGCCCGCGGTCCCTGGCGTCGAGCCGTAGCGCGGGTCGGCGCTGCGCAAGGTCGGCGCGAAATGGGTCACCGCGACGGTGACGCCTTCGAACGGCTGCGCCAGCCGGCGCCGCAGTCCCTCGATCGCCACCAATGCCAGCGACCGCAGGTCCTCGGCCAGCGCCGGCGATCCATTCAAGAGCGTGCTGTTCTTGGAGAGGTAGAAGTTGGCTGCACGAAACGCCTTTTGGCGACTCCGAAAACGTTCGGTCTCGGTCCTCTCGCGGGCGGCCAACGCGTCGAAATCACTCCAGAGCGTGGTGCCGACGAACCGGACGCCATCGATGGTCAGCACCTCGTTGTCGAGCCAGTCGATGCCCAGTGCCTCGCACAGCTCGCGCAGGCGCACCCGCGTCGCTTCGTAGGGCAGGGCGTCGTACTCGTGATTGCCGGGCAGGAACAGCACGCGGCGCCAAGGTGCATGCGGGCGCCGCGGCGAAAAGCGGGTCAAACCGAAGTCGTCGCCCGCGAGCAGCGAGCGCGCCTGGTAGGAACCGATGTCCCCGGCCAGGACGAGCACGTCGGCATCGGGCGCGGCCGCGGGGCAATAGGAGGGGTAGCGCTCGAGGTGGAGGTCGGAGACGAGTTGGACACGCATCGGCTGCGAGTCTAGTGGCTCGAGTCAAAGGTGTCAGCGCGCGGCGAATCCGTTCGGGGCGCCGGCCCACCAAAGTCAAATTTCATCCTTTGACAGGACTTGTGTTTTCTGCCTGATCAATATCGCTCTCTGCAACGAGTGCAAGTCCTCTGCATTCCAAGGTCTCGGTCTGCCGGTTCTGCCTAAGATTTATCCAACGCAAGCCATTCACGTCCCGGTGTTTCCGGGCCGAGAGCGGCTCATTGATCTGTCCGACGAGGGTTCCCTTTGCACATCAGTTCCGAATTCGCCGACGCGTTCCAACGACTCGACGGAATGATCAACACCTTTGACGCCGAAGGTGCGGGACCCTTGCGCAAGGGAGAGCAACCCTTCAGCTGGCCCCTCGTGGCTGAGTTGGCGCACCCCCTGGCCGATCTCGGCCCCGATCTGCGCGTCGGCATCTGGCTGCTGCGTGCCGGACTCGCCTGTGACGGCGTGCCCGGCCTGGCAGGCGGCCTGGCACGTCTGGCGACTTGGGTCGAATTGCCGCCGAATCAGCTCCACCCCCTGGCGGAAGCGGACGAGCACCCGCGTGCGCTTCATCGGCCGCTGCTGCGCTGGCTGGGCAGCCCGAGCTTTCTCAATGCGGTGCGCGACACCCCGGCACTCCCTGCCTCCGCTCACTCGCTCGGCGCGCTCCCGCAAGCCAGCGACCTCGACACCGCCCATGACCCCCTGGCGCAGGCGCTCGCGCTCGCGGCGGCCAGCGTCGATCGCATCAATGCCGTCCTGGCAAACGACCCTGAAACCGCCGACGTCACCCTGACCGGGCTGGCAGACCTGCTGGCGGACGCCCTGCGTCGATTCCATCCTTCCACGCCGCCCCTTGGCACGGGCACCGCGCAGCCGCACCCCTTCATCGCGACCGATCGCAAGACGGCGATCCCAGGGCACGCGACGGCCATCCACTCGCGCGAAGACGCCAGGGCGGCGCTGGCACGCGTCGCAGGGTATTTCGAACACCACGAGCCCGGCCATCCAGCACCGATTTTATTGAGAAGAATTCAACTCATGCTGGGCGCCAGTTTCGAAGACTTGCTCCACGAGCTCTTTCCCGACGCCGACAGCCTTCTCGCTCGACTGCGGCGCCCCGCGCCGAATTGAGCGCCTTCCCTTCGCCACTCTCTCATCCGCATCATCATGGCCCGCCAGAAAGACGCGCAAAAATTCATCGGTGAAAGCCGCGCACCGCGCGTGCAAATCGAGTACGACGTCGAGCTTTACGGTTCGCAGAAAAAGGTCGAGCTTCCATTTGTCACCGGCGTGATGGCCGACCTGTCAGGCGACAACGACGGCGTCCTCGAGCCGGTCGAAGACCGCCGCTTCTGCGAGATCGACGACGAGAATTTCGACCAGCGCATGGCCGAGATCGGACCCTCGCTGAATTTCTTCGCCCCGAACGCGCTCACCGAGGACGGCACCCTCATCGACATCGACCTCCAGTTCAGGACCATGGCCGATTTCGAACCGGCGCAATTGGTCAAGCGCATTCCCGAACTCGCCGTCCTGCTCGAAGCCCGCAGCCAACTCAAGGAGCTCGTCACCTACATGGATGGCAAGGCGGCCGCCGAGGACGTGATCCAGGAACTGCTGAAGAACCCGGGCTGGGCCGAAGCGGTGAGCCTCGCCGCACCGGCCACGGCCACGTCGCCCCGGGCTCACGCCGCACCCGCCGACGCCGGTGGTCCAGACGCCCCCTCTGCCGACTCGGCCCCGGCCGGCGAGCCCACGCCAGATCCCAGGGAGGGACGAATGAGCAACGCAAGCTCCCCCCTGTCCACCCGTCCGGCGCCCCTCACCCGCGTCGACGAGCAGACCGACGCCGAGCTCAAAGCCCTGTTGCAGCGCTCGTTCCGTCCCCGTACCCACGAGGCGGCCGATGCCGTGCAGGGGGCAGTCAAAACCCTGCTCGCCTTTTCACGTGCGAGCAAGGTGACGGTCCATGAGGACGTCGTCCAGACCATCGAGCACATGGTGGCCGAACTCGATCGCAAGATCTCCCGGCAGCTTTCCGCGGTGATCCACAACCCCCGGTTTCAGCGCCTGGAGGGGGCGTGGCGTGGCCTGCACTACCTGGTCTTCAATACCGACACCAGCGCGAACCTGAAGATCCGCGTGATGAACATCTCGAAGAAGGAACTGGGCCGCACCTTGCGCCGGTTCAAAGGGGTGGTCTGGGACCAAAGCCCCATGTTCAAGAAAATCTATGAACAGGAATTCGGGCAGTTCGGTGGCGAGCCCTACGGTGCCCTGGTGGCGGACTACGAGTTCGACCACAGCCCGGAGGACGTCGCGCTCCTGACCGAAATGGCCAAGATATCGGCCGCCTCGCACGCGCCCTTCATCGCGGCCGCCTCGCCCAGCCTCCTCCAGATGGACAGCTGGAACGAACTGGCCAATCCGCGCGACGTCTCGAAGATATTCACGGCTGGCGAGTACGCCTCCTGGCGCCGGCTGCGCGAGAGCAACGACTCGCGCTACCTGGCGCTCACCCTGCCGCGCTTTCTCGCCCGCCTTCCCTATGGCTCCAAAACGCTCGCCATCGAGGAATTCGGGTTCGAAGAACAGGTCGATCCGAACCGCAGCGAAGATTTTTGCTGGGCCAACTCAGCGTATGCGATGGCGACCAACGTGACCCGGGCGTTCAAGAGCTACGGCTGGTGCACGAAGATTCGTGGCGTCGAGTCAGGCGGCGCCGTCGAGGTCTTGCCGAAGTACGTGCTTCCCTCCGCCGATGGAGACATCGACCTGCACTGCCCGACCGAGATCGCGATCTCGGATCGACGCGAACACGAACTGTCCGAGGCCGGCTTCATGCCGCTGGTCTACCGTAAAAATTCCGACCTGGCGGCCTTCATCGGCGCCAAGACGCTGCACCGCCCTGCCGTCTACGAAGACGATGACGCCACCGCCAACGCCAACCTGTCGTCGAGATTGCCGTACATCTTTGCCACCTGCCGCTTCGCGCACTACCTGAAATGCATCGTGCGCGACAAGATCGGCACGTTCAAGTCACGCGACGACACCCAGCGCTGGCTCAACGAATGGTTGATGAACTACGTCGACGGCGACCCCACCATCTCGAGCGAGGCCACCAAGTCGCGTCGCCCCTTGTCCGGGGCCGAAGTCGTGGTCGATGAGCTCCCGGAAAATCCTGGCTACTACCGCGCGCAGTTTTTCCTGCGCCCCCATTTCCAACTGGAGGGTTTGACCGTGTCCCTCCGGCTGGTGTCGAAGTTGCCGTCGGCGAAACAGGAGACCAAATCCTGACCCGCGCTCTCGACGGTTGACGCCTTCATACAGCGACTCGGACGTCGTTCCCCCAACCAAAGTGGCCATCCCTTGGTCGCTCGGGCGGAGCTTTGTTCGACGTCGTTCGCTGAGGTCACACGGTAGACCCTGGAGTCGTCAGGTTCCGGGCTTTTCATTCAAGGAGTCATGCATGGCCAGTTCATTGGTAGATTATTTTTTGCAGATCGAGGGCGTCGAAGGTGAGTCCCCGGACCGTCAATATCCCGGTCTGATCCAGATCCA
>JALYHO010000159.1 GCA_030776545.1 Pseudomonadota bacterium | reverse complement strand
ACCAGGTTCGCGCCGGTGCTGTCGTGCGGGCTCACGCTCTTGCGGCGCGACAGCTCCCAGGTCCGGGCGCTGTAGCGGAACGGCTTGCTGGTGAGCGCTCCCACCGGGCAGATGTCGATCATGTTGCCCGAGAGCTCGGAGTCGACCGTCTCGCCGGCGACCGTCGTAATTTCGGAATGCTCGCCGCGGTGGATCATGCCGAGTTCCATCACGCCGGCCACTTCCTGGCCGAACCGGACGCAGCGCGTGCAGTGGATGCAGCGGGTCATCTCCTCCATCGAGATGAGCGGCCCGACGTTCTTGTGGAAGACGACGCGTTTTTCCTCGTTGTAGCGCGTGCTCGACGCCCCGTAGCCGACCGCCAGATCCTGGAGTTGGCATTCGCCCCCCTGGTCGCAGATGGGGCAGTCCAGGGGGTGGTTGATCAGCAGGAATTCCATCACCCCCTGCTGCGCCTTGAGCGCCTTGTCGCTCTTGGTGCGGACGATCATGCCCTGGGTCACCGGCGTGGCGCAGGCCGGCATCGGCTTGGGCGCCTTTTCGACGTCGACCAGGCACATGCGGCAATTGGCTGCGATGCTGAGCTTCTTGTGATAGCAGAAGTGGGGGATGTAGGTGCCCCCTTTGTCCGCGGCGTGCATGATCATGCTGCCCTCGGCAATTTCCACCTTTTTCCCGTCGAGTTCGATTTCAAGCATGGTGCATCAGTGAAGAGACGTGCGCCCGGTTCGGCCGCGCGGCGAGCTCCGGGAACGGCAGGCAAAGCTCAGGCATGCGTCGCCACCTTGGCCGTCTTGTGTTCGATCAGGTGCACGAACTCATCGCGGAAGTGCTTGATCATCGCGCGCACCGGCATCGCCGCGGCGTCGCCGAGCGCACAGATGGTGCGGCCCTGAATGTTGTCGGAAACCGAATTGAGCAGCTCGATGTCCTCCATGCGGCCCTCGCCCTTGGCGATGCGATCGACCATGCGGAACAACCACCCGGTGCCCTCGCGACACGGCGTGCACTGACCACACGACTCATGCATGTAGAAGTACGACAGCCGCAACAAGCTCTTGACCATGCAGCGGGTGTCGTCCATGACGATCACCGCGCCCGAGCCGAGCATGGAGCCGGCCTTGGCGATGGCGTCGTAGTCCATGGTCAGGTCGTTCATGATCGCGGCCGGCAACACCGGGGCCGACGACCCGCCGGGAATCACCGCCTTGAGACGCCGGCCGGGGCGCACGCCGCCGGCGAGCTCGAGCAGCTTGGTGAACGGCGTGCCGAGCGGGACCTCGAAATTGCCCGGGTTCTGGACGTCGCCGACGACCGAGAAGATCTTCGTGCCCCCGTTGTTGGGCTTGCCAATCGCCAGGTAGGGCGCGCCACCGTTGCGGATGATCCAGGGCACCGCGGCGAAGGTCTCGGTGTTGTTGATGGTGGTGGGCTTGCCGTAGAGCCCGAAGCTCGCCGGGAACGGGGGCTTGAAACGCGGCTGGCCCTTCTTGCCCTCGAGCGACTCGAGCAGCGCGGTCTCTTCGCCGCAGATGTAGGCCCCGAAGCCGTGCGCCGCGTGCAGCTGAAAGCTCACGTCGGAGCCGAGCAGCTTGTCGCCCAGGTAGCCGGCCTCCCTGGCCTCCTCCAGGGCGGCTTCGAAGCGCTCGTAGACCTCGAAGATTTCGCCGTGGATGTAGTTGTAGGCGACCTTGATGCCCATCGCATACGCCGCGATCGCCATGCCTTCGATGACGATGTGCGGGTTGAACATCAGGATGTCGCGGTCCTTGCAGGTCCCCGGCTCGCCCTCGTCGGAGTTGCAGACCAGGTACTTCGGGCCCGGGAACTGGCGCGGCATGAAGCTCCACTTGAGACCGGTCGGGAAACCCGCGCCGCCGCGCCCGCGCAGGCCCGAGGCCTTGACCTCGGCGATCACCTGCTCCGGCGACATCCCGAGCGGCTGGCCGTCGGCCTCGCCCCGTGCCAGGATCTTGCGCAAGGCCTGGTAGCCCCCGCGCGCCTCGTAGTCCTTCAGGCGCCAGTTGCGGCCGTCCAGGCCGTCATAGATCTGCGCGCCGATATGGCGCCCGTGAAAACAGGTCTCCGACCCGCTGGCCTGGAATCTGGAAAGATCGACGATGGGGTTCATGGCTGGTGGGTCTTCAGCGTCTGGAGCAGGTCGTCGAGCCGGGCGTCGTTCATATAGCTGACCATCTGGCGGTCGTTGACCAGCATCACCGGGGCATCCGCACAGGCGCCCAGGCATTCGCTCTTCTGCACGGTGAACATGCCGTCCGGGGTGGTCCCGCCCTCCTCCACCCCGAGCCTCGTGCACAGGTGGTCGAGCGCGTGCTGGCCGTCGCGCAACTGGCACGGCAGGTTGGTGCAGACGTTGAACTTGTAGCGGCCGACCGGGCGCTGGTTGTACATGTTGTAGAACGTCGTGACCTCGTGGACCGCGATGGGCGGCATGCCGAGGTAGTCGGCGACGAGCTTTTCACTCTCGACCGAGACATGGCCTTCCTGCTGCTGCAGGATCGCCAGACAGGCCATGACCGCCGACTGCTTCTGGTCGGGCGGGTACTTCGCGACTTCGTTGTCGAAGCGGGTGCGGATGGCGTCGCTGATCACCGGTCGATCTCTCCGAAAACAATGTCCATGGTGCCGATCAGCGCGACCGCATCGGCGATCATGTGGCCGCGCGACAGTTCGTCGAGCGACGCCAGGTGGGGGAACCCGGGCGGGCGGATCTTCAGCCGATAGGGCTTGTTGGCGCCGTCGCTGACGATGTAGATGCCGAACTCGCCCTTCGGGTGCTCCACCGCCGCATAGGCCTCGCCTTCGGGCACGTGGAAGCCCTCGGTGAACAGCTTGAAGTGGTGGATCAGGTCCTCCATGCCCGACTTCATGTCGAGCCGCGCCGGCGGGGCGACCTTGTGGTTGGTGGTGATGACCGGCCCCGGATTGGCGCGCAGCCAGTCGACGCACTGCTTGATGATGCGGTTGGCCTGGCGCATTTCCTCGACTCGCACCAGGTAGCGGTCGTAGGTGTCGCCGTTGACGCCGAGCGGGACGTCGAAGTCCATCCGGTCGTAGACGTCGTAGGGCTGGTGCTTGCGCAGGTCCCAGAGCACGCCCGAGCCGCGCAGCATCGGCCCGGTGAAGCCGAGGTTGAGCGCCCGCTCCGGGGTCACGACGCCGATGCCGACCGTGCGCTGCTTCCAGATGCGGTTGTCGGTCAGGAGCGTCTCGTAGTCGTCGACGCACTTGGGGAAACGGGCGACGAAGTCGTCGATGAAGTCGAGCAGGGACCCTTGACGGTTCTCGTTCAACTGGCCCATGGCGCGGGCATTGCGGATCTTGGAGGCCGTGTATTGCGGCATGCTGTCGGGAAGGTCCCGGTAGACCCCGCCCGGACGGAAATAGGCGGCGTGCATGCGGGCGCCGGAGGCGGCCTCGTACATGTCGAACAGGTCCTCGCGCTCGCGAAAGCAGTAGATGAAGATGTTCATCGCCCCGCAGTCGAGGCCGTGCGCACCGAGCCACATGAGGTGGTTGAGCAGGCGCGTGATCTCGGCGAACATGACGCGGATGTATTGCGCCCGCAGCGGCACGTCGACATGCAGCAGCTTTTCCAGCGCCAGGCAGTAGGCGTGCTCGTTGCACATCATGGACACGTAGTCGAGCCGGTCCATGTAGGGCAGCGACTGGATGAAGGTCTTGCTCTCGGCGAGCTTTTCGGTGGCGCGGTGGAGCAACCCGATGTGCGGGTCGGCGCGCTGGATCACTTCGCCGTCGAGTTCGAGCACCAGGCGCAGCACCCCGTGAGCCGCCGGGTGCTGGGGTCCGAAATTGAGCGTGTAGTTCTTGATCTCGGCCATCAGTGCAGCCCGCCGTAGTTGTCTTCGCGGATGATGCGGGGGATGATCTCGCGCGGCTCGATCGTGACCGGCTGGTAGATGACGCGCTTTTGCTCGTCGTCGTAGCGCATCTCGACATCGCCGGACACCGGGAAGTCCTTGCGGAACGGGTGCCCGATGAACCCGTAGTCGGTCAGGATCCGGCGCAGGTCGTCATGGCCCTCGAAGATGATGCCGAACAGGTCGAACGCCTCGCGCTCGAACCAGTTCACCGAACTCCAGACGCCGGTCAGCGAGGCCACCACCGGGACATCGTCGTCGGGGGCATGCACCTTCAGCCGGACGCGCCAGTTCTTGCTGATCGACAACAGGTGCGAGACGACCCCGAAGCGCGGGCCCTCCCAGGGCTGGTCCTTGTAGCTCGAGTAGTCGACCCCGCACAGGTCCATGTTCTGTTCGAACTTCAGCTCCGGGTGGTCGCGCAGCAGCAGCGCCACCTCGAGATAGCGGGCTGCCGGCGCGATCACGGTCAGTTCGCCGCGGTCGCGCCGGCAGCTGCTGATGCGCTCGCCGAGGAC
>JALYHO010000158.1 GCA_030776545.1 Pseudomonadota bacterium | reverse complement strand
CGTTTGGCGCTGCGCCAGGTTCGACCACGCGAGCTGGCGGGCTTGCGGGAGACGCTGCTGGCCCTGCCTGCCCTGCGCGAGCACGTGCCGCTCGGCCAGGCGGACCTGCTCGACGGGCTGGCGCGGGCATTGACGCCCCCCACGGCCATCCTGGACTCCCTGGCCCGCGCCCTGGCCCCCGAACCTGCGGCGTTGCTGCGCGACGGCGGGGTGATCGCGCCCGGCTTCGACGCCGAGCTCGACGAGTGGCGTGGCATCGGCCAGAACTGCGACGCCTTCCTGCTCGAACTCGAAGCCCGGGAACGCGCGCGGACGCAGATCGCCAACCTGCGGGTGCAGTTCAACAAAGTCCACGGCTTCTACATCGAGGTCACCCAGGGCCAGGCCGCCAAAGTCCCGGCCGACTACCAGCGCCGGCAGACGCTGAAAAACGCCGAACGCTTCATCACCCCCGAACTCAAGCGCTTCGAGGACAAGGCACTCTCCGCGCAGGAACGCGCCATGGCCCGCGAGAAGGTGCTGTTCGAGCAGCTGCTCGATGGTCTGCAAGACCAGCTCGCGCCGCTCGCGGCGCTGGCTCGGGCCTTGGCCGACCTGGATGCGGTCGCCGCCCTGGCCGAACGCGCCGCGACCCTCGGCTGGTGCCGCCCGCAGTTCGTTCGCGAGCCTTGCATCCAGATCGACGCGGGCCGGCACCCGGTGGTCGAGGCCCGCCTGCTGGAAACCGGATCCGGCCCTTACATCGCCAACGACTGCCGGCTCGACGCGGCGCAGAAGATGCTCGTCATCACGGGGCCGAACATGGGTGGCAAGAGCACCTTCATGCGGCAGGTGGCGTTGACCGCCCTGCTCGCGGCCATGGGCTCGTTCGTTCCGGCCAGAGCCTGCCGGCTGGGACCACTGGACGCGATCCACACCCGCATCGGGGCCGCCGACGACCTGGCAAATGCGCAGTCCACCTTCATGCTGGAGATGACCGAAGCGGCGGCCATCCTGCACAGCGCCACCGAGCACTCGCTGGTGCTGATGGACGAGATCGGACGCGGCACGTCGACCTTCGACGGCCTGGCGCTGGCCAGCAGCATCGCCAGCCACCTGCACGACAAGACCCGCGCATTCACCTTGTTCGCGACCCACTACTTCGAGCTGACCCAACTGCCGGCGAAGCACTCGCGCGCCTTCAACATGCACGTGGCGGCCGCCGAAAGCGGCGACGACATCGTCTTCCTGCACGAGTTGCAGCCCGGTCCGGCGAGCCGCAGCTACGGGGTGCAGGTGGCGCGGTTGGCCGGGATGCCGGCGAGCCTGCTGCGCCAGGCGCGGGCCACGCTGGAAGGGCTGGAGGCCAGCCAGCAGGCCGCCGACGCCCAGTTCGACCTGTTCGCGGCGCCTCCCCCCGCACCGCCGCGTGCCGAAAATTCCGCGCTGGAGGCGGCGCTCGCCGCCCTGGACCCCGATATGCTCTCCCCCAAGGATGCGCTCGCAGCGCTCTACGAACTCAAGCATCTGCAAGGAAAGTCATGACTTATTGCGTCGGGATCAAGCTGGACGCTGGCCTGGTGTTCATGTCCGACTCCCGGACCAACGCCGGGCTCGATCAGATCAGCAGCTACCGCAAGATGATGGTCTATGAAAAACCCGGCGACCGCTTCATGGTGATGCTGTCGGCCGGGAACCTGTCGATCAGCCAATCGGTGCGCGAGATCCTGCAGGTCGAAAAAATCGAGGACCGCGACGGCAACCCGATCACGATCTGGAACGCCCGCAGCATGTTCGACGCGGTGCGCGTGCTTGGCGCCGCGGTCCGGCGGGTGCATGACCAGGACGGCGCGGCCCTCGAACGCGCCGGGGTCGACTTCAATTGCTCGATGATCTTCGGCGGCCAGATCGGCAGCGAGGCGATGCGGCTCTTCCTCGTCTATTCGGCCGGCAACTTCATCGAGGCGACGCGCGAGACCTGCTACTTCCAGGTCGGCGAATCGAAGTACGGCAAGCCGGTCCTCGACCGGATGATCACCCCGCTCACGCCGCTCGACGAAGCGGCCAAGTGCGCGCTGGTCTCGATGGATTCGACGCTCAAGTCGAACTTGTCGGTCGGTCTGCCGCTGGACCTGCTGGTCTACCGGGCGCACAGCCTGCACTGCGACCAGATCGTCTGCATCGACGACCACAACCCCTACTTCCAGATGATCCGCGGCAGTTGGGGCCTGAAGCTGCGCGAGGCCTTCGAGTCGCTCGAAGACCCGCAATGGGGCGATGGACCGACCCGCGTCCCCTTGTGCGTGCCCTCGAGGCGCTTCGAGACCATGAAGAAGATCACCCACCCGGGGGAGAAGGTCGTCTGATGCCGAGGCCCCCGACCCGGGTCATCGTTTTCTCGCACGCCAACGGGTTTCCGGCCGGCACCTACCGGCTGTTGTTCGAGGCCTGGCGCGCCGCGGGATATACGGTCCACGCCATCGACAAATACGGCCACGACCCCCGCTACCCGGTGACGCCGAACTGGCCGCACCTCGGTGCACAATTGATCGACTTCATCGAGCAGCGGGCCCTCGGACCGGCCTACCTGGTGGGGCATTCGCTGGGTGGCTACCTGAGCCTGATGGCCGCCTCGCGGCGGCCTGACCTGGCCCTCGGCCTGGTGATGCTCGATTCGCCCGTGGTCGCGGGCTGGAAGGCACGCGCCCTGCAGTTCGTGAAAGCGACCGGGATCGGGGCCCGATTTTCCCCCGGCCGGGTGTCGAGCCGGCGGCGCCACCTCTGGGCCGGCGCCGAGGAAGCCCATGCCCATTTCGCCGCGAAACCGGCCTTCTCGCGCTGGGACCCGCGCTGCCTGGCCGACTACATCGCCGCTGGCACGCAGGCCGATGGCACGCAGCGGCGCTTGAGTTTCGAGCGCGAGATCGAGACCGCGATCTACGACACCCTGCCTCATCACCTGGCCAGGGTGCTGCGCGCGCATCCGCTGCGATGCGACGTCGGGTTCGTGCGCGGCACCGAATCGCGCGAGATGCGCATGGTGGGCGTGGCCGGCACACGGCGCTTGATCGCCGGCGGGCGCGGGCGCATCGTCGCCATCGACGGCTCGCACCTGTTCCCGTTCGAGCGGCCCGACGAGACGGCCGCGACCGTGCTCGAGCTGGTCGCCGCGATGCGTCCGCCCGGGCCTGCCGAGCGCGCTGCGTCGCTCGCGGCGCACTGCCTATAATCACGCTTTCCCACCAGAGCGGTTGTGTCGAGCAGCTGCTGCACCCAATGACCAAGTTCGTCTTTGTCACCGGCGGTGTGGTGTCCTCGCTGGGCAAGGGCATCGCTTCTGCATCGCTCGCGGCGATACTCGAGTCCAGGGGCCTGAAGGTCACCCTGATCAAGCTCGATCCCTATCTGAACGTCGATCCGGGCACCATGTCGCCGTTCCAGCATGGCGAGGTGTTCGTCACCGACGACGGCGCCGAAACCGACCTGGATCTCGGCCACTACGAGCGCTTCATCAGCACCCGCATGAAGCGCAGCAACAACTTCACGACCGGCCAGATCTACAAATCGGTGCTCGAGAAAGAGCGCCGCGGCGACTATCTCGGCAAGACCGTGCAAGTGATTCCGCACGTCACCAACGAGATCCAGGAATTCGTCAAACGCGGCGCCAACGACGTCGATGTGGCGATCGTCGAGATCGGTGGCACGGTCGGCGACATCGAGTCGCTTCCCTTCCTGGAAGCGGTGCGTCAGATGGCGCTGCGCGCCGGACCGACCAACTCCGCCTTCGTGCACCTGACCTACGTGCCGTGGATCGCCGCCGCGGGCGAACTCAAGACCAAGCCGACCCAGCACACGGTGCAGAAGATGCGCGAGATCGGCATCCAGCCCGACGCCTTGCTGTGCCGCGCCGACCGCGAAATCCCCGACGACGAACGCGACAAGATCTCGCTGTTCACCAACGTCGCCTTGCCCGGGGTGATCTCGATGTGGGACGTGGACACCATCTACAAGGTGCCGCGCATGCTCCACGAGCAGCGTCTGGACGAACTGATCTGCATGAAGCTGCAGTTGCTGACCCGGCCGGCCAACCTCAAGCGCTGGGACAAGCTGGTGGCCGAGGTCGAGCACCCGAAGTACGAAGTGACGATCGCCATGTGCGGCAAATACACCGACTTGTCCGACTCGTACAAGTCGCTCAACGAAGCGCTGCGCCACGCCGGCATCCACAATCACGCCCGCGTGCGGATCGAGTATGTCGACTCCGAAACGCTCGGCGACGACAACATCGACCAGCTCGCCCGCTACGACGCGGTGCTGGTGCCCGGTGGCTTCGGCAAGCGTGGGGTCGAAGGCAAGATCCGGACCGCGCAGTACGCGCGCGAGCACAAGATTCCCTACCTCGGCATCTGCCTCGGAATGCAGGTCGCGACGATCGAGGTGGCGCGCAACCTGGCCGGCCTCGAGCACGCCAACAGCACCGAATTCGAACCCGAAACGCCGCACCCCGTGATCGCCCTGATCGACGAATGGCAGGACGCCGACGGCAGCATCCAGAGACGCGACGTCCACTCCGACCTGGGTGGCACGATGCGCCTGGGGGCCCAGAGTTCGGACGTGACTCCCGGCACGCTGGCCCACCAGATCTACGGCAAGGTCGTGACCGAACGCCATCGGCACCGCTACGAGGCCAACGAGCATTACCTGGAACGGTTGCAGCAGGCCGGACTGGTGATCTCGGCCATCACCCAGCGCGAAAAGCTCACCGAAATCGTCGAATTGCCGCAATCGCAGCATCCATGGTTCGTCGGCGTGCAATTCCACCCCGAGTTCAAAAGCACGCCGTGGGACGGCCACCCGCTTTTCATCAGCTATGTGAAGGCGGCGCTCGACCACCAACGTGCCGCCCAGGAGCAAAAGGTGGCGGCGTGAAGCTCTGCGGTTTCGAGGTCGGGATCGACCGGCCCTTCTTCCTGATCGCCGGGCCGTGCGTGATCGAGTCCCTGGCGTTGCAGATGGAGGTCGCCGGGCAGCTCAAGGAAATGACCCGAGAGCTCGGCATTCCGTTCATCTTCAAGAGCAGTTTCGACAAGGCCAACCGGTCGTCGGGAGGCACCTTTCGCGGCCCCGGGATGGACAAGGGGCTCGAGATCCTCGCGCGTGTCAAGCGCGAACTCGACCTGCCGGTGTTGACCGATTTGCACGATGCGACGCAGATCGCCGAGGTGGCCGGCGTGGTCGATGTCCTTCAGACACCCGCCTTCCTGTGTCGGCAGACCGATTTCATCCGCGCGGTCGCGCAGTCGGGCAAACCGGTCAACATCAAGAAAGGCCAGTTCCTCGCGCCGCACGACATGAAGAACGTGATCGACAAGGCGCGCGCCGCGGCCCGCGAGATGGGCCTGCCCGAAGACAATTTCATGGCCTGCGAGCGTGGCGCGAGTTTCGGCTACAACAACCTCGTCTCCGACATGCGCAGCCTGGCCATCATGCGCGAGACCGGAGCGCCCGTCGTCTTCGACGCCACCCACTCCGTGCAGCTTCCGGGCGGCCAAGGCACGAGTTCCGGAGGTCAGCGCGAATTCGTCCCGGTCCTGGCGCGCGCCGCGGTCGCCGTCGGCGTCGCAGGGGTCTTCATGGAAACCCACCCCGACCCCGCGCAGGCCCTGAGCGACGGCCCGAACGCCGTGCCCCTGAAGCACATGCGCGCGTTGCTCGAGCAGCTCGCCGCCCTCGACCGCGTCGTCAAGGCACAGCCTCTCCTGGAAAACGACTTCGCGGCCTAACCGCCCCGCCGGCACGCCGAGCACCCCTCGACCCGCCCTCCTCCCGGCCGCGCGGGGCACACGAAAGCGCAGCCCCTTTGGTCAGGATCCGGCTCCGCCGTCCTGCCCAAACCATTCACAAGCACTGAAGAACTGCGAAGCAATTCTTCAGTGCCCCAACTGAAAAATCCCAACCGCCCGAACCAGCTTCTCCGCCTGCGTCTGCAAGCTCGACGCCGCCGCCGCCGATTGCTCCACCAGGGCGGAATTTTGCTGCGATATGCGGTCGATCTGCTGCATCGCGGTGCCGACTTGCGCGAGGCCGAGGCTCTGCTCCCGTGTCGCGCGGCTGATCTCGCTCACGAACTGGCTCATCCGGTCGACCCGTTCGACGATGCCCTTCATGGTCTCGCCCGCGGCGCTGACCTGCTGCGTCCCGCTGCTGACGTCGGCCACGCTCGCGTCGATCAGGCCCTTGATCTCGCGGGCCGCCTGGGCGCTGCGCTGCGCCAGCGAGCGCACTTCGCTGGCGACGACGGCGAAGCCTCGGCCCTGCTCTCCGGCCCGCGCTGCTTCGACGGCGGCGTTGAGCGCAAGGATGTTGGTCTGGAACGCGATGCCGTCGATGGTTCCGATGATGTCGGACATGCGGCGGCTGCTGGTCGAAATGTCGGTCATGGTCGCGACGACGCGCTGCACCGCGGCGCCGCCTTCGAGCACCGCACCGCTGGTCACGCGCGCCAGCTCCGACGCCTGCGCCGCCGCTTCGGCGCTGTTCTTGACGGTCGAGCCGATCTGCTCCATCGACGCCGCGGTCTCTTCGACGCTGCCTGCCTGTTCCTGGGTCCGCTGCGACAGGTCGGAATTGCCGGTGGCGATCTGGCTCGCGCCGGTGGCGATCGAGTCGCTGCTGCTGCGCACCTCGCCGACCACCTGGCGCAGCGCCTGCTGCATGGTCGCCATCGCACACACCACGCTCGAGGGGTGCGCACCCTTCAGCGCAATGGGTCGGCTCAGATCCCCCTGTGCCATGGCGCCCGCCAAGTCGGCCAGGTCGGATGGTTCGGCGCCGAGTTGCCGGGTCAGTCCACGCGTGACCCATGCGGTCAAGACCACGGCGATCAAGCCCGCCGCAGCCGTCAACGCCAGGAAGATCCACTTGGAGCGGGCATAGGTGGCGTGCGCCTCGCGGCCGGCATCGCCATTCAGCTCGGCCTCGAGTTTGACCAGGGCGGTCAACTGGTCGAGCCAGGCTTGCTGGATCGGCTGCAACACGTTGATCAGCACCTTGGCGGCTTCTTCGTTGTGGTTGGCCAACCCGAGTGCGGCGGCTTGTTCGATCACCGGCAGGGCCTTGGCCTTCTGCAGTTTCAGCGCTGCCATGGCGTGGCGCTCGCGCTCGGTTGTCTCGGGCAGGGCGAACAATTTGTCGAGCGCGGTCTCGGCGCGGTCGTAGTCGGCCAGGGCCGCCTTCAAGTGGGCATGCTCGACCGCCATCGCCTTCTCGTCCGAGAGCAGGGCCAGGTTGCGATCGAGCGAACCCGCTTCGCTGACGCTGACGCGCATGGTGTCGGCCCACGCCCCTTCGGGGTTGTTGACGTCGACGATCGAGACCAGCTGGTCTTCGACGCTCGCCATGCTGTGGAGACCATAGCCGGACAGGACCATGGCCAGCACGGCGAGGGTGCCGAAGGCCGCGATGAGTCGAGTGGAAACCTTGAGTCGCTGGAACACTGGAAGCTCTCCTGGTGGAATGGCAAGGGCGACCGTGGTGGTCCGGCGGCCGAGAGGCCGGATCTCGCGTCGCGCTGTGTCCGGCTGGACACCTTTTCGGCGGCCCTCCCGGTGGCTTGAGGCAGCGACCGGGCAGGCTTTTCGCAGCGCCGGAGGTGGGTGCGCAAAGCAACTTCCACTAAACTCACCTATGAAACTCGCCCCCCCGGGACGCGTCCGAATTCACCAGGACACAGAAAGCCACATTTCATGAGCGCAATTGTTGACATTGTTGGACGCGAAATACTCGACAGTCGGGGCAATCCGACCGTCGAATGCGACGTGTTGCTGGAGTCCGGGACGATGGGCCGCGCCGCCGTCCCGTCGGGCGCCTCGACCGGTTCGCGCGAAGCGATCGAACTGCGCGACGGCGACATGTCCCGCTATCTCGGCAAGGGCGTGCTCAAGGCGGTCGAACACGTCAACACCGAAATTTCCGAAGCCGTGCTCGGCCTCGACGCCAGCGAGCAGGCGTTTCTCGACCGCACCCTGATCGACCTGGACGGCACCGAGAACAAGAGCCGGCTGGGCGCCAACGCGACCCTGGCCGTGAGCATGGCCGTGGCCCGCGCGGCAGCCGAAGAATCGGGCCTGCCGCTCTATCGTTACTTCGGCGGCTCCGGTGCCATGCAGATGCCGGTGCCGATGATGAACGTGATCAACGGCGGGGCCCACGCCAACAACAACCTCGATCTGCAGGAATTCATGATCATCCCGCTCGGTGCGCCGAGCTTTCGGGAGGCGGTCCGCTACGGGGCCGAGGTGTTCCACGCCTTGAAGAAGATCCTGAGCGACCGCGGCATCAGCACCGCCGTCGGCGACGAGGGCGGGTTCGCACCCAGCGGCCTGGGTCACGAAGCCGCCATCCAGATGATCCTCGAGGCGATCGACAAGGCCGGCTATGCCGCGGGCACGCAGATCGGCATCGGCCTGGACTGCGCGGCGAGCGAGTTCTACAAGGACGGCAAATACCATCTCGAAGGCGAAGGCAAGGTCCTCTCGGCGCCCGAGTGGACCGACATGCTCGCGGGCTGGGTCGACAAGTACCCGATCGTCAGCATCGAAGACGGCATGCATGAAGGCGACTGGGACGGCTGGAAGCATCTCAACGAGCGGCTCGGCGCCAGGGTGCAGTTGGTCGGCGACGACCTTTTCGTCACCAACACCAAGATCCTGCGCGAAGGGATCGAGCGCCGAGTCGCCAATTCGATCCTCATCAAGATCAACCAGATCGGCACGCTCACCGAAACCTTCGCGGCAATCGAGATGGCCAAGCGCGCCGGCTGGACCGCGGTCATCAGCCATCGCTCGGGCGAGACCGAGGACGCGACCATCGCCGACATCGCCGTCGGGACCAACGCCGGGCAGATCAAGACCGGATCGATGAGCCGCAGCGACCGTGTGGCCAAGTACAACCAGCTGTTGCGGATCGAGGAAGACCTCGGCGACGTCGCGACCTACCCCGGGCGGGGTGCCTTCTACAACCTGCGCTGAGCGGGTGGCGGACTCGTCGACCGCATGCGTTACGCCACGTTCGCGCTGATCGCACTGCTCGGTCTGATCCACGCCGAACTGTGGTTCGGCAAGGGTGGCGTGCCGCGCATGATGGAGCTTCGAGCCAAGCTGGCCGACCAGGCCGCGACCAATGCGATCGACCGGGCCCGCAACGCGCAGTTGACCGCCGAAGTCAACGATCTCAAAGAGGGCCTCGAGATGGTCGAGGAGAAAGCTCGCTTCGAACTCGGGATGATCAAGCCGGACGAAGTCCTGGTGCAGCTCTCGCCCGCTCGGCGCTGACGCGGCGCGTTCGCTCCGGTGGGCCCTGCCATTTCGACCCTGGGACCGTTCGTGGCAAAGGTGTGGGCGCTCGCCCTGGCGCCGGCGTTCTCGCTGGGGGGGGCCGCCGCGACCTGGCTCGAACTCGTCGCGGTCGTGCTGACCCTGGTCATGGTGGTGCTCAACATGCGGGTGCACCCGGGCGCCTGGCCACTCGCCGCCCTCAGCTCGCTGCTCTACGTGGCGCTGTTCTGGGACAGCCGCCTCTATGGCGACGCGAGCCTGCAAGTGTTTTTCGCGCTGCTGGCGCTCTGGGGCTGGTGGCAATGGCTGCGCGGCACCACGCCGCAAGGCGCCCCGCTGCGGGTTCGGCGCCTGCCCGCCCGCGCGCGCTGGTGGCTCCTGGGCGCCCTGGCTGCGGGCTGGGCCGCCCTCGGTCTTTTTCTGCGTCGCTACACCAACACCGATGTGCCCTGGTGGGACGCGTTCCCGACCGCCGCCAGCGTGATCGGCCAGTACCTGCTCGGCCGCAAGTACATCGAGAACTGGCCGACCTGGATCGTGACCAACCTGGTCGGTGTCGGCCTGTTCGCCTACAAGGGGCTGTGGCTGACCGTTCTGCTGTACGCGCTGCTGGCCGCCATGGCGGTGGCGGGATGGCGCGCGTGGCATCGCATGCTCGCGGCATGAGTGCCCAGCGCGGTGGCTACGTGATCGCGCTGCTGGGCGCTGAAAGCACCGGCAAGACCACCCTGGCCCACGCGCTCGCCGGGGCGCTCCGACGCGAAGGCCGCGACGCGACGGTGGTGACCGAGGCCCTGCGCGAATTTTGCGACCAACGGCAGCGCACCCCGCGAGAGGACGAGCAACGCGACATCGCTCAGGCCCAGACACAGCGCATCGCCGCCGCGGCGGCCCGGCACGAGGTGGTCGTCGCCGACACGAGCGCACTGATGATCGCCGTCTACAGCGATCAAGTGTTCGGCGACACGAGTCTTTATGCCGACGCCGAAGCCGCGCACGCCGACGGCTGCGACCTGACTCTCGTCACCGCGATCGATCTGCCGTGGCAACCCGACGGCTTGCAGCGCGACGGCCCGCACGTGCGCGGACCCGTCGACACGAAGGTACGGCAAGCGCTGGCCCGGGCCGGCGTGGCCTATGGGGTGGTCTACGGCAGCGGCGGCGACCGGCTCCGCGCGGCGCTCGACAGCGTGCACCGTGCGCTCGCTCCGGCGCCACCGCCCGCGGACGCCCCGCAACGCTGGACGTGGCACTGCGCACGCTGCGGCGACACCGACGATGGGAACGCCCGGTGCCTGCCGACGTGGCCCGCCGCCCCGGCATGACCCGCGGTTGCGAAAGCGCGCGCAACGCAGCGAGAATGTCCCGGGACCCGGCGGGATGCTCGGTGAAAGAAGACGTGGATGTCCAAGCGCTGCCTGAAATGTGATGCGGAGAATGCCGAAGGCGCGCGCTTTTGCCGGCAGTGCGGCGCCCCGTTCGAGCCCGCCGCGAC
>JALYHO010000157.1 GCA_030776545.1 Pseudomonadota bacterium | reverse complement strand
TGCGGCTTGAACCGTTGACCCCCGGAGGCGAGCGCCGGAGCCGGCCCGGGTGGCGCCGGCACTGGGGTGATCAGCGCTGCAGACGCGCCGTCGATGGTGATTCCGGGCAGTGGAACGTCGCCGATCGCCCGGGGAATGCCGATCGGCACGGTGGACTGGCCCAGGCGCGTCGCCGCGATGTCGGCTTCGCTGGGGTACTGGCCGTTGATCACGTAGTCGAACACCCGGCGCGCGATCGGCGCGGCCGCCCCGGCGCCCCAGCCGGCGTTCTCGACCACCAGCGCCACCGCGATCCGGGGTTCGTCGACCGGGGCGAACGCTTCGTACAGGGCGTTGTCGCGATGGCGCTCGTCGACCTGGTGAGCGTTGTATTTCTCGCCGGCCTTGATGCCGACCACCTGCGCGGTGCCGGTCTTGCCGCCCGACTGGTAGCTCGCGCCCTGGAAGATCGCGCGCGAGGTGCCCTCCTGGGTCACGCCGAACATCGCCCGGCGGATGAACTCGACGTGCTCGGGCTTCCAGTTGAGGGGCGGCAAGGCCTCACCGACGGCGCGGCGCTGTTGCCGGGTTTCGAAATTCTCGACCACCTTGACCAGGTGCGGCTTGAACCGTTGACCCCCGGAGGCGAGCGCCGCGGTGGCCTGGGCCATCTGCAGCATCGTGAAGGTGTTCTGGCCCTGGCCGATGCCGAGCGAGATGGTCTCCCCGGCATACCACTTCTGCAGTTCTTTCTTCTTGTAGGCGTTGCGCTTCCACTCGGTGGACGGCAGCACGCCACGCAATTCGCCCTGGACGTCGATGCCGGTGAGTTGTCCCAGGCCCAGGGGCGCCATGAAATCGTGGATGGCGTCGACGCCCAGGTCGTTGGCGAGGGCGTAGTAGTAGGTGTCGCAGGACTCGACGATGGAGCGGTACATGTCGACCGTGCCGTGCCCCCCGGGTTTGTCGTCGCGGAAGGTGTGGCCGCCGAAGTTGTAGTAGCCGGGGTCGTAGGTGGTCTGTTGCGGCGTGCGCTTGCCGAGCGTGAGCGCCGCCAGTGCCATGAACGGCTTGTAGGTCGAACCCGGCGAGTAGGTCCCGCGCAACGCGCGGTTGAGCAGGGGCTTGTCGAGCGACTCGTTGAGCAGCTTCCAGTTGTCGGCGTCGATGCCGTCGACAAACAGGTTGGGGTCGAAATTGGGCTTGCTGACGAAGGCCAGCACCTCGCCGTTGCGGGGGTCGATCGCCACCAGGGCGCCGCGCCGATCGCCGAACAGGTCTTCGACCAGCGCCTGCAGGCGGATGTCGATCGACATCACCAGCGCATTGCCGGGCGTCGCCGGTTTGCTGTCGAGGCGCCGCACCGGGTGGCCGCTGGCGCTGGTCTCCATTTCCTCGAAGCCGGTGGTGCCGTGCAGTTCGGCCTCGTAGCTCTGCTCGATGCCGAGCTTGCCGATGTACTGGGTGCCGCGGTAGTTGGCTTCGTCGTCGGAGTCGTCGATCTTGTCCTTCTCGGCCTCGTTGATGCGGCCGATGTAGCCGATGAGGTGGCTGCCGACCTCGCCCAGGGGATAGTTGCGGAACAGCCGCGCCTTGATGTCGACGCCTTTGAAGCGAAAGCGCTGTGCGGTGAACCGGGCGACCTCGTCGTCGCTCAGCTTGGTGCGAATGGGCAGCGACTCGAAGCTCTTGTTCTCGTCCATCAACCGCTTGAAGCGCTTGCGGTCGCGCGGCTCGATCGGCACGATGTCGGCGAGCTGGTCGATGGTCGCGTCCAGGTCGTCGATCTTGGAGGGCGTCAGCTCGAGCGTGTAGGCCGAATAGTTGTTGGCCAGCACGATGCCGTTTCGGTCCAGGATCAGGCCGCGGTTCGGGACGATGGGCACGACCGTGATGCGGTTGTTCTCGGCCTGCACCGAGAGTTCTTCGTGCTTGTAGATCTGCAGATAGACCAGGCGGCTGCCGAGGAGCCCGAATGCGAACAGGACGAACGCACCCGCGGCCGCCAGGCGCATGCGAAAACGCCCGACTTCCTGCTCTACGTTCTTGAGTTCGGTCATGTCGATCTGAGGGAGCGCGTCACCCGCGGGCTCACAAGGGCCGATTTTGATCCGGATCGGGCGCCCTGCGTTGAGGCGCGAGCAACAACCAGGTCGCAATCGGCCAAAGTAACGCTTCGAAGACGGGTGCGAGCAACACCTGCCACCCCGGGAACATGCCGCCCGCGATCATCCGGACCAGCAGCGACACCGCGTGCGCAGCGAAAAAGAGCGGCAGGATCTGCACCGCCTGGGACGGCACCGTGAACCACAGCAGCCGCCGATGGATGGTGATCGCGAAAAAGCTCAGCAGCGTGTAGGCCAGCGCGTGCTGGCCGAGGACCGCGCCCGCGTGCACGTCCATCACCAACCCGAACAGGAAGGCCAGCCCCACCCCCACCCGGCGCGACTGGTGAACGTTCCAGAAGACCAGCACCAGCGCGACGAAGTCGGGGAGCATCGGCACCCGCCCGAGGGGGACGATGTTGAGCACGAACGCGAACACCAGCGTGAAGGCGACGAACAGCGGGTTGACCGGCAGCAACAACTGGCCGGAGGCGCGCGGCATGATCATGGTGCGCTGGCCGCCGGCTTCGGGCGGTTGCCCCGGCGGGGCGCCGAAGCCCGCGCGTCTTCGGCCGGGACCGCGTCCGGTCGGGCCGGCATCTGCAGGCCGACCGGGTCGACCACCAGCACATGGCGGACGCCGTCGCTGCGCGCGCTGGGAGCGAGCACGATGCGGGCGAAACCCGAGTCGAGCTTGCGATCGACGCTCGCGACCTTGGCCACCGGCAGCCCGGGCGGGTAGACCCCGTCGACCCCGGAGGTGGTGAGGACGTCGCCGACCTGGACGTCCGCATTGCCAGCCATGAATCGCATTTCCAGCGCGCCTCCGGTCACGCCCGCGCTTCCGAAGGCCGCCCCGCGCGCCTGGGTGCGGGTATTGAGGACGGGAATGGCGGCGTCCTTGTCGGTGAGAAGGGTCACTTCGCTGGACAAGGGGTAGACCCGGGTCACCTGTCCGAGCACCCCGGCCTCGTTGATCACCGGCGAGGCCAGTTCGACGCCGTTGGCCGCACCGCGGTCGATCACGACCTTGCGGGAATAGGGGTCCGAGGCCTCGTACAGCACCTCGGCGGCGCGCGACTTGACGCTCAGGGTGGGCCGCAGGTCGAGGAGCGCGCGCAGGCGGGCATTTTCGGTTTGCAGCTGTTCGACCCGCAGGGCCCGCTCGGACTGCATCGCGAGTGCGCGCTTGCCGGCTTCTTCATGGGCCAGCGCATCCTTGAGGCCCATGAAGTAACCGCTTCCCCCCTGGACCGCCTGCACCGGAACCAGCAGCGCCTGCTGCGGGTAGTAAAGAGCAGTCGCGAGCGCCGCGCGCAGTTGGCGGGTCACCGCGAAGCGGTTGTCCGCCACCATGAGGAACAGCGCGAGCGCCGAACACAGGATCAACTTGGTCAGCGCCGACGGGCCCTGCCGGAAGAAGGGCGGCGGCGTGCGATCGATCGTGCCTATGGACATCGGGACATCGCGCGAGCGTCAGGAAGCGGCGGCACGTGCGGGTCGGGACGCTGCCGCCACGCGGGCGATCACTCCGACGTGAAGATACTGCCCAGGCGCTCCATCCGCTCCAGCGCCATCCCGCAGCCGCGCACGACACAGGTCAGAGGGTCTTCGGCGACCAGCACGGGCAGGCCGGTTTCCTCGGAGAGCAGGCGATCCAGATCGCGCAGCAACGCACCGCCACCGGTCAGCATCATGCCGCGTTCGGCGATGTCGGCGCCGAGTTCGGGAGGGGTTTGCTCGAGCGCGTTCTTGACCGCCGAGACCATCTGGTTGAGCGGGTCGGTGAGGGCCTCGAGGATCTCGTTGCTGCTGATCGTGAAACTGCGCGGGACGCCTTCGCTGAGGTTGCGCCCCTTGACTTCCATTTCCTTGACTTCCGAGCCCGGGAACGCGCTGCCGATGCTCTTCTTGATCGCCTCGGCGGTGGGCTCGCCGATCAACATGCCGTAGTTGCGACGGATGTAGTTGATGATCGATTCGTCGAATTTGTCGCCGCCGACGCGGATGCTGCCCTTGTAGACCATGCCGCCGAGCGAGATGACGCCGACTTCGGTCGTGCCGCCGCCGATGTCCACGACCATCGAGCCGCTGGCCTCCGACACGGGCAGCCCGGCGCCGATCGCTGCGGCCATGGGCTCTTCGATCAGGTAGACGTCGGAGGCGCCGGCGCCGAGGGCCGACTCGCGGATCGCGCGGCGTTCGACCTGGGTCGAGCCGCACGGGACGCAAATGATGATCCGCGGACTCGGACGCAGCACCGAGCGCGGATGGACCATCTTGATGAACTGCTTGAGCATCTGCTCGGTAACGGTGAAGTCGGCGATGACGCCGTCCTTCATCGGGCGGATCGCCTCGATGTTGCCCGGGACCTTGCCGAGCATGGCCTTGGCCTCGGCGCCGACCGCCTGGATGGTCTTCTTGCCGTTGGGCCCGCCCTCGTGGCGGATGGCGACCACGGAGGGCTCATCGAGGACGATGCCTTTGCCACGCACATAGATCAGCGTGTTGGCGGTGCCGAGGTCGATGGCCAGATCAGTCGAAAAGTAGCGACGAAAGGATCCGAACATGTTGTGTGGGGTGTGGGACTCGTCGCCCGGCCTGCGCTCAACGAAGCAGACACAGCGCTAGGGGATGAATCGATCCGTGGTGGATGTGTTGTGGGGCGCCGGGCGGTCCGTGGGTCGCTGATTCCGGTGGGGTCCGTTGGGGTCCGTTTGGTAGGTTCGCACGAGCCGCGCGGATGTTCACCTCGGCGTCAAGGCATGTGGATAACCGGAGATAATACCGCAAGCCCTGCGGCTTTTGACCGATTTGCGCCGCTCCTCGAACTCGAAACCTGCCCCACCCGCCCCGTTTCCCATGGCCCTGACTTCCGACGACGTGAGCCGCATCGCCCAGCTGGCGCGGCTCGAGCTCGAACCTGCCGAGCAGGCCGCGATGCTGACCCAGCTCAACGGTTTCTTCGGCATCGTCGAGCAGATGAGCGCGGTCGACACCCGCGGCGTCGAGCCCCTCTACACCCCCCTGTCCGCCGTGCAAGCGGTCAGTCTGCGCCTGCGCGAGGACGAGGTCACGGAGGTCGACGGGCGCCTGGCCAATCAGCGCAGCGCGCCAGCGGTCGAAGACGGCCTGTTCCTGGTCCCGAAAGTGATCGGCGCATGAAACCGATCCACGACATGGGGGTGGCCGAACTCGGTGCGGCACTGCAGGCAAAGAGCGTCTCGAGCGTCGAAGTAACAAAGCATCTCTTGTCCCGGGTGGCGTCGCACGACGCGCTCGGCGCGATCCTTCATGTCGACGAGGCGCACGCGTTGCACCTGGCGCGGCGCGCCGACGAGCGC
>JALYHO010000156.1 GCA_030776545.1 Pseudomonadota bacterium | reverse complement strand
CCCCCAACGCGCGCGCGCCGTCATCCGAGCGCACCGGTCCGCTGACGGCGGCGCGCAGCAGGTCTCGGTGAGGATCGAGGGCGTGCCCGAGCGCCGCCTGCAAGCTCAGGAGCGGGCCGTTCCAGGTGGCGTGCGCCGCCAGCGGCATGCTGCAGCTGCCGCCAAGGGCGCGCGACACCGCCCGTTCGGCCTGGACCGCGAGCCAGGTCGGGCGGTGCACCAGTGTGGCCAGGCGGGCCCGCAGGTCGGTGGCGTCGCTGCGAACCTCGACCCCGAGCGCGCCCTGCCCGGCGCAAGGCAGCATGGCCTCTGGCGCGAACAACTCACGAATGCGATCGGCCAGGCCGAGCCGGCGCAACCCCGCGGCTGCGAGCACGATGGCGTCGTAAGTGCCTTCGTCGAGCTTGCGCAGGCGCGTGTCGAGATTGCCGCGCAAGGGCAGAACCGACAGATCGGGGCGCAGGGCAAGGAGCTGCACCACGCGGCGCAAGCTGGAGGTGCCGACCACCGCGCCTTGCGGCAGCGCCGCAAGCGAGGCATGCCGGCTCGAGACGAACGCATCGCGCGGGTCCTCGCGTTCGAGGACCGCCGCCAGCTCGAAACCCTCAGGAAGGTCCATCGGCACGTCCTTGAGCGAGTGCACCGCGAGTTCCGCCCGGCCCTCCTCGAGGGCGGTTTCGAGCTCCTTCACGAAGAGTCCCTTGCCGCCGACCTTGGCCAGGCTGCGGTCGAGGATCTGGTCGCCACGGGTGGTCATGCCAAGCAGTTCGACGTCGAGCCCGAACCGCTCGGCCAGCAGCGTGCGCACGTGCTCGGCCTGCCAGAGCGCCAAACGGCTCTCGCGCGTGGCGATCAGGAGGGGTCGGGTCATGGTCGGGATGCTAGCAGGCGTACCTCTTGCATCAGACATGGCGGCAGTGGCTGCTAGCATCGGCTCCCGTAACGAAATTACATCGAAAGTTCATTCCATGGCGTCCGCCGGATCCTCCTCCACGAAGCGCAAAGCCCTCCTCGACGCCGCCGAAAAGAACCGGCCGCTGGTGGAGGACATCCGGCTGCTGGGCCGGATCCTCGGCGACGTGATTCGCGAGCAAGACGGCAAGGAAGCCTTCGAACTGGTCGAACGCATCCGCCAGCTTTCGGTCGCCTACCGGCTCAAGAGCGACGCACCGGCGGGACGCGCGCTCGACCGGCTGCTGAAGAACCTGTCGGGCGACCAGACCGTGAGCGTGATCCGGGCCTTCAGCTATTTTTCGCACCTGGCCAACATCGCCGAGGACCGGCACCACGTGCGTCGCCGCGAGCACCATGAGCGCCAGGGGCACCTGCAGGAAGGCTCGCTGGCGATGACCCTGGAACGCCTGGCCCAGGCCGACATCCGCGGCGACGACATCGCGCGCACCCTGGCGCACGCCTACATCTCCCCCGTGCTGACGGCCCACCCGACCGAGGTCCAGCGCAAAAGCATCCTCGACGCCGAGCGCGCCATCGCCGAACTGGTCGAGCAACGCGAGGCCCTGCACACCGAGCGCGAGGCGGCCGAGAACGAGGCCCTGATCCGGGCGCGGGTCACCCAGATCTGGCAGACCCGGATGCTGCGCACGGCCAAGCTCACGGTGGCCGACGAGATCGAAAACGCCCTGAGCTACTACCGCTCGACCTTCCTGCGCCAGGTGCCGCGCATGTACCGCGAGCTCGAGCGGGCGCTGCCGGGCCACTCGATCGCACCTTTCTTTCGGATGGGCAACTGGATCGGCGGGGACCGCGACGGCAACCCCTTCGTCACCGCCGACACCTTGCGCATGGCGCTGGCGCGCCAGGCCGAAACGGCGCTGCGTTTTTACCTTACCGAGGTTCACGAACTGGGTGCGGAGCTCTCGATTTCCGCCAGCCTGGCCCCGGTGAGCGAGGCGATGAAGGCGCTTGCCGCGCGTTCGCCCGACCAGGGGGTGCACCGCACCGACGAACCGTACCGGCGCGCGCTCATCGGCATGTACGCACGGCTGGCCGCGACCCTCGAACAGCTCACGGGGACCGAGGCACTGCGCCACGCGGTGGCCCCGCAAAATCCCTATCCCGACGCCGACTCCTTCCTCGCCGACCTGCAGGTGATCGACGCTTCGCTCAGCACCCATCACGCCCAAGCGCTGGCGGCACCGCGCCTGCGCCCCCTCATGAGGGCAGTGCAGGTGTTCGGCTTTCATCTCGCGACCGTCGACTTGCGCCAGAGTTCGGACAAGCACGAGGCGGTGGTGGCCGAATTGCTTCGCGTGGCCAAGCTCGAGGCCGACTACAGCGCGCTGCCCGAAGAGGCGCGGCGCGAGCTGCTCGTGCAGCAACTCAACGATGCCCGCCCCTTGCGGGTGCGCGCGGCAAGCTACAGCGAGCACACGCTGAGCGAACTGGCGATCTTCGAGGCCGCGGTCGCGATGCTGCAGCGCTATGGCCGCGCGGCGATCCGCCACTACATCATCTCGCACACCGAAGCGGTGAGCGACCTGCTCGAAGTGATGCTGCTGCTCAAGGAGGTGGGCCTGCTGCGCGGCACGCTCGACGACAGCGGCGGGGCCATCAGCGACCTGATCGTGTCTCCCCTGTTCGAGACCATCGGCGACCTGCGCAACGCCGCACCCATCATGCGCGCGTTCTACGCGCTGCCCGGCATCGCCGCACTGATCAAACGCAGTGGCGCCGAGCAGGACATCATGCTGGGTTACAGCGACAGCAACAAGGACGGCGGCAGCTTCACCAGCAACTGGGAGCTCTATCGCGCCGAGATCGACCTGGTGGCGCTCTTTGCGACGCTGCGCGCCGAGCACGGCCTGACCTTGCGCCTCTTTCACGGCCGGGGTGGCACGGTCGGGCGCGGCGGCGGCCCGAGCTACCAGGCCATCCTCGCGCAGCCGCCCGGCACGGTCAACGGGCAGATCCGCCTGACCGAACAGGGTGAAGTGATCGCATCGAAATACGCGCACCCGGAAATCGGCCGCCGCAACCTGGAGACGCTCGTCGCGGCCACGCTCGAGGCCACGCTGCTCAACCCGAGCAAGAGTCCGCCGACGCGCTTTCTCGACGCGGCGGCGCACATCAGCGAAGCGAGCTTCCAAGCCTACCGCCGCCTGGTCTACGAGACCGAAGGCTTCACCGACTACTTCTTCAGCGCCACGCCGATCCGCGAGATCGCCGAACTCAACATCGGCTCGCGCCCTGCCTCGCGCAAGGCGACCCAGGCCATCGAAGACCTGCGCGCGATCCCCTGGTCGTTCAGTTGGGGGCAGTGCCGGGTCGCGCTGCCGGGCTGGTGCGGTTTCGGCTCAGCGATCGCCGCCTTCCTGGGCCAGGAGCCCAAGCAGCGCAAGGAACGTCTTGCCCTGCTGCAAAAAATGTATCGGCAATGGCCGTTTTTCAGCACCCTGATGTCCAACCTCGACATGGTCATCGCCAAGAGCGACCTGGCCATCGCCGCTCGGTATGTCGAACTGGTCCCCGACAAGCGGCTGGGCCGGCGCATCTTCGGGCTGATCCGCGCCGAGTGGCAGGCCACCAACGAAGCGCTCGCGCTCATCAGCGGGCAGACGGATCGGCTGGCATCCAACCCGTCCCTGGCGCGTTCGATCGAGCACCGATTTCCTTATCTGGACCCCCTCAACCATCTGCAGGTGGAGCTGATGCGGCGGTATCGAGAACGCAAGGAAGGAGACCCGGAGAACGCGCGGGTTCAGACCGGGATCCACATATCGATCAACGGCATTGCGGCGGGGCTGCGCAACACGGGTTGAGGCCGACAGGCCAGGGCGACATGGGGAACCACTCGCCCCACCGGACATTGGGCACTGACAGTGGCCCGG
>JALYHO010000155.1 GCA_030776545.1 Pseudomonadota bacterium | reverse complement strand
CAGCCGACCCCGGCGGCCTTCACCGAGCAGGCGCACGCGCTCGGTCTCAGCACCGCGTCGACCGCCGGTTTTCCGAGCATGGGCCGGGCCGCATCGGCCCAGGGCGGTGCCTCCCGACTGGTCGCGGTCAAGGCGGTCAGCCCGAACTATCCACTGCGCGGGCAGCTCACCCTGGCCGACGCCGGCGCTGCAGAGCATCAAGTCGCCGGGGCGCCAGCGCCGGGGAGTGCCTGGGTCGACCCGGCACTCTTGACCGCGCTCGGTCTCAAACTCGGAGAGCGTTTGCTGCTCGGCGACGCGAGCTTGCGCATCGCACAGACCATCGTCAACGAACCGGACCGCGGCACCGGGTTCGCCTCGTTCGCCCCCCGGGTGCTCCTGAACCAGGCCGATCTGCCGGCCACCGGCCTGGTTCAGCCGGCCAGCCGAGTGTCCTACCGCCTGGCGGTGGCCGGGTCCGACCAAGCCCAGGTCCAGCGCTTCGTCGACTGGGCCGAGGCCTACATCAAACGCGCGGGCGTGCGTGGCGTGCGGGTGGAGTCGCTCGCCAGTGGCCGTCCCGAAATGCGCCAGACCCTCGACCGTGCCGGCAAATTCCTCAACCTGGTCGCCCTGCTGTCGGCGCTGCTCGCGGCGGTGGCGGTCGGCATCGCCTCGCGCGACTTCGCCGGCCGTCACCTCGACGACTGCGCCATGTTGCGCGTCCTCGGCCTGGCGCAGCGCACGATCGCGCTGCAATACATCGCCGAATTCGGCGCGATCGGGTTGCTGGCGAGCGTGGCGGGCGTGGTTCTGGGGTTCGGCGTGCACTATGTTTTCGTGCTGTTGCTGGCTGGTCTGGTCGAGACCCGCTTGCCCGCCCCCGGCATCTGGCCGGCGCTGCTCGGCATCGGGGTCGGCTTGACCTTGCTGGCAGGCTTTGGACTGCCGCCTGTCCTGCAGCTCGCCCAGGTGCCCCCGCTGCGCGTCATTCGGCGCGACGTCGGGGCCGTGCGGCCGGCGTCGGCCCTGGTGCTCGCCGCGGGTGGGCTGGGTTTCGCGGCGCTGCTGCTGGCGGTGGCGAGCGATCTGCGGCTCGGGCTGATCGCGGTGGGCGGGTTCGCCGGAGCGGTCGCCCTGTTCGCAGGCTTCGCCTGGTTCGCCGTCAGCGTGTTGCGACGCGCGGTGCCGGAGACGTCTGCACCGCGCTGGCTGGTGCTGGCGACGCGGCAGATCGCGGCGCGCCCGGCATTCGCGGTGCTGCAGGTCTCGGCCCTGAGTGTCGGCTTGCTGGCCCTGGTGCTGCTGGTGCTGTTGCGCACCGACCTGATCGCCAGCTGGCGCCAGGCCACCCCGAAGGATGCGCCGGACCGCTTCGTGATCAACGTCCAGCCCGACCAGGCCCCGGCGTTTCGTTCGGCGCTGGAAGCGGCGGGTGTCTCCCACTACGATTGGTATCCGATGGTCCGCGGTCGCCTGGTCGCGATCAACGGTCGGCCGGTGCGCCCGCAGGACTACGCCGAAGACCGGGCGCAACGGCTGCTCGATCGCGAGTTCAATCTCAGCAACGCGGCCGATTTGCCGGCCCACAACCAGCTTGCCGGCGGCCGCTGGACCCGCGACCAGGCGAATTCGGTGAGCGTCGAAGAGGGTCTGGCGCAGACCCTGGGACTGAAACTGGGCGACACCTTGCGCTTCGACGTGGCGGGGTCCGTGGCCGAGGGCAAGATCACCAGCCTGCGCAAGGTGGACTGGAGTTCGATGCGGGTCAATTTCTTCGTGATGTTCACCACGGCGACTTTGGCCGGCGACCTGCCCGTGAGCTACATCGCAGCTTACCGGGCCCCGGTCGGACCCGCTGGCGCGGCCGGGTTCGACAACGCGCTGGCACGGGACTTCCCCAACATCACCAACATCGACGTGTCGGCGTCGATCGCGCAGGTCCAGCGAGTGCTCGACCAGGTGTCGCGAGCGGTCGAGTTCCTGTTCAGTTTCACGCTCGCGGCCGGGCTCGTGGTGCTGTTCTCGGCGGTCACCGCCACCCGCGAGGCGCGCTCGCGCGAATTCGCGGTGATGCGCGCGCTCGGTGCCAGCGGCCGCCTGCTCGCGCAGGTGCAGCGCGCCGAGTTGCTCGGCGTGGGAGCCCTCGCCGGCGTGCTCGCCTCGATCGCCGCGCTGGGGGTCGGCTGGGCGCTGGCGCACTACGTGTTCGAGTTCGCATGGACCGCACCGCTGTGGGTCCCTCTGGCTGGAGGTCTGGCAGGTGCGCTGCTCGCGTGGGCGGCCGGCTGGTGGGGCCTGCGCGAGGTGCTGCGCCGACCGGTGGTTCAGACCCTGCGCGAAGCGGGGGAGACCTGACGCACGGCGTCGTTCAGCGACGCATCGGGGGTCTCGCCAGGCACTCAGTGGACGCTGTTGACCAGCCCCATCTCTTCACTGGCCATCAGCCCCTCGATGTCCATCAGGATCAGCATGCGGGCGCCGACGCTGCCGATGCCGGTGATGAAGCTGGTGTCGATCGCCGAGCTCATCTCGGGCGCCGGCTTGATGGTTTGCGCATCGAGCGCCAAGACGTCCGAAACCGAGTCGACCACCACGCCGACCACCCGACCCTTGACGTTCAAAACGATCACGACCGTGAAGCTGTTGTATTCCGCGGTGGGGCAGCCGAGCTTCAGACGCAGGTCGACGATGGGAACGATCACCCCGCGCAGGTTGACCACCCCTTTGATGAATTCCGGCGCGTTGGCGATGCGGGTGGGTTGCTCGTAGGAGCGGATTTCCTGAACCTTCAGGATGTCGATGCCGTATTCCTCGCCGCCGAGGCGAAAGGTGAGGAATTCGCCGCCCATCGCCGCAGCGCTGCGCGCGGCTTCGTGCTGGGCGATCTGGCGGGCGTCGGTCATCATGTCCATGGTGTGAATTCCTTGTCTGGGGTATGCAGTGATCGGGGCGGGCCGCGCCTGCCGTTGCTTGATCTATCGACGCTTGGTGCCGAACCTGTAGGTCCTGCTCAAAAAGTCTCCCACTCGTCGGTCACCGCTTCGGCCATGGCGCGTGGCGCCACGGTCTGGGTCAGTACCGGCAGGTGGGCTGATGGATTCGGGGTCGCTGCGACGGGCGCGGGCGCGCCCATGGCCGCAGGGGCCCCCTTGGAAGCGACCTTTTTCGGAACGATCGGCTTGGCCGGCGATGCTGCTTTGGGCACCGGCAAGCCAACGGCCGGGACGTGGGCCGAGGCGGGGGCGAGCGTGAAGGCGTTGATCACCTGCCCGAGCTTGCCGGCTTGCGCCTTGAGACTTTCCGCAGCGGCGGCCGACTGCTCGACCAGCGCGGCATTTTGCTGGGTCATCTGATCGAGTTGAGCGACCGCGTCGTTGATCTCGCCGATGCCCTGGCTCTGCTCGACCGAGGCCGCGGTGATTTCACCGATGATGTCGGAGACGCGCTGGACCGAGCCGACGATCTCGGTCATGGTGCGACCGGCGTCGGCGACCAGGCGCGAGCCATCTTGCACCTTGGAGACCGAAGCGCCGATCAGTCCCTTGATTTCCTTGGCCGCCTCTGCGCTGCGTTGGGCCAGCGAGCGCACTTCGCTGGCGACGACCGCGAAGCCGCGCCCTTGCTCACCGGCACGCGCCGCTTCGACGGCGGCGTTGAGCGCGAGGATGTTGGTCTGGAACGCGATGCCGTCGATCACGCCGATGATGTCGGCGATCTTCTTGGAGCTCGAGTTGATGTCGTTCATGGTCGAGACGACCTCCGACACCACGACACCGCCCCGGGCGGCCACTTCGGCGGCCGAGGTGGCGAGCTGGTTGGCTTGGCGGGCCGAGTCCGCCGACTGGCCGACGGTGGCGGTCAATTCCTCCATCGAAGACGCGGTCTTTTGCAGGTTCGAAGCGGTCTGCTCGGTGCGCCCGCTCAGGTCTTGATTGCCCGTGGCGATCTCGGCGCTGGCCACGCCGATGCTGTCGGCCGAGGTCCGCACGTCGCTCACCAGGCCGCGCAACGCGGCCTGCATCTTGCCGAGCGCGCGCAGCACGTCGCCGAGTTCGTCGCGGTGCGCCGAGTCGACCGTTTGCGACAGGTCGCCGCTGGCGATGATCGTGGCGGCTTCGGCGCCGCGTCGCAGCGGGATGATGATCGAGCGGGAAATCAGCCACGCCATCGTCCCGCCCAGCAGGAGGCTCGCTCCGAGCAGGGCGAGCAGGATGTTTTCCGCGAGCTCGACGCCGTCCGTGAGCGCTCGGGCGCCGGCCTTGGCCTCGCGCTCCTGCTCGCTTTTGACCGCGCGCATGGCGGTCAGGTAGGCTTCGGAGGCCGGCAAGAATTTCTCTGCCAGGAGCGCATCGGCGGCAGGCGCGTCGGACTGCTGCACCAGTTTCATCAGCTCTTCGCGCAACCCGAGATACGCCTTCCTCTTGGCGCCGCTCTCGGCCATGAGCCGCTTGCCTTCGTCGCTGACGATTTCTGCGTCCAGGGTCTTTTGCAACTGGCTGATTTCAGCCGATGTGCCTTTGATCAGCGGCTCGAAGAACTTCTCGATGTCGGGCTGGCCGCTGGCCTTGGCGATGGCGACCGCGCGCGTCACGTTGAGGTGCGTCGACGCCTCCCAATGCTGCACCATCGCCGCGCGTTCTTGCTGGCGCTCCAGGAAGCCCAGGCTGGTCGCGGTTCGCGACAGCTGCATCCAGGCGATCGCGACGATCGCACAGGCCAGCAACAGCACCGCACCGAAGCCGATGCCGAGCCGAGGTCCGATTCGCACGTTGTTCAATGTCATCTCTGGCACCTAATCTGTTGATGTTGCAATGGCGTGTCAGTGGCGCGAGCGCCGCACCAGGCTGCCCACGTCCAGGATCAAGGCGACCCGGCCGTCACCCATGATGGTGGCGCCTGAAATGTCGTTGACCCGGCGGTAGTTGGCCTCCAGGTTCTTGACCACGACCTGCTGCTGGCCCAGCAACTGGTCGACCAGCAGCGCGACCCGGCCGCCCTCGGCTTCGGCGACGACCATGATCCCGCCGGCATTCTCGAAATCGAAACGGGGGACGCCGAAGACCTGCTCGAGATCGAGCACCGGCATGAATTCGTCGCGGACTTCGATCACCCGACCGCTGCCGCCGATCGTCTTGATGGTTTCGGCCTGCACCTGGAACGATTCGATCACCGAGGACAGGGGCAGGATGTAGACCTCGTCGCCCACGCCCACCGACATCCCGTCCATGATCGCCAGGGTCAGCGGGAGCCGCACCTTCACGCTCATGCCGTAGCCTTCGGCCGAATCGATCTCGACGGTGCCGCCGAGCGCGGTGATGTTCTTCTTGACCACGTCCATGCCGACGCCACGTCCGGAAACATCGGTGACGACGTCGGCGGTGGAGAATCCGGGCGCGAAGATCAGGCTCCAGACCTCCGCATCGGTCATCGAATCCGGGGCGTCGATGCCGCGCTCGCGCGCCTTCTTGATCAATTTGTCGCGCGACAGGCCGCGCCCGTCGTCGCGCACCTCGATCAGGATCGAGCCGCCTTGATGCGAGGCCGCCAGCGTGATGGTGCCGTGTTCAGGCTTGCCCTTGGCGAGCCGATCGGCCGGCATCTCGATGCCGTGATCGCAGCTGTTGCGAACCAGGTGGGTCAGCGGGTCGGTGATCTTCTCGACCAGTCCCTTGTCGAGCTCGGTCGCCTCGCCCTGGGTGACGAACTCGACCTTCTTGCCCAGCTTGGCGGCCAGGTCGCGCAACATCCGCGGAAAGCGCGAGAACACCATCGACATCGGAATCATCCGGATCGACATGACCGATTCCTGCAGGTCGCGGGTGTTGCGGTCGAGATCGGCGAGGCCGGCAGCCAGCTGTTGATAGAGCCCCGGATCGATCTGCTTGCTGTTTTGCGCCAGCATCGCCTGGGTGATGACGAGTTCGCCGACGAGATTGATGAGCTGGTCGACTTTCTCGACCGACACGCGCAGCGTCGACGACTCGAGCGCGGCCGCTGGTGCCTTCTCGGCGCGAACCGGCGCGCGCGAGGCGGCCGGCTTGGGTGCTTCGCCGTCGGAGGGCGTGGTCTGCGAGGCGGCCTCGCTCGACGCGGTGCCGGGAGCGCCAGGGGCGTCCTCGAAGAAGCCGTAGCCGGGATCGCGCTCGGCCAGCACCGATTCGGTCGGCGCGCCCGGCGCCCCGGCGTGAAAGCCATAGCCGTCGGAGATCGGCAGCAACGCCACTTCCTCACGGGCGACGTGGAAAGTGAAGAGGTCCAGCAGGTCGCTGTCGGCGCTGGTCGTGACGATCCGGAACCGGCGGATGCCATCGCTGGCCTGGCCGCCGTCGAGAGGCTCGATCGTGCCCAGGTCGGTGATTTCCTTGAACAGCTCGACCAGGCTGTCGGCCTGCGCCGGGTCTTTCAGGGGGCCGACGCGGACCTCGAGTTCGCGGGCCGGGCTGGCGCCTGGGGCGGCCGCGGCCGGCACGGTGTCGACG
>JALYHO010000154.1 GCA_030776545.1 Pseudomonadota bacterium | reverse complement strand
GCCTGGGCGACCGGTCCGCGAGCGTCGAAGGTCACGACCTGGATGTAGCTGCTGCCGTAGTTGACCGCGTAGCCGTTGGCGTCCAGGGTCGGCTGGCCCTGGCTTTCGAGCTTGTTGAGCACACCTTCGAATTCATCCCCGCCGTGCAGGGCAACCCGTTGACCGTGGACCTGGCGCGACTGCGCAACGCCGAGCGCCACATCGGTGGGATAGCCCGCGGCGCGCACCACCCCGACGGCTGCGGCCAGTGCCTTGAAGACGGCCTCGCGGGTCGGTGGGGTCGCCAGGTCCAGGCCGGCCGGGGTGGCCACGGGTTGGGCCGGATCGAAAGGCACGCGCCAGACCTTCGGTATGTCCTTGGCCTGACGCCAGAACTCGCGAAAGAGCGGCGCACCCTTGGCGTCGGCGTTGCTGGTGCGGTCCCAGGCGGCGAGCACTCGGCAGCCTTCGACGGCATCGGGCGCCAGGCCACCCGACGCGCAGCCGGCCATGAGGTCGTCCATGACCAGGTGGGCCGCGAAATTGTGATCGCGGAAAATGACTTGGCGCAGTTCGTCGGCGCCCATGCGCTGTCCGGGCAAGCCATCGCCACCGGCGAGCCGACTTCGGATTTCCGTGATCGCGCTGCGGGTGCGCAGGCGCTGGGGCACGCCCACCGGTCCGACCAGCGGCGACATCCCTGTCATCGGGGCGGCCGGATTGCTGAGCCAATAGCTGTCGTTGCTGTTTTGCACCCAGTCCGGGGTCACGAGCACGGGCATGTGGGTCGGCCCGATGATGCCGGGGGCGGCGACGCCGCTTTCCTGGGCCCAGGCACATGCGCTGCGCGAACCGTCGAGCACCGCCAGGCCGGCGCCGGCGAGGAGGGCTGCCGCTGAACGCGAAGGGGCACACCGGCGCAGCATCTCGGCCGACACGTCCGGGACCACGGACAGGTCGGCATACATCGCGTTGCCTTCCCGATCCGCCGCGATCGTGTTGACCCAGGGGATGCCCTGGTTGCCCATCGCGGCGCGCAGTTCGCCGACGTTGCGCGCCCGCGCCATTCGCAGCCAGGCATCGCCGGCCCGCGCGTTGAGCGTGTTGGCGTCGCGCAGCGCGTAGGCGTGGGCGGGGGTCCATCCCAGGCCGGCCCGGGGGATGGAGACGATGGGACCCCACTCGCTGCCGTAGAAGACTTTGCTGAGCGGCGCCGTCGCGCCGCCTGACGCCGCAGGCAACGTCACGGTCTTCGCGGTCATCTTGCGCCGCTCCCCGTCCACGATGTAGGTGGTGGGATCGGCCGGATCCAGTGCCAGTTCATACAGCGTGAACCGTTTGCCGGTCGACACCGTATGCGTCCAGGCGACATCGCGATTGAAGCCGATGGTGACCACCGGCGACATGTTCGCGCCGACGCCCATCACGTCCAGGGTCCCGGGAATGGTCAGGTGGACCTCCCAGAATCGGTTGGTGCCGGTCCATGGGAAGTGCGGGTTGCCGAGGAGCACGCCTTTGCCGTCGGGCGTGGCGTCGCGGCCGAAGGCCCAGCCGTTGGAACCGTATTCGCCGCCGGCCGGATTGGCGTTGAAGCTGTAGCGCGCCATTTCCGCAGCCGCCGCCCGAGGATCGACCGCCGCGGCGGCGGCGGTGCCGGCTGCCGGGGGCTGCGCGGCCAGTACCGCGCTCGCCAGCGCCCCGAGGCCGCCGAGGATCATCGATTGTTCGGTCGCACGCCGCATGTCCGCGAGCGTCATCGGGCGCAGCCACGGCTTGCCGCGACAACTCGCAGGCACGGTGCCGGCGGCCAGCGCTTCCTGGAGGAAGTGGTTGTATCCGGCGACATAGCCGCGCATGGCGGCCTGCAGCTCGGGACTGACCGTCTCGGCGCTGCGCGCCAACGCGGCGTCGTCCATGTGGGCGCGTATGAACAGATCGATTTGCGGGTTCGGGAGCCGGCCGAGGCCCAGTTCGCCGGTGCCGGTCGGGCCGAGGTATTGCGAACGCTCGCCGCGCAGCGTCAGCAGGTGATCCGCGGTCTGGCACAGGTTGTCCTGGGCGTACGCGTAGGCCACACCGTAGCCGATGCCTTCGTAGTCGGGCGCGGTGACGTGGGCGATGCCATAGGTGGTGCGGTCGATTTGCACGCTGCGGCCGGGGGACGTGGCGCAGCCGGCCAGCAACGCGGCGGCCCCGACGACGCCCAGAAGTGGAAGTGGATGGCGAAGGGTCATGGAGATCCGGAAAAGCCAAAACCAGGATTTAACGCCATGCGCCACGCGGGCGACAGCAGGCTTACCCGATCGATGAAACCGTTTCCGGTCCGGCCGCGCGTGGCAAGATGCTGCGGTCCGGATTCGTGGGAGCTGCCTGCATGTTGGTTCGATTTCTCGCCCAGGCCGGCGGCGCGACGTTGCTCGCCGCGGCGGCGCTCGTGCTCACGGCCTGCGGCACGCTGCTGCCCGAGGTCGACCGCCAGGCGAGCGCGAGCCAGGCGGTACCGGCCAGCCTGGCGACGACCCTCGGTCGCATCGCCAAGGAATCCCAGCCCGCCCCGTTGCTCTCGGGGTTCCGGTTGATGCCCCTGGGCGTGTTCTCGCTCGACGCACGCCTGCAATTGGCGCGGCGTGCCGAAGCCACCCTCGACGTCCAGTACTACCACTTCGCCAATGACGAGACCGGCCGGCTGCTGCTGCGTGCATTGCGCGATGCGGCCTTGCGCGGTGTGCGCGTCAGGGTTTTGATCGACGATCTCTACACCGGCGGGGAGGACGCGTTCTGGCTCTCCTTCGCAGCCCACCCGAATGTCGAAGTGCGGGTCTTCAACCCGTTTTGCTGCGCCCGCGGACGCGGGCCGAACGGTCGTTTCCTGGCGGCGTCGAGCCAATGGTCGCGGCTCAACCACCGCATGCACAACAAGCTCTTCATCGCCGACGGTGCGATGGCGGTCATCGGCGGGCGCAACGTGGCCAACGAGTACTACATGCGCTCGGCGGGTGCCGCCGAAAACTTCGTCGATCTGGATGCGTTCACCACGGGCTGGATCATCGCGCCGCTGCAGTTCCAGTTCGATCGCTACTGGAACGCCGACGCGGTCTACCCGCTCGCCGCGGTTGCCAAAACCGATTCGAGCCCGGCCGAACTGCGTGCGCGCTTCGAGGTCGAGACCGGTCCCGCGACCACGCCGGCGCCGCCGCCGCTGCCCTCCAACGACGTGCTCGGTTACGGGCCGATCGCCGACGACCTGGAGGGCGGGCGGCTCGGCCTGATCTGGGGCGACGCCTTCGTGTTCGCCGATCATCCGGACAAGCCGTTCGACGGCAGCGTCGGCGGCGAGCCGCTCGACACGAGCGTCACCTACAACCTGTTCGAGGTCATCCGGATGGCCAGGCAGGAGGTGGTGGCGTCCTCGCCCTATTTCGTCCCGGGCGAACTCAGCCTGCAGATGTTTCGCGAGCTGCGCTCCCGGGGCGTCAAGGTGGCGGTATTGACCAACTCGCTTGCCTCCACCGACGAACCTTCGGTGCACATCGGTTATGCCCGCCACCGCGAGGAATTGCTGCGCATGGGCGTGGAGCTCTACGAGCTGAGTTCGGCGCGGGAGATGGTCAACAAGCGCCCCTTCCTGTTCGGCAAGTCGCTCGGCCGCCTGCATGCCAAGCTGGCGGTGGTCGACCGCGAAGCCCTCTTCATCGGCTCGATGAACCTGGACCCCCGGTCGGCCAGCATCAACACCGAGCTCGGCGCCGTGGTGCGCAGCCCGGCCCTGGCCCGGGAACTCCTGCGGGTGATCGACATCGACCGCATCTACAGTGCCTACCGGGTCCGCCTGCGCGGCACGGGCAGCGGGCTGGAATGGGTCAGCAACGACGGCGACCAGGAGGTGGTCCTCACGCACGAGCCCGACGCGACGCCCTGGCTGCGCATCAAAGCGTGGCTGCTGAGCCCCTTCGTTCCGGTCGAGCAGTTGTAGCGGCGCGCATCGGAGGGTGACGCGCTGCGGCGCATTCGAGC
>JALYHO010000153.1 GCA_030776545.1 Pseudomonadota bacterium | reverse complement strand
GCGACCGCCGATCGGCGATGCGGTCGCCATCAAGCAATTGCTGGAGGTCGGCGCCCAGACGCTGCTGATCCCGATGGTCGACACGGCCGAGCAGGCCGCGCGCATGGTGGCTGCCACTCGCTACCCGCCGCGCGGAGTACGCGGCGTCGGCAGCGCCGGCGCGCGCTCGTCGCGCTGGAGCGGGGTGCCGCACTACCTGCATGGGGCCGACGACGAGATGTGCGTCCTGGTGCAGGTCGAGACCAAGACCGGCCTCGCGAACCTGGCCGAGATCGCCGGCGTGGACGGTGTCGACGGGGTGTTCTTCGGTCCTGGCGACCTGTCGGCCTCGATGGGGTTTCTCGGCCAGGCGACGCATCCGGACGTCGTCGCCGCGATGACCCAGGGCATCGCCACGGTGCGGGCCGCCGGCAAGGCGCCGGGCATCTTGATGACCGACAACCGGGCCTCGCAGTACTACCTCGACCAGGGCGCCCTGTTCGTCGCCGTGGGGGTGGACGCCATGCTGCTGATGAACGCGGCCCGCACGCTGTCGGCGGCGTTCAGGAAAGACGGCGTTTCCGGAGGTGTGCCGAGCTAGTTCGGACGCGGGGGCAGCCGGGGTGGAGGCATCAAGACGCCTTGCCGGTCCGGCTCGCGGCCAGTTGCTTTTCCACTTCGACGGGCGCAAGCGCGCCCGGGACCCGCTTGCCGTCCTCGAACACCAGCGAAGGGGTGCCGGTGACCCGGTACTTCTTGCCGAGGGCGACGTTGCGCTGCAACGCCGAGGTGTCGCAGTGGCCCATGCTGCGCGGCGCCGCGGCGCCGTTGATCATCCAGTCGCGCCAGACGGCGCCGTTGTTCTCGGCGCACCAGATGTTCTTGGCCTTGTCCGGCGAATCGCCGCCCAGGATCGGGTAGAGGAAGGTGTAGACGGTGACGTCCTTGACCTGCTGCATGTCCGTCTCGAACTTCTTGCAGTACCCGCAGTTCGGATCGGCGAAAACGACGATCTTGCGGGCGCCGCTGCCTTGCTTCCAGACGAGCGCGTCTTTCAATGGCAGTGCAGCGAAATCGATGGCGCTGAGCTTGTCGATGCGGGCTTGGGTCAGGTCGGTGCGGGTCTGGGTGTCGATCAGGTTGCCCTGGAACAGGTGGTCGCCGTGTTCGTCGGTGTAGACGACCTCGGAACCGAAACGGACCTCGTAGATGCCCGGAATGGCCGTTTTGGTGATCTCGTCGATCTTCGGAAAGCCCGGCAGGCGCTCGGCCAGGTTCTTGCGAATCGCCGCCTCTTCGGCCGCCGCGGGGCCGCAGGCCGCTCCCAGCAGCCACGCCGCGAGCAGGGTGGGGACGAGCATCGAGCGGTGCGGGCGGTTCATCGGCTTCCTTGGGGTTTGAGCGCCTGCGCAGCGAGCCAATGCTTGAGCGGAGGGATCCGGTTGACAAGAGTCAGACCGCGGTTGCGAAGTTCCCGGGCGAGCGGGGTTTCTTCGGCAAAAAGTCGCAGCAAGCCATCGGTGACCTGGCCCATGGCCCAGGTCGGCGCGATGCGTGCGCGGGCGTAGCGGCGCAGCAGCTTTTCATCGCCGAGCGGGCGCCAGGGCTCGCGTTGCCGTATCACCTCGAGCAAGGCCGCGACATCGGCCAGCCCGAGGTTGAGACCCTGCCCGGCGAGTGGATGCACGACATGCGCCGCGTCGCCCACCAGCGCCCAGCCGGGCCCGCACCAGCGCGTGGCGGTGGCGCGAGCGAGCGCCCAGCTGGCGCGCTCCGAAGCAAGCGTGAGCATCCCGGCCTCGCCATGGGTGGCTGCCATCAGTTCAGCCTCGAAGGCGCCAGGTTCGAGTGCCAGCAACTCGGCCGCGCGCGCGTCCGGCAACGACCACACGAGCGCGTACGAATGACCCGCCTGGGGCGTATCGAACGGCAGCAGTGCCAGCACATCCGGGGCGCGAAACCACTGCCGCGCGATCCCTTGGTGGGCCCGGGTGCTGGCGAGGCGGGCAGCGATGGCTCGATGGCCATAGTCGACGCGTTCGACAGGCACGCCGAGCGCTTCGCGCCCGGGTGACCGCCGGCCTTCGCAAAACGCCGTCAGGGCCGCGACCGGCGCCTGGTCGGGTCCGACCCGTTCGATCCGGGGGGTGAACCGCACGGCGTTGGCCAATTCGGTCTCGAGCAGGGCCGCGTCGGTGATCCAGGCCAGGGCGTCGACGTGCTGTTTCCAGGCTGAAAAATCGATCGCCGAGGCCCCGGCGTCACCCTGCACGTGCATGTCGAACACCGGCGTGATCGCATGCGTCGGAAGCGCCTCCCACACCTTGAGGCCCTGCAGCATCGCGACCGACGCGGCGTTGAGGGCGTAGGCCCGCACATCGGCAACCCGGGCACCCGGCTGCGTCGCCGGATCGGGACGCAGCGCGACGCGCAGGCCCGCGTGCGCCAAGGCGAGCGCCAGGCACTGCCCGACGATGCCCGCGCCACAGACCTCGACGTCCACCTCGTTCATGGGCCCATTGTAGAGAGCCGCGGGGGTCCGGCAAGGTCCGACGAGCGACCGACGCGAGGCACAATCGGTGCCCTTCCCCATAAAGCACTCCCATGGCCGCAGACTCGACGCTCAGCGTGGCGTCCTTGCACGTCTACCCCATCAAGTCCTGCGCCGGCATCGCCCTGGACGAAGCGCTGCTGGTCGAGACCGGCATCGAATTCGACCGCGCCTGGATGCTGGTCGATCCGTCCGGTCGCTTCGTCTCGCAGCGCGACCTGCCGCGCATGGCGCTGATCCGTCCGGTCCTGCGGACCGCCGACATGGTTTTGCGCGCGCCCGGGATGCTGGCGCTGCACGTCGCCCTCGACCGGGTCGAGGCGCCGGTGCGGGCGACGGTCTGGGACGACGACGTCGCGGCCTTCGACATGGGCGATCTGTGCGCGCAGTGGTTCAGCGACTTTCTCGGCCGCCCCTTGCGCATGGTGCGGTTCGATCCACAGGAGCGCCGCCTGGCCGACCCGCGCTGGACCCAGGCGTTCGAAGCCGAAACCGCGTTCTCGGACGGTTACCCCTTGCTGGTCGTCTCGGTGGCTAGCCTGGCCGAGCTGAACCGGCGCCTGGGCGCGCAAGGCCAGGCCGAAGTGACGATGGCGCGGTTCCGGCCGAACCTGGTGCTGGACGGGCTCGACGCCCACGCCGAGGACGCGCTCGACGAGATCGAGTTCGCCACCGTCGAGGGGCCTGTCCGCTTGCGCCTGGTCAAGCCTTGCTCGCGTTGCCCGATGCCGGATATCGACCCCGAAACCGCCGCGACGGGTCACGCGGTGGGGGACACGCTCGCCGGCTACCGCGCCGACGCGCGGGTGGGGGGAGCGATCACCTTCGGGATGAACGCCGTGCTCGTCGAAGGCATCGACCGCGTGCTGCGCGTGGGCACGACCGGGGCGGCGAACTTTCGGTTCGACTAAAGCCGCGCCCGGCCGCGCCGGGTCGGGCACCGAACCTCGACGCGGCGCCTAGCCGACAGGGTGGCGCGGTGGCAGCGGAATGAACTCGGTCTCGCCGGGCACGCGCCCGAACCGCTGGGCCTCCCAGTCGTCCTGGGCCTGCGCGATGCGCTCCCGGCGACTGGAGACGAAATTCCAGACGATGAACCGGTGGCCGAGCGCCGTTCCACCCACGAGCACGATGCGGCCCCCGCGTGGCGCCGTCAGCACGGGTTCGCTGCCGGGTTCCAGCACCACCAGCGCGTGCGCCGGCAGGCGCTCGCCATCGAGTTCGAAATCGTGGTCGGTGCTGTAGAGCGCCCGCTCCTCGGCAGCCGCGGGCAGGCGCAGCGCAGCCCCGGAAGCGACTTCGAAATTGAGGTCCAGGTAAAGAGTGGGTGAAGACGCCCGCACCGGCGACTCGAGGCCGAACGCGCTTCCGATCAGGACCCGCACCAGCACCCCGTCGATCTCGGTGGCCGGGATCTCGCCGCCCGGCACGTGCTGGAATGCGGGAGCGTCCTCTTCGTGTGGCGCAGGCAGCGCGAGCCACAGCTGCAGGCCGTGGCTGCGCCGCTCGACGCCGAGCAGGTCGCGCGGCGTGCGCTCGGAATGGACGATCCCGCGGCCCGCGGTCATCAGATTGACAGCGCCCGGCTCGATGCGTTGCACGACGCCGGTGGAGTCGCGGTGCATCATGGCGCCTTCGAAGAGGTAGGTCACGGTGGCCAGACCGATGTGCGGATGAGGCCGGACGTCGTGGTGGTGGCCCGGCTGGGCGACGATGGGTCCGAAATGGTCGAAGAACACGAACGGACCCACGGCCTGGACTTGTGCGGACGGCAACAGCCGACGCACCCGCAGTCCCCCACCGAGGTCTTTCTCGTGGGGTTCGATGATTTGGGTGGTGGCCATGGAAGCGGGCGAGTTCGGTGCACAGTGTAGGGCGCCTTAAAATCCGGGTTTCTTCCGAGCCAGGAATCACCATGACCATGCCCCACGCCACGCCTCGCCGGCCGGCCCGCGGAGCGCCCCGATGAGCCTCAAATGCGGCATCGTGGGCTTGCCCAACGTCGGCAAGTCCACCCTGTTCAACGCCCTGACGAAGGCCGGCATCGCCGCCGAGAATTATCCGTTTTGCACCATCGAACCCAACGTCGGCATCGTCGAGCTGCCCGATAGCCGGCTGGCGGCTCTGGCGGCCATCGTGGCGCCGGAGCGTATCGTGCCCGCCATCGTCGAATTCGTCGACATCGCCGGCCTCGTCGCCGGTGCCTCGAAGGGCGAGGGCTTGGGAAACCAGTTCCTGGCCCACATCCGCGGAACCGATGCCATCGTCAACGTCGTGCGCTGCTTCGACGACGACAACGTGATCCACGTGGCCGGCAAGGTCGATCCCATCTCGGACATCGAGGTGATCCAGACCGAGCTGTGCCTGGCGGACCTGAGCACCGTGGAGAAAGGCCTGCACCGCTACCAGAAGGTCGCCCGCTCGGGCGACAAGGAAGCGCAGAAGATCGTCGGCGTGCTCAACCGCTGCATGGCGGCGCTGAACGAGGGCAAACCGGTCCGGACGCTCGCCTTCAGTCAGGAAGAACTCGTGCTCGTCAAGCCGCTGTGCCTGATCACTGCCAAGCCGGCGATGTTCGTTGGCAACGTCGACGAGAACGGCTTCGAGATGAATCCCTACCTCGACAAGCTGCGCGCCTACGCCGATGGGCAAGGCGCACCGGTGGTCGCGATCTGCGCCAAGACCGAGGCGGAGCTGGCCGAGATGAGCGACGCCGACCGGCTGATGTTCCTGGCCGAGATGGGTCAGACCGAACCGGGTCTTAACCGATTGATCCGCGCCGCGTTCAAGCTGCTGGGTCTGCAGACCTACTTCACGGCGGGTGTGAAGGAGGTGCGGGCCTGGACCATCCACGTCGGCGATACCGCCCCCCAGGCGGCCGGAGTGATCCACACCGATTTCGAGCGCGGTTTCATCCGCGCCCAGACCATCGCCTTCAGCGATTTCGTGGCCTACAAGGGTGAGCAGGGTGCCAAGGACGCCGGCAAGATGCGTGCGGAGGGGAAGGAGTACGTGGTCAAGGATGGCGACGTACTGAATTTCCTGTTCAGCCCGACATAAGCAGCAGGTCGAGGGCCTGAACCAGGCGGTTTGATTCCAGGGAGACAGTTTGCCGAACGGTAGACTGGCCCGGCCGTCTCGCTGGGCAGCCATCCGTCTCGGTTGGACCAAGACCGCCTCCGGCCGAGGTGAATGGAGTGTCGACAGGCCGGTGCCTTACTCAGGAGGTGCTGGAAATATTTTTTGTCGTCAGGTCGCACACGCGTTCAACGCGACGACGAACGCACGAGACCTCGACCCGTCGTCGAGAGGTTCAGCGGTCGCGCTCGGGTCCGGTCCATGCCTGCAAGGCGACCCCCTCCGCACCGAGACTGTGCGTTGCGCACCACGTTGCGGCATAAGTGGGCCAAATTCTGAATTGAGGCACGTCGCCATTCCCGCGAGCCGGCAAAATCGGCACCCAGCGCCGCGGCACCGCGGCGCGTTCGTCCGGACGGCCTCGCTGACGTGTCGACTGCCCCCCCTCGCCCATTCATGTCCTGGCCGACCGCGTTCGCGCTGACGGTCGCGACGTACGCCTTGCTCGGTCTGGCGTCGCTGCCGTTGGCGATTCCGCCGGGCTATGCGACGCCGCTCTTTCCGGCCGCCGGCGTGGCGCTGGCGAGCGTGCTGATCTTCGGCCGCGGGATGTTGGCGGCGGTCGTCCTGGGCTCCTTGGGCATGAATACGGTCGTGGCGTGGGTCCAGCATCGGCACGGGTACGCCGCGGCGGCGGTCTGCGGCGCCGTCGCGCTGGGGGCGGCCCTGCAGGCCCAGGTGGGCGCAGCGCTCGTCAGGCGTTACGTCGCTCGGCCACTGACCCTCTCGGCGCCGCGCGAAATCGGTGCCTTCGTGGTGTCCGCGCTCGTCTCTTGCCTGGTCCACACCGGCATTGCCAACACCGTTCTCTGGCTCCATGGCGATTTGCCGACGAGCGAGCTGGCCTTGAGCCTCTCGACCTGGTGGATCGGCGACCTGTTCGGCGTGATCATCGCCACGCCCATCGCGCTGGCCTTCGTCGGGCGCCCGGCGCAGGCGTGGCGCCTGCGCCGCCTCAGCGTCGGGTTGACGATGGCGCTCGTGACGGCGCTCCTGGCGATGGGCATACGCCAGGTGGTGCAATGGAACGAGGACCGCATCCAGACCGCTTTCGACAACGACGCGGCCAACGCCATCCGGGCGCTGAAATCGCAGCTGCGCGAGGCGCCGGAAGCGCTCGAGGCGATGCATGGACTCTTCATGTCCGTCGACGATGTGTCGCCGCTGGACATGCAGCTCGCGACCCGCGCCTGGCTCGCGCCGGGATGGCTGCAGGCCATCGCCTGGAGCCAGCGGGTGGCACGCGTCGACGTGCCGTCGTTCGAAGCCCGGGCGCGCGCCCAGCCCGGCCAGGAGACCTACCGCGTATTCGACCGAACCGGACCGACCGCGGCGCGATCGGCGCCGGAGGAAGACGCCGTCGCGTTGCGCTATATCGAGCCGCGCGCGACCAATGCGGGAGCGGTCGGCCTCAACCTGATGTCGATCGCGGCGCCGCGCGCGGCCATCGAAGCCACCCGACGCACCGGCCAACCCGCCGCCACGGCCGGGTTCCGTCTGGCCCAGACCCCTGTCAGGGAGGACCAGCTCGGGGTGGTCCTCTACCAGGCCATCTACGTTCCGCGGGTGCCGGCTCCGGACCAACGGTCGGACGCGATGCGCGGCGTCGTTTCGGTCGTGCTGGGCATGCAGGACCAGCTTCGCGCCCTCGATTCCGAAGTGCCGGCCTACCTCGCGTTGTGCCTGCTCGACGTCACCCCCGGGACCGCGCCGGTCCGATTGGGCGGGCCGGCCGGCTGCGAGCATGGTCAGTCGGCCTTGCAGCGCATGAGCGAGCTGCCCTACTTCGGCCGTTTGTGGCAGGTGCACGTGACGGTCGCGCCGGGGCGCGAGCCGCACATGCACAGCGCCGACGTGTGGCTCTTCACGCTGGTCGGGCTGCTGTCCACGTCCATGCTGGGGGCGTTCTTGCTGACCGTGACCGGGCGCACGCAGCGCATCGAAAGCGCGGTGCTTGAACGCACCGCAGCATTGCAGGCGGAGGTGCGTGAACGAGAAGTCGCCGAAGCGGCTTTGCGCGAAAGCGAGCAGCGGTTTCGCAACATTCTCGACAACGTTCCCATCGGCGTGATCTACACCGACCTCGAGGGCCGGGTCAGACAGGCCAACCCGCGCTTTTGCGAGCTCACCGGCTACGCGATCGACGAACTCCTCCGCATGGACCGGGCGAGTTACACCCACCCGGACGACGTGCCCCAGGACGACGCCCTCATGGGTCAACTGGTGCGCGGCGAGATCCCGATGTTCCGCCGACACATGCGCTACATCGCCCGCGGCGGGACCACGGTCTGGGTCCAGGCCACGGTGTCGTTGTTGCGCGATGCGCAGGGACGTCCGCGCAGCGTCGTCGGCGTGGTCGAAGACATCACCGACGACCTCAGGCTGGAGAAAGCCGAGCGCGCGCGTGAGGCGGCAGAGGCCTCGAATCGGGCCAAGAGCGAATTTCTTTCGCGCATGAGCCACGAACTGCGCACGCCGCTGAATGCCATGCTGGGTTTCGCCCAGCTCCTCGAGCTCGACACGCGCCATCCCCTGACCGACACCCAGCGGCCCTGGGTATCGCAGATCGAGCAAGCCGGCTGGCACCTGCTCGAGATGATCAACGACGTGCTCGATCTCTCGCGCATCGAGTCCGGCAACCTGCGGCTCCAGATCCAGACACTCGCCCTCGACGACCTGCTCGACGCCGCGCTGGCGATGCTGGCGGGCGACGCGGCGCAGCGTGGCATCACCATCACCCGGGACCCCGTGCCGGCCAGCGCCACGCTACAGGGCGACCCGACCCGGGTCAAACAGATCCTGACCAATCTGTTGAGCAACGCGATCAAGTACAACGTCGACGGTGGCCGAGTGCACGTCGGCACCCGACTGCGCGGACCCGAGGCGGTGGAGGTCTCGGTCACCGACACCGGCCTGGGCATGACGCCCGCGCAACTCGCCGAGCTCTTCCAGCCCTTCAATCGGCTCGGGCGCGAGCGTTCGGGGACGCAGGGGACCGGCATCGGCTTGGTGATCAGTCAGCGGCTGGCCGAACTCATGGGGGGCTCGCTGCATGCCCGGAGCGTGGTCCACCAGGGCGCCACCTTCATTCTGACGCTGGCTCGCACGGCCGACCCGGATACCGTCCCGTCCGACCTCGACGCCCTGCCCCGCGACCCTGCCGCCTACCATCGCCGGCTGGTGCACTACGTCGAGGACAACGAAACCAATGTCGAGGTCATGCGCGGCGTCCTGGCGCGGCGTCCGCAGGTCGAGTTGCAGGTGTCGGTCACCGGACTCGATGGCCTGGCCGCGATCCGGGCCCGCCTGCCCGACCTCGTCCTGCTCGACATGCACTTGCCGGACATCGACGGCATGGAGTTGTTGCGCCACCTGAAGAGCGATCCGCACACCGGAGACGTCCCGATCGTGGTGGTGTCGGCCGACGCGCTGACTCAACAGATCGACGCCGCCTTCGCCGCCGGATGCACCCACTACCTGACCAAACCGGTCAACGTCGCGGAGTTGCTGAAGGTGGTGGATGACCTTCTGGAGCAGGTGGACACGCATTTCGCTTGAGCCAGCATGGGATGTCGGCTGCGCTATAAAGGGCGGGCCGCGGAACCTCGAGATTCGCCATGACCCGCTTGCAGGACTTGCTCGGCATCGACATACCGGTCGTCCAGGCGCCGATGGCCGGCGTCCAGGACAGCGCGCTTGCGATCGCGGTCAGCCGGGCCGGTGGGCTCGGCTCGCTGCCGTGCGCGATGCTGACCCCCGACACCCTGGAACGCGAGCTCGCCCTGATCCGCGACGCCACCGACCGCGCGTTCAACGTCAACTTTTTCTGCCATGCCCCGCCGGTTCCCGACGCGTCGAGAGAGGCGGCGTGGCGCGACGTGCTGGCACCTTACTACCGCGAATACGGGGTCGATCCGGGGATTGTGGCCACGGGCGCGGGCCGCGCGCCGTTCAGCGCCGACATTGCCGACATCGTCGAGCGGTTCGCGCCACCCGTCGTGAGCTTTCATTTCGGCTTGCCCGCGCCGGGACTGCTGGCGCGGGTCCGCCGCTGGGGCGCCAAGGTGCTGGCATCGGCCACCACGGTGGCCGAAGCGCGCTGGCTGGAGCAGCGCGGTGCCAACGTGATCATTGCCCAAGGCCTGGAAGCCGGCGGCCATCGCGGCAACTTCTTGAGCGACGATCTCACCACGCAGGTCGGCACCTTTGCGCTGCTGCCGCAAATCGTGGCGGCGGTACGGGTGCCCGTCCTCGCCGCCGGCGGCATCGCCGCGGCGGCCGGGGTGACGG
>JALYHO010000152.1 GCA_030776545.1 Pseudomonadota bacterium | reverse complement strand
AGGTAGGAGCTCCACACGTCGGGGGCCAGCCCGCGCAGGAATTGCGAACCGATGGCCAGGGTCGGCGCGTCCCGGCCGCCCGACAGGCGTTCCAGAGCATCGGTGTCCTCGGGGCTCTGGACCTGTTTTTCAGCGTAGGGAATGCCGCGTTGGCGCAACATTTGCCGAGCGCTCTGGCAGGGGTCGCATGCGCCACTGACGGTGTAGAGCGTGACCGGGTATTTGGCGACCGGCTGGCGCAGGTCGAGGGGCAGGCTCGCATCCACCGCCGCGGAGGCATCCGCATGGGTCCCGAGCGCGGTCACCTTGGCCGTGCTCGCCGCAGGCGGGCGGTCCGTGTAGGTCACCTTGCCATCCGGGCCGATCACCTTGTATTGCGCTTGCGCGCCGGTGGCCGCAGCCAGGGCGAGCAGCGCCGAACAGAGCAACCGGCGTCTCGACCCGATGGGGTGCTTCATGGGAGTCCTTCTGGGGTGGGCTGGTCCGAAATCTACCTCAAGCGCCGGCGAAACTTCAAGACCGGGCGGCCGTCGACCGGGAGCCGCGCATCGAGTGCGCCAGCGCGGGTCTCGGCGCCCGCGCTTTCAAGCGAGCCCCTGGTGCCTGAGCAACGCATCGATGCGCGGTTCGCGCCCGCGAAAGTCTTGAAAGCTCTCCAGCGTGCTGCGGCTTCCGCCGGTCTCGAGCACGGCTTGCCGGTAGCGCCGGCCGGTCTCGATGTCGAGAGCCCCGCCGGGACTTTCCTCGAACGCGCTCCAGGCGTCGGCTGAAAGGACCTCGGCCCACTTGTAGCTGTAGTAACCGGCAGCGTAGCCGCCGTCGAAAATGTGCGTGAAGGTGTTCAACGCGCGGGCGAAGCTGGGCGGCGAGACGACCGCCACTTCCGCGCGCACCGCGTCGACGATCTGGCTGACGCGGGTCGGTGCATCCGGGTCGGTGTGCAGGCGCATGTCGATCAGCGCCAGCTCGACCTGGCGCAAGGCGTCCAGGCCGCTGTGGAAATTTTTCGCCGCGAGCATCTTGTCGAACAAGTGGCGCGGAAGGGGCGCGCCGGTGTCGATGTGCGCAGTGAGGCGCCGCACCACGTCCCACTCCCAGCAGAAATTTTCCATGAACTGACTCGGCAGCTCGACGGCGTCCCACTCGACGCCGGAAATGCCCGAGACGCCGAGGTCGTCGACCTGGGTCAACATGAGCTGCAGGCCGTGGCCGAATTCATGGAAGAGGGTGGTGACGTCGTCGTGGGTGAGCAGCGCGGGGCGCTCGACGCCGTCGACCACGACCGGGGCCGCGAAATTGCACACGAGATGCGCCACCGGCGTCTGCAGGCGCCCTTCCGGCCGCAGCCAGCGGTCACGCGCATCGTCCATCCAGGCGCCGGGGCGCTTGCCGGTTCGGGCGTATGCGTCCAGGTAGAACTGGCCGACCAGACGCGGCACGCCGTCCGGAGCCGTCGGATCGTCACGTTCGATGCGAAAGAAGCGCACGCTCGGATGCCACACCGCGGCCGTGTCGGGCCGGATCCGGACTTCGAAGAGCGTCTCGACGATGTGGAAAAGACCTTCCAGGACCTTGGGGGCGGTGAAGTACTGCTTCACCTCCTGTTCGCTGTAGGCGTAGCGCTGCTCCTTGAGCCGCTGGCTGGCGTACGCCAGATCCCAGGCCTGCAGATCGTCCAGGCCGAGTTCGGTGCGCGCGAATTCGCGCAGTTCGGCCAGGTCGCGCAGCGCGCCAGGCCGGGCACGGCGGCCGAGATCGTGGAGGAAGTCGATGACCTGCTGGGGCGAGCCCGCCATCTTCGAGACCAGAGATTGCTCGGCCGGATTCTTGAAGCCCAGCAACGCGGACTCTTCCTGGCGCAGTGTCAGGAGCTGCTGGATGAGCGGACCGTTGTCGCGCTCGGGCGGACCGAATTCGCTCGCACGGGTGCTGTTGGCGCGGTAGAGGCGTTCGCGCAGCGCGCGGTCGCGGGCGTACTGCATGACCGGGTAGTAACGCGGGAACTGGAGCGTGAGCTTGTAGCCGGCGCGGTCGTCGGCGGCCGCGTCCTGCCGGGCCGCGCGCAGAACGTCCTCGGGAACGCCCGTGACCTCGGCCTCGCTCGCGACGTAGGTGTAAGCGTCGGTGGCGTCGAGGACGTGTTCGGAGAACTTCTGCCCGAGTTCGGCCTGTTCGTCCTGGAGCTCGGCATGGCGCGTCCGGGCCGCGCCTTCGAGTTCGGCGCCCGACAGCCGAAAATCCCGGATCGTGTTGTCGAGCGCGCGGCGGCGCGGCGCCGCCAACGCTGCCGTGCGCGGATCGGCGAGCACGGCGCGGTACTTGGCGAACAGAGCCGAGTCGGCGCCCAGCCGGGTATAGAAGTCGACCACCCGCTGCAAGTTGCCGGTATAGGCTGCGCGCAACGCGGGCGAGTCGGCCACGGCATTCATGTGGCCCACGGCGCCCCAGGCTCGACCCAGGCGCTCGGTGGCGACGTCGAGCACGGCCGACAGGGCGTCGTAGTCGGCCGGCACCGCGTCGCTGACGGCATGGGCGAGGGCGCGGTCGGCCTCGGCCAGGAGCGTGTCCAGGGCGGGGCCGATGTGTTCCGGGCGGATCGCGTCGAAGCGCGGCAGGTCGACGCGCTCGAGCAGGGGGTTGTCGGTCATGTGGACGCTTTCCATGGGGTCAAAGGCCGGCTGCGCGTTGCGCCGACTGCAGCGTGTTCATGAGCAGCATGGCGCGGGTCATGGGTCCCACGCCACCGGGCACCGGCGTGATCCATCCGGCGACCTCGGCGACTCCGGGGAAGTCGACATCGCCGCACAGCTTGCCGGCCTCGTCGCGGTTCATGCCGACATCGATCACGACGGCGCCCGGCTTGACCATCTCGGCCGTCAACACACGGCGTTTGCCGACCGCCGCGACCACGACATCGGCGCTGCGGGTCAGCGCGCCCAGATCCGCGGTGCCGCTGTGGCAGATGGACACCGTCGCATGGGCCTGCAAGAGCAGCAGCGCCATGGGCTTGCCGACCGTGTTGCTGCGCCCGACGACCACCGCGTGCTTGCCGCGCAGGTCCATGCCGGTGGTTTCGATGAGTTTCATGCAGCCGAACGGGGTGCAGGGTTTGAAGCCCGGCAGACCGGTCATGAGCTGGCCCGCCGACAACGTCGAAAAGCCGTCGACATCCTTCAGCGTGGAGATGGCCTCGATGACGCGGTGCGGGTCGATATGCCGCGGCAGCGGCATCTGCACCAGGATGCCATGCACGGCGGGATCGGCGTTGAGGGCCTCGATGCGAGCGAGCAGTTCGGCCTGGCCGAGCGTGGCGGGGTAGCGTTCGAGTATCGAACGCAGGCCCGCGCCCTGGCAGTCCGACACCTTGTGCTTGACATAGACCTGCGACGCGGGGTCGTCGCCCACCAGGATCACCGCCAGGCACGGTGTGTGGCCACGGGCCGCGAGGAGGGCCGCGCCGGAGGCCACCTCGGCTCGCACGGTCCGGGCCAGGGCATTGCCGTCGATCAGATGGGCGGTCATGGGACGATTTTTAAAATGACGTGGGCCGCGTTGCGCCGGGTCATCGCACCCGGGCACAGGCGGCCCAAGAGAAACGAGGGCAGGGTCCTGCTCAGACCTTGGCTTGCGCGCCGAGCGCGATCTTGAGGAGGTCGGCGACGGTGTTGGCGTTGAGTTTTTCCATGATGTTGGCGCGGTGCGCCTCGACCGTCTTGATGCTGATGCCGAGGTCGTCGGCGATCTGCTTGTTCAGGCGACCGGCGACGATGCGCTCGAGCACCTGGGCCTCGCGCGTGGTGAGCCGGGAGAGCAGGGCATCGCGACTGGCGGCTTCCTGGTGCTTGGAGAAATCCACGCGGGCGCGGTCGAGCATTTTTTCGACCAGCGCGACCAGCTCGTCTTCCTTGAACGGCTTTTCGATGAAATCTTCAGCCCCTTTTTTCATCGTCGTGACCGCCATCGGGACGTCGCCGTGGCCGGTGATGAACGTGACGGGCAGCGGCGAGCGGCGTTCGAGCAAGCGGTCCTGGAGTTCGAGCCCGCTCATGCCGTCCATGCGGATGTCGGCGATCAGGCAGGCCACCTCGCGTGGGTCGAAACGCGAGAGAAAGGATTCGGCAGAGTCGAAGCACTTGACCCGGTAATCCTTGCCCTCGAGCAGCCACTGCAAGGAGTCTCGGACCGCTTCGTCGTCGTCGACGACGTAGACGGTGCCTTTCTTGGGGATCAAGCTCATGAGGTGACCGACGCCTTGGAATTCGAAGTGGTGGAACTGCCCGAGCCCTGGACCGGCAAGGTGAAGGAGAAACGGCACCCGCACGCCGCGTCACCATTGTAGAGGTTCTGAGCCTTGATCCGACCCCGGTGGCTCTCGATGATCGAGCGGCACAGTGACAGTCCGATTCCGAGGCCTTCGACCTTGGTGGAGAAAAACGCTTCGTACATCCGGGCGATCACCTCGGGGGCGAGGCCCGGACCCATGTCGGTGACGCTGAACTCGATCACCTCGCCCTCTTCTGGCGTGTGGCGGGGAACGACGCGCAGTTCGATGTTGCGACGTGCCGGCGGCAGCTTGGCGTTGTCGATCGCCTCGGCGGCGTTCTTCAGGAGGTTGAGCACCACCTGTTCGATCAGGATCGGATCCACCATCAGCACCGGAAGTCGCTGCGCCACGTAGGTGTGGATGGCGACATTGCGTCGCCGCAACTCGATCCCCACCAGCTCGACCGCATCCTCGACGATGCTGTGCGCCTGGGAGGGCTGGCGCTGCGGTTCGCTGCGCTTCACGAACGAACGAATGCGGTGGATGATCTGACCGGCGCGCTGCGCCTGGCGCGAGGTTTTCTCGAGCGCTGCGATCAGGTCTTCCTTGGCGATCGCGTTGTTGTTCACGCGGGTGATGATCCCGTTGCAGTAATTGGTGATCGCCGTGAGCGGCTGGTTGAGCTCGTGCGCGACCGACGAGGCCATCTCGCCCATGGTCACCAGCCGGCTCGTCACCTGGGCCTTTTCGGCCTGGCTGGCCGCCTGCGCTTCGGCGTTGCGGCGTCCCGTGATGTCGGTCGCGATCAGCATTTGCGCCAGACGCCCGTCGGTCCACTGCAGGTAGCGGGCGCGAACGTCGAACCATTTCTGCAGCGGTTCCAAAAAGACCTCGCGCGAATCCGAGCCCGCCTCGGTGATCTCCTGGGTCGGCAAGCCGCCGAAATTGTCGACCGAGTCGTCGGCCTCGGCCAGGAACGGGGCGGCGGCGTCGGCGCCGGCCAGCAAGGCGTGGCCGTGCGAGTCGGCCCCGAACCAGAGCCGGTACGACCGATTCGCGAACAGCAGTTCGCCTTGCTGCACCGAAAGCACCGAGACCGCTGCGTCCAGGCCCTCGAGCACGGTCGTGAAGCGTTCGTGGGCCGCCGAGAGCTGGTCGCGGATGCGCTTGGCTTCGGTGATGTTGGTCATCGACGTCATCCAGCCGGTCTGGACACCTTTCGGGTCGATCAGGGGCGAGACGTACATGCGTGAATCGAAGCGCGAGCCGTCTTTGCGCATGACCTTGACCTCGATGCCGCCGGCCGGGCTGCGGCCCTGCAACTCCTGCTGCAGCAACCGGGCGTTTTCTTCGAGCCGGTCCGGTGGCCAGTGCGGCAGCGGCGGCAAGCGGCCGACGAGCTCCGCTTCGGTGAACCCGGTCATGGCGCAGAACGCCGGGTTCACGTAGGTGATGCGGCCCTCCATGTCCATGGCGCGCATGCCGGTCAGCATGGAGTTCTCCATCGCGCGCCGAAAGTTGGTCTCGGAGACCAGCGCGCTTTGCATTTGCAACCGGCGCCGCATGTGACGCCAGGTGCCCAGCAGCATCCAGACCGTGAGGGTCGAGAGCGCAGCGACCATCCAAAACAAGGTGTTGCTGATCAGCCCGATCGAGGTCCGGTAGCCCTGCGCTCGCAGGACCACGCCGTTGGACGCCGGGGCGAGCGGCAACTGCGAGACGATCGGCGCCCGGCTCGGTCGCGCGCCCGGCATCGGGGTGACGGTGCTGGCGTAGATGTGCTCGGGGTCGTCCGCATCGACCAGCGTGATCGCATGCCGCGTCGAGACCTCGGCCGGCACCTGGCGTCGCATCAGGCTCTCGATCGAGTATTCGGCGATCAGCACGCCGGCGAACGCACTGCGTTCGAGCAGCGGCACCTGGACCTGGAACACCGCGTTGCCGAAGGCGTCGACGAAGGGCCGTGAATAGACCGGCTGCCGCTGCACCCGGGCCGTCAGGAAAGCGGTTTCGGGCGCGCTGCGCTTGCCCTCGACCGGCAGCGCGGCCGGGGTGTCGTCCGAGGTGGCGCCGGCCTCGGCCGGAAAGCTGGTGGACGAATAGCTCGCCCGCGGCGCGCGCGCGGCATTGACCCAGACCAGGTTGGTGATCTCGGGTCGTTCCCGCATGAACGCGCCTGCCTGGGCGACGAACTGATCGCGATCGATTTGCCGCGTCGCCACTTCGCGGGCGATGCGTACCAGTTGCTCCTGGTTTTCGATCAGGTGCAGGCGAATCTGGGTCTGGGCGATTTCGGTGTCGCGCTTGACCGACTCCTGCTCGCGCTCGAATTCTTCGTTGCGCAAGTACCAAAACGACAAGATGATGGCCAACAGGAAAAGCAGCACCGACACCAGCGGTCCGAGGGTCGCATAACGGTCCTGGTGCGCGGCCGACTGGCGGCGCCACCAGCGGCCGAAAACCCGTTCGGCCCACGTGCGTGACGCCACGCCGGATCGCGTCTTGGGCCCGATGACAGGTTGCATGGGGCGGATTATCGACGGGCCGATGCGTGCGTCATCGACCAGATCGGAGCGGACGAGAAAGGGTCGTCGTAAATTTCATAATACAAAACGACTCTTCACCATTTGGAAGACAGAAGGACTTGTGAGACACTCGAATCGGCACACAAAACCAACCATCGGAGACAAACATGTCAGCATCGCCTGATCCTTTCCTCGGGGCGGCCGCGAACGACCCGGATGCCCAGGAAACCCGGGAGTGGCTGGACGCCCTCTCGGCCGTCATCGGCGCTGCCGGCGGCGACCGCGCTCACTTCCTGCTCGAGGCGCTGATCGACCAGGCACGCCAGGCCGGCATCGATCTGCCGTTCTCGGCCAACACGGCCTACGTCAACACCATACCGGTCGACCAGGAAGAACGCTCGCCCGGCAACATCGAGATCGAGGAGCGGCTGCGCACCTACATGCGCTGGAACGCGATGGCGATGGTGGTCAAGGCCAATCGCCTGCACCCTGCCGATGGCGGCGACCTGGGGGGGCATATTTCGAGCTTCGCCTCGCTGGCGACGATGTTCGGCACCGGCTTCAACCACTTCTGGCATGCCGAGAGCCCCGATCACGGCGGCGATCTGCTCTACATCCAGGGCCATTCCTCGCCAGGCGTCTATGCCCGGGCCTTCATGGAAGGCCGATTGACACAGGAGCAGCTCCTGAACTTCCGCCAGGAGGTCGACGGCAAGGGCATCTCGAGCTACCCGCACCCGAAGCTGATGCCCGAGTTCTGGCAGTTCCCGACCGTCTCGATGGGGCTGGGGCCGCTGATGGCGATCTACCAGGCGCGCTTTCTGAAGTACCTGCATGCCCGCGGCATCGCCGATACGTCCAAGCGCAAGGTGTGGGTGTTCTGCGGCGATGGCGAGATGGACGAGCCCGAATCGCTCGGCGCGATCGGCCTGGCGGCGCGCGAAAAGCTCGACAACCTGATTTTCGTCATCAACTGCAACCTGCAGCGCCTCGACGGACCGGTGCGAGGCAACGGCAAGATCATCCAGGAACTCGAAGGAGAATTTCGCGGCGCGGGCTGGAACGTCATCAAACTGATCTGGGGCAGCTACTGGGACCCGCTGCTCGCGCGCGACAAAGATGGCATCTTGCGCAAGGTCATGATGGACACCGTGGACGGCGACTACCAGGCCATGAAGGCCAACGACGGCGCCTTCGTGCGCAAGAATTTCTTCGGTCGACACCCGAAGCTGCTCGAGACGGTCGCGCAAATGAGCGACGAAGACGTCTGGCGCCTCAACCGCGGCGGCCACGACCCGCAGAAGGTCTACGCCGCGTTCCACAAGGCCGCCAACACGGTCGGCCAGCCGACGGTGCTGCTGGTCAAGACGGTCAAGGGTTTCGGGATGGGCAAGAGCGGCGAGGGCAAGAACACCGCGCACCAGACCAAGAAACTCATCGACGAGGACGTGCGTGCCTTTCGTGACCGCTTCAACATGCCGATCCCGGACGAGCAGCTCGGCGACATCCCGTTCTACAAGCCCGCCGACGACACGCCCGAAATGCGCTATCTGCACGAGCGGCGGCAAGCCCTCGGAGGCTACCTGCCGCGCCGCCGGACCCGCGCCGACGAGGTGATCCCGGTGCCGCCGCTCTCGACCTTCAAGGCCGTCCTGGACCCGACCGCCGAGGGCCGGGAAATCTCCACCACCCAGGCGTTCGTCCGCTTCCTCACGCAGCTGCTGCGCGACAAGGAACTCGGTCCGCGCGCGGTCCCCATCCTGGTCGACGAGGCGCGTACCTTCGGCATGGAGGGCCTGTTCCGCCAGATCGGCATCTACAACCCCGCGGGGCAGCAGTACACGCCGGTCGACAAGGACCAGGTCATGTACTACAAGGAGGACAAGGCCGGCCAGGTGCTCCAGGAAGGCATCAACGAGCCGGGCGGCATGAGCAGCTGGATCGCGGCGGCCACGTCTTACTCGACGAACAACCGCATCATGGTGCCGTTCTACGTCTACTACTCGATGTTCGGGTTCCAGCGTGTCGGCGACCTGGCCTGGGCCGCGGGCGACATGCAGGCGCGCGGCTTCCTGCTCGGGGGCACCTCGGGCCGGACCACGCTCAACGGCGAGGGCCTGCAGCACGAGGACGGCCACAGTCACATCCTGGCGGGCACGATCCCCAATTGCATCAGCTACGACCCGACCTTCGCGCACGAGGTCGGAGTGATCCTCCACCACGGCCTGGTGAGGATGGTGGAGAAGCAGGACAACGTCTACTTCTACCTCACGCTCCTGAACGAGAACTACCCGATGCCGGGCCTCAAGGCCGGCACCGAAGCGGAGATCATCAAAGGCATGTACCTGCTGGAGGGCGCCTCGGCCGAGAAGAAACTGCCGAGCGTCAATCTGCTCGGCAGCGGCACCATCCTGCTCGAGAGCGTGGCGGCGAAGAAGCTGCTCGAATCCGACTGGGGCGTGGGCGCCAATGTCTGGAGTTGCCCGAGCTTCAACGAGCTCGCACGCGACGGCCAGGACGCCGATCGCTGGAACCTGCTCCATCCGACCGCCAAGGACCAGCGTGTCCCCTTCGTCGCCCGCCAGCTCGACAAGTTTCCCGGACCGGTCATCGCATCGACCGACTACATGAAGAACTATGCCGAGCAGATCCGCGCGTTCCTGCCCGCTGGCCGCAGCTATCGGGTGCTCGGCACCGACGGGTTCGGACGGAGCGATTTTCGCAGCAAGCTGCGCGAGCACTTCGAGGTCAACCGGCACTACATCGTCGTGGCGGCCCTGAAGTCGCTGGCGGACGCGGGAACCTTCCCGATGGCCAAGGTCGCCGAGGCGATCGAAAAATACGGCATCAAGGCCGACAAGATCAACCCGCTCTACGCTTGAGCCCTGGGAGACGACAAAAATGGCACTGGTGGAAGTCATGGTCCCGGACATCGGCGACTTCGAAAGCGTCGAGATCATCGAACTGCTCGTCAAACCCGGCGACACGGTCAAGCAAGAGCAGTCGCTGATCACGGTCGAGAGCGACAAGGCCTCGATGGAAATTCCGTCGTCGCACGCGGGCACCGTCAAGGAGCTGAAGGTCAAGCTGGGCGACAAGGTCAAGCAGGGCTTGCTGTTGATGCTGGTCGAGACCGGCGCCGAGC
>JALYHO010000151.1 GCA_030776545.1 Pseudomonadota bacterium | reverse complement strand
TCGCCACGCTGCTCGCGCCGGGCCTGCTCGCGCCCGTGCCCGACCTGGCTGCCGCGACCCAGCCGGCGCCCGGCTACGTCCGCCCCGACCTGGCGCCCAGCGGCCGGCCCTGGCCGACGCATTCGGGTTACGTCGACGGCTACGTCCAGCTGAACCGGGGTGGCGCCTCGGAAGTGCTGGTCGACAACAGCCGCAGCGAGGTGGACATGTTCGCCAAGCTGGTGGCGCTCGACGGCCCGGCGCCGACGCCCGTGCGAACGTTCTATCTGGCCGCCCACAGCCGCTTCACGTTGAGCGGTCTGCCGAGTGGGACCTACGACCTGCGCTACCGCAACCTGGCGAGCGGGACACTGGCGCGCTCCCCGGCATTCATTTTGGAAGACATCGCGACACCGCACGGCGTGCAGCACGGCAGCATGACGGTGCTGCTCTACCAGGCAGCCACGGGGAACATGTTGAGCTACTCGCTCCCGGAGGCCGACTTTTGAGCCCGGCGGTCGTCCAGGAGGTGCGGACAACCTGCGTGAACGTGGTGGAGAGCCAGGGATTCGAACCCTGGAACCCTTGCGGGTTGCCGGTTTTCAAGACCGGTGCAATCGACCACTCTGCCAGCTCTCCGAGGCGGCGATTGTAGGGGGACGAGGGCCTCACCCCGCGCCGCACTCGACCTGGACAATGTCGCGCCGGCCCCCGTCGATGCGCGCCGCGGTCAGCTGCCGGCCCCACACGCATCCGGTGTCGAGCGCCAGCAGGTCGGGCCGGTCGATCAGGCCCAGCGATGCCCAATGGCCGAACGCGATGGGGACGCCGGTGGTGGCCCTTCCCGGGACCTCGAACCAGGGATGAAAGCCCGGCGGCGCGCCGCCCGCGCCCTCCTTGGTGACCAGGTCGAGGGTGCCGTCGGCGGCGACGAAACGGATCCGCGTCAGCACGTTGATGACGAACCGGGTCCGCTCGTTGCCGGCGAGCGCCGCGTTCCAGCGCAGCGGCTGGTCGCCGTACAGGTGCGGCAGGAACGCGCCGAGCCGGTCGCTGCGCAGCAGCGCCTCGACGTCGCTCGCGAGCTGCAGGGTCTGCGCGAGATCCCAGGCCGGATCCACGCCCGCGTGCACCATCAGCCAGCCGTGCTCGAAGACCGCCATGCGGCGCTGCCGCAACCATGCCAGCCAGTCCTCACGGTCGGGGGCGTCGAGGATCTCGGCGATGGTGTCGCCGGCATGCGGCTTGCGAACCCCTTGGGCCACCGCCAGCAGGTTCAGGTCGTGGTTGCCGAGAAGACACACGGCGGAGTCGCCGAAACTGCGCAGCCGGCGCAGGGTCTCGAGCGAGGCGGGTCCGCGGTTGACCAGGTCGCCGAGCACGTAGATGCGGTCGCGCGAGGGTGAGAACGCCACCTTGGCGAGCAGCCGGTCGAGCGCCCCGCAGCAACCCTGGACATCGCCGATGAGGTAGTTCATGCGCCGATCCTAATGGGGTGCAGGGCGTTTCTGCTACGCTGGCCCTTCCTCGATGCCGCGCGCCCCGCATGGACGTTGCCCTTCTGTTCTTCCTGATCGTCCTCAACGCCTTGTTTGCCATGTCGGAAATGGCATTGACGGCGAGCCGCAAGGCGCGGCTGCAAGTGATGCTGGAAGCGGGTGACCCCGGGGCCCAGGCGGCGCTCGACCTGCACGAGAACCCGACCAAGTTCCTCTCCGTCGTCCAGGTCGGCATCACGTCCATCAGCATTCTCAACGGCATCGTCGGCGACGCGGCGTTCTCCGCGCCGCTGGCCGAGTGGCTGGCCGCGCGGCTGCCCCTCAGCCCGCACGCCGTGCACATCTGGGCCACCGCGCTGGTGGTGGTGACGGTGACTTTCATCACCATCATCTTCGGTGAACTGGTGCCCAAGCGCTTCGGCCTGATGTATCCCGAGGCCGTGGCGCGCCGGGCGGCGCGCCCGATGGAATGGTTGTCGGTCATCACACGGCCTTTCATCCGGCTCCTCTCGTGGTGCACCGAAGCCACGCTGGGCCTGTTCGGGATCCGCGGCAACCCGGACCGCAGCGTCACCGAGGAGGAGATCAACGCGAGCCTCGAGGAGGGTCTGGATGCCGGCGTCATCGAGGCGCAGGAGCATCAGATGGTGCGCAACGTCTTTCGGCTCGATGACCGCCAGGTCGGGTCGATGATGATCCCGCGGGCCGAGATCGTCTGGCTGGACGCCGGCGCGACCACCGAAGAGGTGCTCGCATCGATCGGCAACGCCGAACACTCGCGCTATCCGGTGTGCCGCGGCGGCCTCGACGACGTCCTCGGGGTGATCTCGGCCCAGACCCTGCTCCAGCAAGTGATGAAGGGCCAGGCCATGGCCCTGGTCGAGGGGCTGCAGCCGTCGGTGTTCGTTCCCGAAACCCTCTCCGGCATGGAATTGCTCGAACACTTCCGGGCCTCGAGCGCGCAACTGGTCTTCGTCGTCGACGAATACGGCGAGGTGCAGGGCATGATCACGGTGCGCGACGTGCTCGAAGCCATCACCGGAGAATTCAGCACGCCGACGGCGGAAGACGCCTGGGCGGTGCAACGCGACGACGGCAGCTGGCTCTTCGACGGCCTGATCCCGGTCCCCGAATTGAAGGACCGGCTGGAGTTGAAGGAATTGCCCGAGGAAGACCGGGGCCGCTACAACACCCTCGCGGGCATGATCATGCTGCTGCTGGGCCGGCTGCCACGGACCGCCGATTCGGTGGAATGGGACCGTTGGCGTTTCGAAGTGGTCGACCTCGACGGCAAGCGCGTCGACAAGGTCCTGGCCAGTCGCTTGAAAAACGAGGTGGTCGGCGGGGTGTCCGCATGAGCCTTGATCCATGCCGCCGGGTGCCTTGACGATGTCGGCCTCCCTGTTCGACCGCTTCTTGTCGACCGCGCCGATGGTCGAGGCCTTCGCCGACGAAGCGTTGCTGCAAGGCATGCTCGATTTCGAGGCCGCGCTCGTCCGCGCACAGGCGGCCGAAGGGGTCATACCGGCGAGCGCTGCCGCCCCGATCACCGCGGCTTGTCGGGCGGCGGGTCTCGATCCGAAGGCACTGGTGAGCGCAGGCTCCCTGGCGGGAACGCTGGTCGTTCCTCTCGTCAAGGCGCTCACGGCGCGGGTCGCCGCTGCCGACCCGCCGGCTGCCGGTTGGGTCCATTGGGGCACGACCAGCCAGGATGTGCTGGACACGGCGATGGTGCTCTCGACGCGCCGGGCCGTCGCGCTGCTCGATGCGTCGATGGCAACGCTGCTCCGAGGCCTGGACGCCCAGGCGCGTGCCCACGACGAGGCCCCGATGCTCGGCCGCACCTTGCTCCAGCCGGCGCCTGTCATCAGCGTCGGCGTCAAGCTGCTGAGCTGGTTCGCGCCGCTGGTGCGGGCGCGCGAGCGCCTGCGGACGGCCGCCGTCGCGGCGCTGCGG
>JALYHO010000150.1 GCA_030776545.1 Pseudomonadota bacterium | reverse complement strand
ACGCGGCAGCGGTCGCGCAGCGCGCCAGCGCCGCCGCCGCCCCCCATTGGGACGCCATGCGCCGGCGCGCGGCGGCGCTCGACGCCGCGGTCCCGACCCTCTTTACCGTGTGAGGCACGATCCATGGACACCAACGACAACCGGCTGGACGACTTCGACCGTGGCGCTGCCAACCGGCGTGCGGTTCTCGGCGACGCCTGGGTCGACCAGTCGCTGCAGGGAGCGACCGCATTCACGGCCGAATTCCAGGCACTGATCACGCGCTACGCCTGGCACGACATCTGGGGCCGCCCTGGGCTGGACCGCACCACCCGGCGCCTGCTCGTCCTCGGCATGACGATGGGGCTGGCACGCTGGGAAGAGTTCGAGTTGCATTGCCGCGCGGCGATCCGCGGCGGTGTGCCGATCGAGGCGATCAAGGAAGTGCTGATGCAGGGCGCGATCTACTGCGGGGTGCCGGCCGCCAACACGGCATTCAAGAAGACCGCCGACATCCTCCGCGACGAGGGGTTGCAGCCGGCGCCGGCGCCGCTGACGAGCGCCAAGCGTGTCGCCATTCACCACACCTTCAGCCGCCCGCAGTTGGCGGTCGCGGTGCAGGGACCGCCTGCGGCGGCCAAGGTGCCGGTGCTCCTGAGCCATGCGCTCGGGCTCGACCTGCACATGTGGGACGCCCTGGCCGAGCGCCTGGCCGATGCCGGGCACCCCGTGCTGCGCTACGACCACCGCGGTCACGGGAAGTCGGCCGTACCGCCCGGCCCTTATTCGCTCGACGAGCTGGTGGGCGATGCGGCTCGCGTGTTGCGCGAATGGGGGGTGGGGCCCGCGGTATGGATCGGGTTGTCGATGGGTGGCATGGTCGGCCAGGGCGTGGCGATTCGGCATCCCGATCTCGTGGCGGGCCTGGTCTTGGCCAACACGACTTCCGGCTATCCGGCAGCGGCCGCGGCGATGTTCGAAGAGCGCATGCAGGTCGTGCAACGGGAGGGCATGTCAGGGATCGCCGACGCCGTACTCGAGCGCTTTTTCAGCGCAGATTTCCGGCAATCGCGCCCGGCTGAGCTCCAGACGTATCGCCGAACCCTCCTGGCGTGCAACGCAGCGGGCTACGCCGCGTCCTGCCACGCCGTCGCCCAAGTGGCATGGACCGACCAGTTGGCGGCGATCCGGGTGCCGACGCTGGTCATCGCCGGCGCGCTCGACATGAGCGCACCGCCGGCGATGTCGGAGGTGCTGGCCCGGGAAATCACCGGGGCCGAACGGGTCGTCTTCGAAGGGGTGGCGCACATCAGCGCGGTCGAATCACCGCGCCTGTTCGAGCAGGCGGTCGAGGGCTTCCTGCGCCGCTACGACTAGAGGACGTCCTATCGACCGAGCGTCTCGCCGTCACGGTTGTTGACCGCCACCCTTTGAGCCACAGGCTCGGGCGGTGGGGCAGCGTCGACAGGCGCTTCCATCCGGCGCGGATCGATGTCGATCGGGGACGCGAGGGAAAGCGGCGCGTCGCGCGACTCGACGAGCGTGCGCACTGGCGCCTTGACCACCGGTTGGACGGCGCTTTCCTGCCGGTCGATCTGGGCCGACACCAGGCCGACGCCGCTGATGACGCTTGCTACGATGACACTCAACGTGAAATTCTTGGCCTGCATCGCGGGACTCCGTTCGGTGGCGTTCGGTCGCAAGAATAGCCACCCGTCGACGCCACCCCGGTCGGCCGATCGCGGACCCCGGTGTAGGACAAGGGCCGCCGCGTCAGCCGCCCAGGTAAGCCGCGGCCACCTTGGGGTCGTTCAGCAGGGACGCCCCCGTGCCCTCGAGGACGATCTTGCCGCTTTCCAGGACGTAGCCGTGTTGCGCGATCTTCAATGCCTGGCGAACGTTTTGCTCGACCAGGAAGATCGCCAGGCCCTCGGCGTGAATCGCGCGCAGCGTGCGGAAGATGTCTTGCACGATGATGGGCGCCAGGCCCATCGAAGGCTCGTCCAGCAGCAGCAGCCTCGGGCGGGCGAGCAGGGCCCGGCCGATCGCGAGCATTTGCTGCTCGCCGCCCGAGAGGTTGCCCGCCAGCGCGTCGAGGCGCTCGCCCAGGCGCGGAAAGAGGTGCAGCGTCCGTTCCAGGTCGCTCGCGATGGCGGCCCGGTCGCGGCGCCGGTAGGCGCCCAGCGCGAGGTTCTCGCGCACCGAAAGCGTCGTCAGGATGGCCCGCCCCTCCGCGACCTGGACCAGCCCGCGCTCGACGATCTGGTGGGTCGCGAGCCGGGTCAGCTCCTCGCCCGCCAGACGTATCGAGCCGCCTTTGGGCTTGACGAGGCCCGAGAGCGCCAGCAAGGTCGTCGACTTGCCGGCCCCGTTGGCGCCGACCAGGGTGCGGATGCCGCCCACGGGGACGTCGAAGGAGATGCCCTGCACCGCCTCGATGTGGCCATAGGCGACCTGCAGGTCGCGAACTTCGAGCAGTGCGGTCACGGGGCGCCCTTCGCGCGGACCCCGCCCCTACCGACCCACGGCACGCCCGGCCGCTTCATGGCGCCTGTCCCACCGCCTCGTCGTCCTCGCGCCCGAGGTAGGCCTCGATGACGGCCGGGTCGTTCTGGATCTGTTCGGGTGGTCCCTCGGCGATGATCTTGCCGAAGTTGAGCACGGCGATCCGCTCGCACAGGCCCATCACGAAGCGCATGTCGTGTTCGATCATGAAGACGGTGTAGCCACGCGCGGCGATCGCCGAGATCACGCGCATCAGTTCGGTTTTCTCGCTCGTGTTCATGCCGGCGACCGGCTCGTCCAGCAGCAGCACTTTCGGCTGCGTCGCCAGGGCGCGTGCCAGTTCGAGTTTGCGCTGGTCGCCGTAAGACAGCTTGTCGGCCCGGTCGTGGGCCTTGGCCTCCAGACCGACCCAGCTCAGGAGCTCGCGCGCCTGCTCGCGCGCACGCCGCTCCTGGTGCCGAAAACCGGCCAGCCCGAAGAGCCACCCCGCGGTTCCATAGTCGAGCTGGGCGTGCAGGCCCACCACCACGTTGTCGAGCAAGGACATCGCCTTGAAGACGCGGATATTTTGGAACGTTCGTCCCAGGCCGAGCCGGGTGATGCGGTGCGGCGCCATGCCGATCAGGCTGGTGCCGCTGAACTCGATGCGGCCGCCCGAGGGCGCGAGCAGGCCCGTGACCAGGTTGAATACCGTCGTCTTGCCGGCGCCGTTCGGGCCGATGAGGCCGAAGACGCGGCCCTCGGGGACTTCGAAACTCACGTCCTGCAGGACGCTGAGCCCGCCGAAATGCTTGGAGACGCGACTGAGCGTGAGGCTCACGGGAGGGCCTTCCCACGCAGCCAGCCGCGCACGCGCTGCGGGTCCCACAAGCCCTGCGGCAGGAACAACACGATCAGGACCAGGATCGCGCCATTCATCATGGTGCGGAAGTCGCGGAAGTTGCGCAGCAGCTCGGGCAGCAGCGTGACGATGGTGGCGCCCAGCACCGGCCCTGCCAATCCGCCGGTGCCGCCCAGGATCGCCATGGTCAGGATGTCGACGCCCCGGTCGAACCCGTATTCGCCCGGTCCGATGAAAAAGGTGAGGTGGGCGTTCAGGGCACCGGCGAGCCCGGCGATCGCGGCGCCGAGTGCGAACGCGAGCATCTTGTGCGCGTTGACCGCGATCCCCATCAACGACGCGGCGACCGCGTCCTCCTTGATCGCCTCGAAGGCCCGACCGCTGCGGGAAGTTCGCAGCCGCCACAGGACCAGCAGCGTCACCAGCAACGCCAGGGCCACGTGCCACCACTGCGTGAGCTGCGGGATGCCGTTCAGTCCGAGCGCGCCGCCGGTGAGCGATTCGGCGTTCAGGATCAGGACCCGCACGACTTCGCCGAAGCCGAGCGTCGCCATCGCGAGATAGACCCCGGACAAGCGCAAGGTGGGTCCGCCGATGGCCAGCGCCACCAGCGTCGGCGCCGCGATGCCGCCGGCCAGCGCGACCGGGAACGGGGCGCCGACGTTCATCGTCAACAAGGCCGCGGTGTAGGCGCCGATGCCCATGAACGCCGCGTTGGCCATCGCCAGCAGGCCACACGACAGGGTGAGCCAGATCGACAGCGCAAGCAGCGCATTGATCCCGATGGTCAGCACCAGGTTGCTGTAGATGGACCAGAAGTCGTCGAACCAGGCCATCGGGTCAGGCTTTCCGTTCCAGGACCCTGCCGAACATCCCTTGGGGTCGCACCAGGAGCACGATGAAGAGCAGGCCGAACGCCACGGCATCCCGCACGGTCGAGCCGATGTAGGCGACCGACATCACTTCGGCAAAGCCGAGGAAGAGTCCGCCGATCAGCGCGCCACGGATGTCCCCCATGCCGCCGAGAATGATGACGGCGATGCCCTTGTGCAACATGGGCTGGCCCATCAGGGGGAAGACGGCGTTGGAATAGAGCGCGATCAGCACGCCGCTGACCCCGCCGAGTGCCGCCGCGACGAAGGAGGTGAGGTAAAACAGGCCCTCGACATGGATGCCGAGCAGCGCTGCCGCCTTCGGGGATTCGGCGATCGCGCGCAGCGCGCGGCCGAGCTGGGTGGCGCGCATCACGATCCAGAGCGCCGCCATCAGCAGGAACGAGAGCACGACGATCCCGAGTTCGATCACGCTGATTTGAACGCCCGCGAAATAAAGCGGCCGTTCCGGCAGCAGCTCGCTCGGGAAGCGCAGGTTCTCGGCCCCGAAGATTCCTTGCGAGGCGCTGTTGAAAAAGAGCGCCAGGCCGATCGTCGCGATCATCGGGATGAGGTGCGGCGCCTGGCGGCGCCGCAGGGGCCGCAGCACGAGGAAGTCGATCGACAGACCGACCGCGCCGGCGACGAAAAAGGCCGCGATCAGCGCTGCCCACAACGGGAATCCGAGCCGGGTGACGACCTGCAGTGCGGCGTAGGCACCGATCATGAACACCGCGCCGTGCGAGAGATTGATCACCCCCAGCACGCCGAAGACCAGCGTGAAACCGAGCGCGAACAGGGCGTAGACGCAGCCCAGCGAGAGCGCGTTGACGAGTTGCTGTTCGAGCATGTCGGCGCGGGCTTACTTCTCGATCGAATATTTGCCGCCTTGTGTCACCGAGACGATCGCCGCCTGTTGCGCGTCGTAGCCGGCGGGCTTGCCGTCGCGCGCGGCGGTCTGACGGAACTTGAAGGCGCCGGTCGCGCCGGTGTAGGTGACGCCGGGCAGCGCGTCGCGCACCGCCTTGCGATCGGCCTCGAGATTGCCGCTCCACTTGACCTTGGCGAGTGCCAGGGCGGCGATGTTCATGGCGTCGTAGGCCTGGGCGCTGAACTGGTCCGGGGCGGCCTTGAACTTTTGCGTGTAGGCGACCACGAAATGCTCGTTCTGGGGCGTCTGGTTGCCCAAGGCCCAGGGGCTGCCGACCCAGAGCTTGTCCGACTTCTCCTTGGCGAGGTCGAAGATCTTGACCGAGTTCATCCCGTTGCCACCGATGAAGGGAAGATCGATGCCGAGTTGGCGCGCTTGCACCATGATGGGCGCGCCTTCGGCGATCAGCGCCGACAACACGATCGCGTCGGCGCCGCTGGCCTTGATCTTGGTGAGCTGGGCCTTGAAGTCGACGTCGCCCTTGGCGAACGTCTCGGTGGTGGTCACCGGCACTTTCAAGCCGTCCAGCGCTTTCTTGAAGGCGTCGTAGCCGCTCTTGGTGAACACATCGTCGTTGCCGTAGAGCACCGCGACCTTCTTGATCCCCGCGTGCTTGATGGCCACGCGCAAGGTCTCCGGCAGCACGTCCGCTTCGGTGACCGAATTGCGAAAAATGTAGTCACCGATCGACGTGATGCCATCGGCCGTGTTGGAGGTGCCGAACGCGACCACCTTGGCGGCCTGCGCGATCGGGTCCGCGGCCTGGGCCGAGTTGGACAACGTGGGCCCGAAGATCATCAGCACCTTGTCCTGGAAGATGAGCTTCTTGAAGACGTCGATCGCCTGTTCTTTCTTGCCGGCCTCGTCTTCGTACGAAACGACCAGTCGGTTGCCCTTGACCCCGCCCGCGGCATTGAGCTCGCCCACCGCGAGCTCCAGGCCATTCCTGATCGACTGGCCGTATTGCCCGGCAGGACCCGAGAGGGCCTCGGCCGCACCGATTTTGAGGTCCGCCGCCGCCGCTCCGCTCGCCGCTGCGAACCAGGCAAGGGTGAGGGCGAGGGCGCGCGAACGCGAACGAAGCGAGGCGGCGGTCATACGGTCTCCGAGCAATTGAAGATGAACACGGCAAAATTCCGACCGTGGCTGATCTGGGCGCGGCTGAACCGGGTGCGCAAGGCAGGCGGCAGTCGTGTGCAACCGCTTAGTTTATCCGACCCCTCACACGGCCCGAGCCGGTTCGCGCCCCGCGCGAAGGCGTCAGACGAAATGCGCCGGGCCCGTGGACGCGGAGCCGCGCAAGCGTGGCTCCGCCGCCGGGGCGAACGAGGAATCCAGCGGCGCGTCGGCGATCGCGGCGGGTGACGGCTCGCGTCCGAAGCCGAGCAGCCTGCTGGTGGCCCAGACCACCGCCGCGAACGTGCCGAGACCGGCAACCGCGAATCCGAGCAGCATGGCGCCCAGGGTCCAGTCGGGGCTTTCGATCGCGAAGCCGACGGCACAGACCACTGTCACGGCGACGGCGATCCGCCGGCCTTTCGGGGGCAGCAAACGACCCTGGGCGAAGGCATATCCGCCGCATGTCATGAACGCCAGCAAAAGCTGCAGCTGGCTCATGAATCCCAAACTGCCGAAGACCTCGCCCAGCACCGCCATGATCGCCACCTTCGCCGACAGCCGACCTGACGCCGGCCCAACTCATTAAACAGCTTTCGCCCCGGTTTGGGGGCGCGCCGCTGCATTCAGGCGTGTAGGAGTTGTCCTGTTTTGCTTGGACGCGACGATGCGTGCCGATAAACGACAGGGTGATGACTCGGGCAAACAATGTCCATCGTGTAAAGCACCGAAAACTTTGGAATTGCTGTCTTCCTGGGCCCGAGGGACCGCGTTGGTGCAATGGAACACTTGGAGAGCCCCATGAAAAAAGTCCTGTTGTTACTCGCCGCGGCTTGCGCCACCGGCGCTGCCCTTGCACAACCCGGCATCGGGGTGTCGATCGGCATCAACCAGCCGGGCGTCTACGGGCGCATCAACATCGGCGACGTGCCGCCGCCTGCGCTGATCCTTCCGCAGCCGGTCCTGGTGGCGCCCCCGCCCGTGGTCGTCCAGCGCGCGCCGATCTATCTGTACGTGCCGCCCGCCCACCAGCAGAATTGGCAACGCTACTGCTCCCGCTACGACGCGTGCGGTCAACCGGTGTATTTCGTGCGTGAAGACTGGGTCCGCGAGCGCTACGCCCAGGAGCACCCGGACTGGGGGCGCCACGAGCGCGGTTGGGAACGGCATGGCGACGACCGCGGGCGCGATCGCGGCGAACGGGATCGCGGTGACCGGGATCGCGGTGAGCGCGACCGCGGTGACCGCGACCATGGTGACCGCGACCACCGCGACGATCGCGACCACGACCGGCGCTGACCCATGGAACGCCGCCGCTTGATGCTCGGGGGCGCGTTCGGGTGGGGTGTCTCCGGGCTGCTCGCCGGCTGCGCTGCGTCCCTGCCTCCCGCGGCGCGCCCGGGTGCCGCGCCCCGTCCAGTGGACGCGGCCGACCTGGCCCTGCTGAACCGGGTCACCTGGGGCGTCGACAGCGCGGTGCTCGCGCAGTGGAGCCGAGGCTCGCGACGCGATTTCCTGCAAGCCCAGCTGCACCCGGGACCGGTCGAGCGCCTGCCCGCCGCGGCGCAGGCGCAGATCGATGCCCAGTCGTCGACTCGTCAACCGATGGCAGCGTGGGTGCTGGAACTCGACCAGCGGCGGCGCGACGCCGATGCGACCCTCGACGACGAGGCGAAGAAGGCGGCCCAGCAGGCCTATCAACAGGAGCTCAACCGCCTGGCGCGCGAGGCCGCGGCGCGCATGCTGCTGCGGGCGCTGTACTCGCCCAGTCAGTTGCAGGAACAGCTCGCGTGGTTCTGGTTCAACCACTTCAATGTCCACCAGTACAAGGGCAACCTGCGGGTCATGGTGGGCGACTACCAAGACCGGCTGCGCCGCCACGCGCTGGGCAAGTTCAGCGACCTGCTGATCGCCAGCGCCACCCATCCGGCCATGATCCGCTACCTCGACAACGAGCAGAACGCGGTCAATCGCCTCAACGAGAACTACGCGCGTGAAGTGATGGAGCTGCACACCCTGGGTGTCGATGGCGGCTACACGCAAAAAGACGTCCAGGAGCTTGCCCGGGTGCTGACCGGCCTGGGCATCAACCAGAGCGGCAAGACCCCCGACCTCAAGCCCGCGCTGCAGCCGCTCTACGTCGCCGACGGGCTGACCGCCTTCAACCCCGCGCGGCACGACATGGGCGACAAGTGGGTGCTGGGGCAGCGCGTCGCCGGCCGTGGCTGGGAAGAAATTCTGCAGCAGCTCGGACGCCTGGCTCGCCACCCGGCCACCGCGCGCCACGTCAGCCGGCAGCTCGCGACCTGTTTCGCCGCCGACCAGCCGCCGCCGGCGCTGGTCGACCGCATGAGCCGCGCCTTCTCCGGCAGCGACGGCGACATCGCGGTCACGCTCGGGGCGATGTTCGACGCCCCGGAATTCGCCCCCACCCTGGGCCACAAATTCAAGGATCCGGTGCACTACGTGGTGTCGTCGGTCCGCCTGGCCTACGACGGCAGGACGGTGCTGAATTGCGGCCCCATGATCGGCTGGCTCAATCGGCTCGGCGAAGGCCTCTACAACCGGCAAACGCCCGACGGCTATTCGTTGGTGGAAGAAGATTGGGCCGGTTCGGGCCAGATGAGCACGCGTTTCGACATCGCGCGTGCCATCGGTGCGGGCAGTGCCGGCCTGTTTCGCGCCGAAGGGGCCAGCGCCGACGCGCCCGCCTTTCCGCAGCTCTCCAACGCGGTCTACCACGATGTGTTGGCTCCGACCTTCGGCGAACGGACCCGGGTCGCCCTCGATGGCGCGAGCTCTCCTCAGGAATGGAACGCCCTGTTGCTGTCGTCGCCTGAATTCATGTATCGGTAGGAGCCCTCGACCATGCAACGCAGACATTTTCTCGCGGCCGCCTTGCCCCTCGCCACCGGCAGTGTCCGCCTGCTGGCGGCTTCGCCCGGCACACCTCGCGTTCTGGTGGTTTTCCTGCGCGGCGCCTACGACGCGGCGAGCCTGCTGGTGCCGACCTCGAGCAGCTTCTACTATGAACAGCGGCCCCATATCGCGATCGCGCGCCCCGGCACGGCGGCCGACGCCGCGATCGCATTGAACGCGGAGTGGGGTCTCCATCCGGCGTTGCTCGACACCATGATGCCGCTGTTCGACAAGCGCCAGCTGGCGTTCGTTCCATTCGCGGGTACCGACGACACCTCACGCAGCCACTTCGAAACCCAGGACAGCATCGAACTCGGCCAACCGCTCACCGGTCCGCGCAACTTCCAGTCCGGTTTCATGAACCGCCTGGGCGGTGTGCTCGGCACGCGCGACGCGATCGCCTTCACAGACCAGCTCCCACTGACTTTCCGCGGCACCCTGGCCGTGCCCAACCTGGTGCTGGCCCGGCTCGACAAAGCCGCCATCGACGCCCGCCAGGCGCAGCTCATCGCCGGCATGTACCAGGCGTCGCCCCTGGCCGGGACCGTGCGCGAAGGTTTTGCAGTGCGCGACGAAGCGGTGCGCGACATCAACGGCGACCCGGCGTCTGCTCCTGCCTCGTCGGCAGCGATGCAGGACGCGGCCGGCGAGATGCAGGCCGCGAGTCGCAATGCCATCACCGCCAAGGGCTTCGAGGGCGAAGCGCGGCGCGTCGCGCGCCTGATGCGGGAGCGCTATCACCTGGGGTTCATCGACGTCGGCGGGTGGGACACCCACGTCGGGCAAGGCGCCGCCAGCGGGTACCTGGCCAACCGCCTGGCCGAGCTGGGCAAAGGCCTGGCCGCGTACGCCGACGAGATGGGTCCGGCCTGGAACGACGCCACCGTGCTGGTCATCAGCGAGTTCGGCCGCACCTTCAAGGAAAACGGCAACCGGGGCACCGACCACGGCCATGGCAGCGTCTACTGGGCCCTGGGCGGCGCGGTGCGCGGCGGTCGTGTCGCTGGCGAGCAGGTGGCGGTCAACGCGGCGACCCTGTTCCAGAACCGTGACACCCCCGTGCTCAACGAATATCGCGATGTGATGGGCGGATTGTTTTCGCGCCTCTACGGACTCTCACCGGCGCAGGTTCAACGGGTCTTCCCGGGGAGCACCCCGCGCGACCTCGGGTTGGTCTGACGGCCGACCCCCCCGGGGGCGCATCGTCTCAGCCGCGGATGGCGCTCCGCCGACGGCGCCACGCGACGCCCGCGCCGAGGCCGGTCAACAGCAGCGACCAGCTGCCGGGTTCGGGCACCGCGCCCACCGAGCCGCCGACCTGGCGCACCAGGAAGCTGCCGTTGCGGTAGCCCTCCGACATGTCGGTGGCCCGAAGGGCGATGCCGTATTGGTCTCCGTACACATTGTCGTGATAGGTCGACGCGTCGGTCGGAAACGACGTGAAGAGAGACGCCCAGGCGCGCTTGGGGTCGACGCCCGGCGTGCTGCCCGCGCCGGAAAAAAGCGGGTGCGAGTTGGCGTCGCCCGGCACGATGTCTGCGACCAGGCCAGAGAAGAAGCTGTCGGCGGCGCTGGAGAAAAGCGCCTGGAAGGCCTTGACGCCGGCTGCGATCGGAACCGCGCCGGGCCCCTGGAACTCGGTCGGTACGACCAGGGGCAGCCCGAACTGCATGAAGATGCCCTGCGCCTCGGCTGCCGTCGCATAGCGGTATCCCGCGAACGCACCGCCGGCTCCGAGCTGTGCCGACACCTGGGCGAAGGTCATCCCGGAGGTCTGGCTGAGGTCCAGCCACTGCAAGCCGGTGGCGGTGTCGAACGTGTCGACCCCCTGGTCGACCAACACGGCCTGGGCATGTGGCGCGAGGGCGGCGACGAGGGCCGCGACAAAAATACGTGACTTCATTGGGTTCCTTCCGACCGGCGTTTGGGTTCACCTTTGAACCCAGGCCGTCGTTGCAGCGCCGTACGCTATCCATCGCGACCATCGCGTGGACCCCCTACCTCTAGGGGGGCCGTTGCGTGCATGCGACTGATCTGGTAATTACTTCACGCGCGCCGTCCGGCCGCCGCATGCGTCCCGGCCGACCAACGGGGGGGCGGCCCCGTCGATTGCAGTGGAAAATCGGTGGACCTGAAGACACTAATAAACAATTGCTCTCCACTCGAAGGCAAGAATGGCACCTCGGAACACGATCGAATCACCCGCGGCTCGTTTCGTCGCCGGCCCCTCCGACCGTTCGGCGCTGCGGCGGGCGATCACTTCCGCTTACCGTTGCCCCGAGCCCGACGTCGTGCCGCGCCTGCTGGAGTCGGCCCGGCCGTCGCCGGAGCGCCGACAGGCCATCCAGGCGCTGGCCCTGCGCATCGCCCGCCAGCTGCGCGAACGGCGGCATGCAGGCGGCAAGGCAGGGCTGGTCCAGGCCCTGCTGCAGGAGTACGCACTGTCGTCGCAGGAAGGGATCGCCCTCATGTGCCTGGCCGAGGCATTGCTGCGCATTCCAGACATGGCAACGCGCGATGCGTTGATTCGCGACAAGATCGCCCACGGCCAGTGGCAGGCGCATGCCGGCCGCAGCGCCTCGGTCTTCGTCAACGCCGCGACCTGGGGCCTGTTGCTGACCGGAAAACTGGTCGCCACGCACAGCGAGGCGGGCTTGTCGGCCTTGCTCGGACGGCTCATCGGCAAAGGTGGCGAGCCGCTGATCCGCAAGGGCGTGGACATGGCGATGCGCATGATGGGCGAACAGTTCGTCACCGGCGAGACCATCGCCCAGGCGCTCGACCACGCCCGCGGCCTGGAGGCCCAGGGCTTTCGCTACTCCTACGACATGCTCGGCGAGGCGGCGCTGACGGCCGCCGACGCGGCGCGCTACCGGCGCGCCTACGAAGACGCGATCGAGGCCATCGGCCGGGCCTCCAACGGGCGCGGCGTGATCGATGGCCCCGGCATCTCGATCAAGCTCTCGGCCTTGCACCCGCGCTACTGCCGCGCCCAGTACGACCGGGTGATGGACGAGCTCTACCCGGTGGTCCGCGATCTGACGCTGCTGGCCCGCCGCCACGACATCGGGCTGAACATCGACGCCGAAGAGGCCGACCGGCTGGAGCTGTCGCTCGACCTGCTCGAGCGGCTGTGTGTCGAGCCGGCGCTGGCCGGCTGGGACGGCATCGGGGTCGTGGTCCAGGCCTATCAGAAGCGCTGCCCGCAGGTGATCGATTTCATCGTCGACCTCGCGGCGCGCAGCCGCCACCGCATCATGGTGCGGCTGGTGAAAGGGGCCTATTGGGACAGCGAAATCAAGCGCGCCCAGGTCGACGGTCTCGAGGGCTACCCGGTCTACACCCGCAAGGCCTACACCGACCTGTCGTATCTCGCCTGCGCCGCGCGGCTCCTGGCCGCGCCGACGCAGGTCTATCCGCAGTTCGCGACCCACAACGCGCACACGATGGCGGCCATCTACACGCTGGCCGGTCCGGACCGTTGGCAAGCGGGACAGTACGAATTCCAGTGCCTGCACGGCATGGGCGAGCCGCTCTATGAACAAGTCGTGGGCGACCCGGCCCACGGCAAGCTCGGCCGCCCCTGCCGCATCTATGCGCCGGTGGGGACCCACGAGACGCTCTTGGCCTACCTGGTGCGGCGCCTGCTGGAAAACGGCGCCAACACGTCGTTCGTCAATCGGATCGCCGACCCGACGATCGCGCTCGAAGCCCTGGTCGAAGACCCGGTGGCGACCGTCGAACGGTATGCGGCCGAAGACGGTGCGGTGGGTTGCCCCCATCCCCTGATCCCGTTGCCTTCAGCGCTCTACGGTCCGAGCCGGGCCAATTCCGCCGGACTCGACCTGGCCGACGAAGACACCCTGCAAATCCTCGGCCAGGCGGTGGCCGACCACCTCGCCACGTCGTGGTCGGCGCCTCCCCTGATCGCGTCCACCCCGCCCGTCGACCCTGCCGCGGGGGCATGGTCGGAGGC
>JALYHO010000149.1 GCA_030776545.1 Pseudomonadota bacterium | reverse complement strand
TGCCGCACGTGGCGGCGACCCGTTCCGGCGGCCATTCCAGGGCGCGCGCGCGCAGCGCCGGCCAGCCCGCTGCGTCGACGTGGCGGTCGATGTAGTCGTGGTCGAGCCAGTCATGCACGATCAGCTCGTGCATGAGTCCCAGCGCCAGCGCGGCATCGGTGCCGGGCAACAAGGCGATGTGGCTGTGGCATTTCTCGGCGGTCTCGGTGCGGCGCGGGTCGATGCAGATCAACCGGGCGCCTTGGCGCTTGGCGGCCTGCGCGTAGGTCCAGAAGTGCAGGTTCGACGCGATCGAGTTGCTGCCCCAGATCAGGATCAAGCGGCTCTCGCCGAAGAATTGCACATGCATGCCCACGCCGCTGCCGAGCGTCGCGGCGAGTGCCTCGCCGCCGGCGCTCGAGCAGATCGTTCGATCGAGCTGCGACGCGCCGAGGCGATTGAAAAAGCGCGCCGCCATGCTCTCGCCCTGGACCAGCCCCATGGTGCCGGCATAACTGTAGGGGAGGATCGCCTGGGGGTCGCGAGCAGCGATCCGGCCCAGGCGCTGGGCGATGTCGGTGAGGGCCTCGTCCCAGCCGACCCGGACGAATTCACCCTTGCCCTTGCGCCCGACGCGCTTCATCGGGTACAAGACCCTTTCCGGGTGGTACGTCCGCTCGGGGTAGCGCGCGACCTTGGTACAGAGCGCACCGTGGGTCGGCGGGTGGTCCGGGTCACCCTGCACCTTGACCGCCCGGCCCCCCTCCACGGTGACCCGGATCGCGCAGGTGTCGGGACAATCATGCGGGCAGGCGGCCCGAACGAAGGTGGTGTTCATGAGTGAACTATTGCACAGCCTTCCTGGCTGCGACCCGGGTTCGGCCTCGCCCAGCCTACAAAATCGGCCGGACGCGCCGTATGTCACGGCGTCCGCGCGAGAAAACGCGGGCCGCTCGCGTTCGTGCGGGCGCGGCGACCCCTCCAACAACGCTCGAACATCCCATGAAACGTCGTGACGCCATCGCTTGGCTGGCCGGTAGCAGCGCGTCCCTCGCGCTGCCTGCGCTGGCGCAGAACGGCAACCGCATCGTGCTCGGTCAATCGGCGCCCCTGACCGGCAATGCCGCCCAGCTCGGCATCCAGACCCAGACCGGCGCGAAGATCTATTTCGCCAGCCTGAACGCCGCCGGTGGCGTCAACGGACAGACCATCGAACTGCGAACCCTGGACGACGGCTACGAGCCCGAGCGCTGCAAGGCCAACACCGCCCAGTTCATCCACGACGACGTCTTCGGCTTGTTCGGCTACGTCGGCACCCCGACCTCCCTGGCCGCGCTGCCGCTCGTCATCGAATCGAAAATCCCCTTTTTCGCGCCGGTGACGGGCGCCGAGGCCCTGCGGTCGCCGCTGCAAAAATCGGTGTTCCACGTGCGCGCCTCCTACTTCGACGAGACCGCGCTCATCGTCAAGCAGCTCACCAACCTCGGATTGCGAAAGATCGCGGTTTTCTATCAGAACGACGCCTACGGCCAGGCCGGCCTGGCGGGAGTGATACGCGCTTGCAAGGCCATCGAGCTGACACCGGTCGGGCTCGGGACGGTCGAGCGCAATTCGGTCGACGTCGCCAAAGCCGTGCGCGACATCGTCCCCACGTTGCCCGACGCGGTGGTCCAAATCAGCGCCTACAAATCGTGCGCGCAATTCATACGCGAGGCGCGCAAAGCGGGCTATGGCGGGACGTTCATCAATGTCTCCTTCGTCGGTACGCAAGCGCTGGCCGACGAACTCGGCAAGGAGGGGCGCGGGGTGATGGTGACCCAGGTGATGCCGTTCCCGTTCTCGACCACCTCGGCCATTGCGCGCGAATACCTGGACGCGGTGACCAAGGCCGGCGGCGGCGCGCAGCCCAACTATTCGAGCATGGAGGGCTATGTGGCGGCGAAGGTGTTCGCCGAAGGCCTGCGGCGCGCGCCGCGCAATCCGGGACGCGACGCGCTGGTGGCGGGCCTGGAGTCGATCCAGGGCGCGAACTTCGGGGGATTCGCGGTGAATTTCGGGCCGAAAGACCACGTGGCCTCGCACTTCGTCGATTTGTCGATGTTGACCGAGGACGGCAAAGTCCGGCACTGAGCGCGCTAAACTGGTTTCCCGAACCCATGACCGGGCGAATCAGGCGGTCAGCGGGCACCCGGCACGTAGCATGCAAGGAACCGCACCATGCGCATGATCGAATCCATCCTGGCCGACGCGGCCTCCATCGCCGCCGTCCGACGTGACATCCACGCCCACCCCGAGCTCTGCTTCCAGGAGCAGCGCACCTCCGACGTGATCGCCCGGCAGCTGACCGAGTGGGGCATTCCCATCCACCGCGGGCTCGGCACCACCGGCATCGTCGCGGTCCTCAAGAACGGCACCAGCAGCCGCGCGGTCGGCCTGCGCGCCGACATCGACGCCCTGCCGATGACCGAGCACAACACCTTCGCGCACGCGAGCCGCCACCCCGGCAAGATGCACGCGTGCGGGCACGACGGGCACACCGCGATGCTGCTCGGCGCCGCCAAGCACCTGGCCCGCCATCGCAACTACGACGGCACGGTCTACCTGGTGTTCCAGCCCGCCGAAGAGGGCGGCGGGGGCGCCCGCGAGATGATCAAGGACGGCCTGTTCGAGCGCTTCCCGATGGAAGCGATCTTCGGCGCCCACAACTGGCCGGGCATGGGGGTCGGTCAGTTCGCCCTCAAGAACGGCCCGGCCTTCGCCAGCAGCAACGAATTCAAGATCACGATCCACGGCAAGGGCTCGCATGCCGCGATGCCGCACGACGGCATCGATCCCGTCCCGCTCGCCTGCCAACTGGTGCAGGCATTCCAGACCATCATCACGCGCAACAAGCGCCCGGTCGACGCCGGCGTCATCTCGGTCACCATGGTGCATGCCGGCGAGGCCGTCAACGTGGTGCCCGACAGCTGCGTGATCCAGGGCACGGTGCGGACGTTCACGCTCGAGGTCCTCGACCTGATCGAGACCCGCATGAAAGCGCTGTCGCAAGGACTGTGCACGGCGTTCGGGGCGAGCTGCGAGTTCCATTTCAAGCGCAACTACCCGCCCACCATCAACCACCCCGCCGAGACCGAATTCGTGCGCCGGGTGATGGGCGACCTCGTCGGGCCCGAGAACGTCCAGGAATTCGTCCCCACCATGGGCGCGGAAGATTTCAGCTTCTTCCTGCAGGCCACGCCGGGCTGCTACTTCCTCATCGGCAACGGCGACGGCAGCCACCGCGAGGGCGGGCACGGCATGGGCCCCTGCATGCTCCACAACCCGAGCTATGACTTCAACGACGACCTGATTCCTCTGGGGGCGACCCTCTGGGTCAACCTGGCCGAACGCTGGCTCGCCGCGCCCCAGGGCGCGGCCACGGCCTGAGGGGGGCCGTCGCGGCCGCTCTCAACGGCCCGCCATCCCGAACGCCCGGCCCCAGGTGAGTTCGACGATCGGGCTCACGCGTGTGCTGCGGTTGATGCCCCGGCTGACGCCGAACCCGGCGCGAAACTCGCTGGGGGTCGACGGTTTCCACGCCGACCACAGCATGCCCTGCGCGAGCGCCCCGCCGGCGGTCTGCACA
>JALYHO010000148.1 GCA_030776545.1 Pseudomonadota bacterium | reverse complement strand
GCCGCAGGACCGTCGCCGGGGCGATCGCGGTGCTGCTGCTGTTGATTTTCTCAAAGTACTTCTACATCGCCGGCCTGAGCAGCTTCTACACGTTCTACCTGATCGACAAGTTCGGTCTGACGGTGCGCAGTGCGCAGCTGCACCTCTTCCTGTTCCTGTTCGCCTCCGCGGTCGGGACGCTGGCGGGCGGCCCGATCGGCGATCGGATCGGGCGCAAGCCGGTGATCTGGGCGTCGATCCTCGGCGTCGCGCCGTTCGCGCTGCTGCTGCCGCACGCCGACCTGTTCTGGACCACCACCCTGACGATCTTGATCGGGCTCATCTTGTCGTCCGCGTTCTCGGCGATCCTCGTCTACGCGCAGGAACTGATCCCCGGCAAGGTCGGCACGGTCTCGGGCTTGTTCTTCGGCTTCGCGTTCGGCATGGGGGGCCTCGGGGCCGCGGTGCTCGGCCTCTGGGCGGACCGAACCAGCATCGACCATGTCTATCATCTGATCGCCTACCTGCCGCTCCTGGGCGTGGTGGCGGCGCTGCTGCCGCGAACGAAATAGCGCCGGTCGGTTCAGACCGGCATCGCCGCTCCGCAATTCCAGCATTGTTCGAACGGCCCCTCGATCAGCTCGCGGCACGCGGGACAGGTCCAGCGGCGCTGCGGCGGATGACGCAGCTCGTGCAGCAGCACCTGGGCCCGGGCGTGCTGGTCTTCGTCCATCACCCACAGTTCCGGCAGGGTCTGGTCCGGGGGCACCTCCCCGGCGATGCTGCTGGCGTACTGACGCTGCACGGTCGTTGCGACGCCGGCATGCGTGAGCAGGTCGGCCCACAGGGTGGCCAACGCGAGATTGGGGGCGGTCGTCAAGCGCTTCATGCGCACGCAGTGTCGCTCATCCGGTCTGGATTGACGAGGAGCCGCCGGACGGGGAAGCCGTAAAACTGGCACGATGGCGACCCCACTCATTCCTCGCGGAGTTCGCCCATGACCCAGTCCAGCCCGACCGTGCGCATCGACCGACAAGGGGGCCCCGAGGAAATGCACCTCGTCGACCTGCCCGTGGGGGAGCCGGGACCGGGAGAAATTCGCATCCTCCAGCACGCCTGCGGTCTCAACTTCATCGACGTCTACCAACGGTCCGGGGTCTACCCGCTCCCGACCCCCTTGTCGCTCGGGATGGAAGGCGCCGGGGTCGTCGAAGCGGTGGGCGAGGGCGTCACCCACCTGAGGATCGGCGACCGGGCGGCCTATGCCAGCAACCCGCCGGGGGCCTATTGCCGGCTTCGCGTGATGCCGGCCAGAAACGTGGTCGTGCTGCCCGACGCGATCTCCTTCGAAACCGGTGCCGCGATGATGCTCAAGGGCCTCACCGCCCAATACCTGTTGCGCAAGACCTTGCCCCAGGAGGGATTGCAGCCGGGCGATCATGTGCTCTTCCACGCCGCCGCCGGAGGGGTCGGGCTGATCGCCTGCCAATGGGCCCGGGCGCTCGGCCTGCAGCTGATCGGCACGGCCGGGACGGACGAGAAGTGCGCGCTGGCGCTCGAGAACGGCGCGGCCCACGCGATCAACTACCGGACCGATGATTTCGCGGCGCGGGTCCGCGAGATCACCGGCGGGCGCGGGGTCAAGGTGGTGTACGACTCGGTCGGCAAGGACACCTGGGAGAAGTCCCTCGAGTGCCTGCGGCCGTTCGGCCTGATGGCCAGTTTCGGCAACGCCTCGGGCGTGGTGCCACCGTTTTCGATCGGTGCCTTGGGTCCGAAAGGGTCGCTCTACGTCACGCGTGCGACGCTCTTCACCCACATCGCCAGCCGCGAAAGCAACCAGGCGATGGCCGACGATCTGTTCGACCACGTCACCAGCGGCAAGATCACCATCCGGGTCGAACAGCGCTATCCGCTGGCCGAGGTGGTCCAGGCGCACCGCGACCTCGAGGGACGCAAGACGAGCGGGTGCAGCGTCCTGCTGCCGTGACGCACGTCCTTGGTCGTCGTTCAGCCGCCGTCTAGCGTGCGCGCCGCACCCGCAACAGCTCGTCGAGTATCAGCAGCCCCGCGCCGACCGTGATCGCGCTGTCGGCGACATTGAACGCGGGGAAGGTCTCGGCGTTCCAGTGGACCTGGACGAAGTCGACGACCGAGCCGTGCCAGAGGCGGTCGATGACGTTGCCGATCGCCCCGCCGAGGATCAATGCCAAGGCGCTGGCGAACAGGCGCTGGTGGCCATGGCGCCGCAGCAGCCAGACGATGAAAACCGCCGCCACGGCGCCCAGGCCGACGAAGAACCAGCGCTGCCAACCGCTGGACGCGTGCAGAAAGGAAAATGCCGCACCCGTGTTGCGCCAATGGACGATGTTGAAAACCGGGTTCACGGTGACGCTCTCGCCGATGGCCAGGGTCCGCAGGATCAGCCCTTTGGTGAGCTGATCGAGCAGCACCACCAATGCGGCGAGGCCGATCCAGGGAAGGAGCGGGCGGTTGTTTTTTTGGGTTGGCATGGGACTGTCGTCAGGCGAAGGTTCGGATCTCGCCCGCGCCGGACAAGTTGCCGACACAGCGCGCGCAGAGGGTCGGGTGGGTTGTGTCGCTGCCGACCTCTTCGCGGTAGTGCCAGCAGCGTTCGCACTTGGCTGACGCCGAGGGTCGAACCTCCACGCTCAGTTGCGCGGCGGGCGCGAGGTCGGCTTTCGACGTGATCATGACGAAGCGCAAGTCGTCCCCCAGGGATTGCAGCAGCGCGAGCTCGGCGTCGGCCGCGCCGATCACCAGCTCGGCCTGCAGCGAAGACCCCAATTTGCCGGCGCCGCGCACGGCCTCGATTTCCTTGTTGGCGACATCGCGCACAGCGCGTACGCAGGCCCATTTGGCGAGCAGGGCGTCGTCACCCCAGGCACCGGTATCGACGAAGGTCTCGACGAAGATCGAGGGCGGCTTGGCGCCTGCCGGGTCGAGCGTGGCGACCAGCTTCCAGGCCTCTTCGGCCGTGAAACTGAGAAACGGCGCCATCCAGCGCAGCATCGCATGGGTGATGTGCCAAAGGGCGGTCTGCGCGGAACGGCGCGCGGCGCTTTTGGGGGCGGTGGTGTAGAGCCGGTCCTTCAGCACATCGAGGTAGAACGCGCCCAGGTCCTCGCTGCAGAACACCTGCAGCTTGGCGACGACCGGGTGGAACTCGTAGACCTCGAAATGCGCCAGGACCTCGTCCTGGAACTGGCGCGTGCGCGCCAGTGCCCAACGGTCGATCTCGAGCAGCTCGGGCAGCGCAACGGCGTCGGCCGCAGGATCGAAATCACTGGTATTGGCGAGCAGGAAGCGCAGCGTGTTGCGGATGCGGCGGTAGGCGTCGACCACCCGGTCGAGGATTTTTTCGTCGATGGCCAGGTCGCCGGAATAGTCGGTCGCGGCGCACCAGAGGCGGATGATTTCGGCGCCGCGTTTTTGCACCGAGTCCTGCAGCGAGATGAAATTGCCCAGGCTCTTGCTCATCTTTCGGCCGGCCCCGTCGACCGTGAAGCCGTGGGTGAGCAGACCGCGATACGGCGCATGGTCTTCGAGCGCGCAGGCGATCAGAAGCGACGAGTGAAACCAGCCGCGGTGTTGATCGTGACCCTCGAGGTAGAGGTCGGCTTCGGGGCCGGTTTCGCTGGTCGTTCCGGGGTGGCTGCCGCGCAGCACATGCGAGAAGGTCGAACCGGAGTCGAACCAGACGTCCAGAATGTCGTTGCTCTTGATGTAGTCGTTCCCCTGCGGACCGAGCACGTCGGTCGCGCTCAGGCGCGACCAGGCCTCCACGCCGCCGCTTTCGACCACGCGCGCCGCGCGGTCGATCAATGCGAGCGTGTCCGGATGCGGCTCACCCGTTTCCTTGTGCAGGAACAGGGGCAGCGGAACGCCCCAGTTGCGCTGGCGGCTGATGCACCAGTCGGGACGGTTGGCGATCATGTCGTGGAGCCGGGCCCGGCCGTTTTCGGGATAGAAACGGGTCACCTCGATGGCTGCCAACGCGGTTTCGCGCAAGGTCCGCGCGGGTGTTTCGGTGGCGAACACGCCGGCGGTGCCGGGGCCCGGGGCGTCCATGCGGACGAACCATTGGGCGGCGGCGCGGTAGATCACCGGTGTCTTGTGGCGCCAGCAGTGCGGGTAGCTGTGGGTCAGCGGGGCGGTGGCGAGGAGGCGACCGGCGTCGCGCAGCGCGTCGACGATGATCGGCGACGCTTTCCAGATGTTCAGGCCGCCGAAGAGCGCCAGGCCCGGCTCGTAGCGGCCATCGCCCTGTACCGGGTTGAGGATGTCGTCGAGCGCCAGGCCGTGCGCGCGGCACGAATTGAAGTCGTCCAGTCCGTAGGCGGGCGCCGAGTGGACGATGCCGGTGCCGTCCGCGTCGGTCGCGTACTCGGCCGCATAGATCGGGGCCAGGCGGTCGTAGGCCGCGTCGACCGACGCCAGCGGATGATGGAAGGTCAACCCTTCGAGCGCCGCGCCGAGCGTCGTCGCCAGTACCGTGCCTTCGATCCCGTAGCGTGCCAGGCAGGCCTCGACCAATGCGCTGGCCAGGACCAGCAGCCCGCGTTCGGTGTCCACGAGCGAGTAGGCGACTTCGGGCCCCACGTTGAGCGCCTGGTTGGCGGGCAAGGTCCAGGCGGTGGTGGTCCAGATCACCGCGTAAGCCGGCCGGGCCAGCGCCGGCAGTCCGAACGCGGCGGCGAGCCGCTCGGGCTCGGCGGCGAGGAAGGCGACGTCGACGGTTTGCGATTTCTTGTCGGCGTACTCGATCTCGAATTCGGCCAACGACGAGTGGCAATCGAAGCACCAGTAGACGGGCTTCAGGCCGCGATAGACATAGCCGCGCTCCATGATGCGCTTGAGCACGCGGATTTCACCCGCCTCGTTGCCGAAGTCCATCGTGCGGTAGGGACGATCCCAGTCGCCGAGCACGCCCACGCGCTTGAAATCGGCCATCTGCAGGGCGATCTGTTCGGTCGCGTAGGCGCGGCTTCTCGCCTGCACCTCGGCGCGCTCGAGCGTGCGACCGTAGGTCTTTTCGATCATGTTTTCGATCGGCAGGCCGTGGCAATCCCAGCCGGGGGTGTAGCGGGCGTCCATGCCTTTGAGCTGGCGCGCCTTGACGATCATGTCTTTCAGGATCTTGTTGGCGGCGTGGCCGACGTGCAAGGTGCCGTTGGCGTAGGGCGGGCCATCGTGCAGCACGAAGCGCGGACGGCCGACGCGCGCGTCCCGCAAGCGTTGGTAGATGCCTTGCTCGGTCCACTCCTGGACCCAGCCCGGCTCGCGCTTGGGCAGATCGCCACGCATCGGAAAAGGCGTGTCGGGCAGGTTGAGGGTGGCGCGGTAGTCGTTCGAGGTGGTGGACATGGGCAAGCTCGGTGCGGGTGGGTTCGCGGCTGGCCGGCACGCGTGACCCGAGGGGAACGGAGCCCGCACTGCGCGGGCGCGACAAAAGGGGCGGGGGCGGGGCGGGGGCGCGGCGCAGCCCGCACCGGTCAACTAATTCGGTCGCGGCTGGTTTGCCGGTGCTCGGCCGCGTGGGCGGTCAGGTAGGCGCGTGCATCGGAGACGTCTTGTTCGATCGCGGCCGTGAGCGCGGGCAAGCTGTCGAAGCGGGTTTCGTCGCGAAGTTTGTGCAGCAGTTCCACCCGCACGAGTCTACCGTAGCCACCCTCGCTGCCCAGCGCAGCGGGCCAATCGAGACAATAGGTCTCCAGGAGGACCCGGCCGCTGTCCTCGACGGTGGGGCGACGGCCCAGGCTGGCGACCCCATCGAGAGGGGCCGCCGACAGTCCATCGACCCGGACCGCGTAGATCCCCAGTGCCGCGGGGCGCGCGTGGCCGAAGCGCAGGTTGAGCGTGCGCCACCCGTCGTCCCGGCCCGGGCCGCTTTGGCCCAGCGTGCGGCCGAGCTTGCGGCCGTGGATCACATGGCCGCTGATGCTGTAGGGACGCCCGAGCAGCTCGGCCGCACGCGCCATGTCACCGCTGCCCAGCGCCTCGCGAACCGCCGAGCTGCTGACCCGCAAGCCGTGGACTTCGTAGCTGTTCATGCGGGCGACATCGAAGCCCGCGGCCGGGCCGGCTGCGTCCAGCATGGCGTAGTCTCCCGCGCGGCGGGCGCCGTAGCGGAAATCGTCGCCGACCAGCACGTACCGGGTCCCCAGACCGTTCACGAGCACGCTGTCGACGAAGGTTTGCGGGCTTTGCGCGGCGAAGGCCTGGTCGAAACGCAAGACCACCACCTGGTCGATGCCGCAGCGCTCGAGTTCGCTCAACTTGTCCCGCAGGGTGGCGATGCGGGGCGGGGCCGACTCCGGCCGGCCGAGGGCGGCAGCGAAATAGTCGCGCGGATTCGGCTCGAACGTCATGACGCACGCGGGCAGTCCCCGGTGCCTGGCTTCCGACGTCAACAACGCCAACATCGCTTGGTGTCCTCGGTGGACGCCGTCGAAGTTGCCGATCGTGAGGGCGCAGGCCGGCGCGATGCCAGGATGATGGAAGCCGCGGAACACTTGCATGGGCCGGATTATCGGCCGCGCCCACCGCGCGGCCGGCCCATAAAAGACAAGGCCCGGACGGAGCGATCCGCCGGGCCGTGTCCGGAAGGCTGCAGGAACGCTAGGCGCGCTTGACCAGCCGCACGATGAACAACAGGACCACCGCGCCGATCGTGGCGACCACGATGCTGCCGAGCATGCCGCCGCCCGCCGCCACGCCGAAGGTCGAGAACAGCCAGCCGCCCAACAGGGCGCCGATCACGCCGACCACCAGGTCACCGACCAGGCCGAAGCCGCCGCCTTTGACCAGCACGCCGGCGAGCCATCCGGCGATCAATCCGACGATCAAGAACCACAGGACACCATTCATCGCTTCTCCTCGTTATGGGCCGGAATGGCCACTTGTGACACGAGGTTAGCAGCGTGCGGGGGCCCGCGGAACCCCCCGGCTCCCGTGACCGGCCGGAGTGACGCCCCCTTGTTGACGTAGGACAAACGGTGAAATGGCGTCGGAGCGGGCGCTTCGACGCCGTAGGAGGGCCAGGCCGGGGGCGTCGCGGGCTGCCCTAAACTCTGCGTCAGATGCGTATCGACTCGATCCAACGGCGGCTGCGCGAGGCGGGCGCCCAACCCTGCCATAGCCACCGTGTCCTTCGCTTGTGGGCACACGCGCAGGCGCAGGACAGCGGCCGCCGGCGGCCCGAAGATTTTTTGCCGTTGACGGTCCGCGCGGCGCTCCCGGACCTGATGCGTGAGCTCTCGCGTCTCGGGCGGCTGCGGTCCATCCATCCAGGCGACGACGGTTCGGAACGTCTTCTGGTCGAGCTGGCCGATGGCCAAACGGTCGAAAGCGTCCTGCTGCCCAGAGGAGGGGTGTGCGTATCGACCCAGGTCGGTTGCGCCGTGGCCTGCGTGTTTTGCATGACCGGGCGTGGCGGACTGGTGCGCCAGCTCGGCAGCGCCGAAATCGTCGCTCAGGTGGTGCTGGCACGCGCTCGCCGGCCAGTGCGCAAAGTGGTCTTCATGGGCATGGGAGAGCCCGCGCACAACCTGGACAACGTCGTCGAGGCGATCGAACTGCTCGGATCCGTGGGTGGCATCGGGCACAAGAACCTGGTCTTTTCGACCGTGGGCGACCGGCGCGTTTTCGAGCGCTTGCCTGGCCTGGCGGTGAAACCGGCGCTCGCGCTCTCGCTGCATTCCACCGACCCCGACCGGCGCGCCCGCCTGATGCCGAAGGCGCCGCCGATCGCGCCCGCCGCGTTGGTCGACCTCGCCGAAGGTTATGCGCAGGCGACCGGCCATCCGATTCAATACCAGTGGACCTTGCTGGCAGGGGTGAACGACGGCCAGGACGAACTCGACGGGATCGTCCGCCTGCTGCGGGGCAAGTACGGGGTGTTGAACCTGATTCCATACAACACCGTGGAGGGCGCCTCGTTTGCGCGCCCCAGCGCGCAAGGCGCCATCGATATCGCCAGACACCTGCAGGCCCGAGGCGTGCTGACCAAGGTGCGTCAGTCCGCCGGACAGGACGTGGATGCCGGTTGCGGACAGTTGCGCGTGCGCTCCGCGAGCACGCAACCGATGCGCGTCGTTGCCAGGGAGGCCCCGCCGTGAGTGCCGAGTCCGGTCTGCCCCCGATCCCGGACAAGCAGCAGACCGCTGCCCTCGAACCGTTCGAGCGCCTGCCGCTGAGCGGCATCACGCTGGCGGCAACCGCGGCCGAGGTGGCGCAGGCGGCGGATGCCCTGGCCGGCGCCCAGGTCTTGGGATTCGATACCGAATCCAAACCCACGTTCGCCCGCGGCGAATCGTCGGAGGGCCCGCACGTGGTGCAGCTCGCGACGGCCGACCGGGCCTGGGTTTTCCAGCTTCACGACCCCCCGTGTCGCGCCGCGGTGGCGCGCCTGCTCGCCGAGTGTCCCGCGGTCAAGGTGGGGTTCGGCTTGGGCGACGACCTGCGCCGCATCCGCCACAAGCTCGGGGTGGAGCTGCGCGCCGTGGTCGACATCAACGATCTCTTTCGACAGCGCGGCTACCGGCGGGAAATGGGCGTAAAGGGGGCCGTGGCGCTGGTCTTCGGACGACGCTTTCTGAAATCCGGCAAGGCAACGACCTCGAATTGGGCGGCGCGCGAACTTTCGGACAGCCAGTTGCTCTACGCCGCCAACGATGCCTGGGCGGCCTTGCGGGTGTTTCAGGCCTTGCAACGAATGCCTTCTGCGGCTCCTGTACGCTCGCCGCCTTGATCACGGAGACGCAAATGAAAGATTTTCCCGCCCGCGAAAAGCTCGACCTGACGGAAAAGGTGGCGCGCTACCTGGTGCTGGCCGGAACGCTCGACAAGAATTCGGCGCCCGACGACTACGAACTCGCCAACGAACTCAGCCTCGAACTGGCCATGGTGCTCCCGAGCGGCATCTACCGCGCGATGGTCGAAGCCGCCGCGCACCCGGACGGCAAGGTCAACCCTGCGACCGTGGCGGTGATGATGCGCGCGGAGATGGTCGCGGCCGGAGATGCCGACCTGCACCCCGAACAGGTGGTCATGCACACGCCCGGTGTCGCTTCGCGGCCGCGCAGCAAGGCGCACTGAGGAGGGCGGGCCATGTGCCGTAGCATCAAGACGCTGCACAACTTCGAACCTCCGGTGACAGAGGAGGAGATACGCGCGGCGGCGCTGCAATTCGTGCGCAAGTTGAGCGGGTTTCACGCCCCTTCGAAGGCCAACGAGGCGGCGTTCGAACGAGCGGTCGATGACGTCGCGGCCTGTGCGGGAAAGCTGCTTGCGTCGCTGCAGGCCCACTCGCCGCCGAAGGACAGGGAAGAGGAGGCCCGCAAGGCGAGATGGCGATCGGCGCAGCGGTTCGGATGAGGCGGCAGATGTGGCTCACCGGCCCTTCGACAAGGCTCATGGCGAACCGATCGGGTCGCCCTCATCCGCCCAGGACGTCCCTCGCACCCTCCAGCCAGCGCCACTGCCCCGGGGCGAGATCGGCGGGGAGCGACAGGTTGCCGTAGCGACTGCGGTGCAACCCGAGCACCGTGTTGCCGGTCGCGGCGACCATCCGTTTGACCTGGTGGTATTTGCCTTCGAGCAAGGTCAGGCGCAGCGATGTCGGACCGGTCGGTTCGGCGGCTGCGGCGCGGACCGGCGTGGGGTCGTCGTGCAGCACCACGCCATGGCGCAGTGCCTGGATCTGTCCGGCGGTCACGGGGTCGGTGGTCTCGATGTCGTAGACCTTGGCGACATGCTTCTTGGGCGACGTGAGGCGATGGATGAGGGCGCCGTCATCGGTGAGCAGCAGGAGCCCGGTGGTGTCTTCATCGAGCCGACCGACGGGCTGCAGGCCGCGAACCCGCAAGGGCAGCGGCAGGAGGCTCATCACGCTCGGATGGTGCTTGGGTTTTTGCGAGCACTCATAGCCAGATGGCTTGTGCAGCAAGACCAGCGCTTTGTCGCGGTAGGGCCAGACCTGGCCGCGCACCGCGAACTGCAGGCCGCCGGGGTCGACCTCGTGGAACGGGTCGCGGCAGACCTGGCCATCGAGCGACACATGGCCGGCCAGCACCAGGCCCTCGCACTCGCGCCGCGCACCGAAGCCTTGGGAAAAGAGAATCTGGGAAAGCTTCAATCGTTTGCGCGAGTCACCCCGGACCGGTCTGGTGCATGCCGAAACCGCTACTTTGCCATCGCCTTGTCGGTGACCGCATGGGTCCACGCGGCGGCGCCCGGGTCTTTCTTGATCACCGGGTCGCTGCCGCCCCCGAGCAGCACCTTCACCGTCCGGGTGTAGGCGGCAGGATCGAGAACGCCCATGTTCGGTGTCCCGGCCATCGTGATCAGCTTGCCGACATTCTCGAGCTGGCGCTTTTGCACCGCGGCGGTGGAGCCCCCCGAGGTGTCGGCGGCCAGCACGATCTTGACGGCCTCGTCCTGATTCTTGAGCGCATATTCCCAGCCCTTGATCGTCGCCTTCACGAAACGCCCGAGCTTGGCCACGTACGCGGGGTCCTTCAGGTCGGGTTCGCGCGCGTAGAGACCGTCTTCGAGCGTCGCGACACCCTGGTCTTCATAGGGGAACGTCACCAGGTCCGACGGCTTGACCCCCGCGTCGATCACTTGCCAGTACTCGTTGTAGATCATGGTCGAGATGCAGGCGGCCTGGTTCTGCAGCAAGGGGTCGACATTGAAGCCTTGCTTGAGCACTTTCACGTCCGGGTTGGCGCCGCCGGTCTTGTAGCCGAGCGTGCCCATCCAGCTCAGGAAAGGGTACTCGTTGCCGCCGAACCAGACCCCCAGCGTCTTGCCTTTGAAGTCTTTGGCGGTCAGCACGCCGCTGGCTTTCTTGCAGGTCAGCATCATCCCGGAACGGTTGAAGACCTGGGCGATGTTGACCATGGGCACGCCGGCTTCGCGTGCCGCCAGCGCGCTCGGCATCCAGTCGACGGTCACGTCCGCGCCCTTGGCGGCGAGCACCTGGGCCGGCGCGATGTCGGGACCGCCCGGCTTGATCGTGACGTCCAGATCGGCATCCTTGTAGAACCCCTTGGCAGCGGCCACGTAGTAGCCGGCGAACTGGGCCTGGGGCAACCACTTGAGTTGCAGCGTGACCTTGTCGGCCGCCTGGGTGGCGCCGGCGAGGGCCGTCAGGACCATCGAGAGGAGGAGAGTCGTCTTGCGCATCGGGGAGCTCCGGGAGTTGTGCCTTGCGGCGTGGGGAAGGAAATGTCAGGTCGAGGTGCGAAACGACGGGTGCCAGAACGTGACGCGCCGCTCCACCCAGCCGAGCAGACCATAGAGCAAGGAACCGGCCAGCGCTGCCACCGCGATCGCGGCCCAGACCAGCCCCATGTCCAGACGCGCGGCCTCGGTCGAGATCCGAAACCCCAGCCCGGCCGTCGGCGAACCGAAGAATTCGGCCACGATGGCGCCGATCATCGCGAGGGTCGAATTGACCTTCAGCGCGTTGAAGACGAAGGGCAGGGCGATCGGAATGCGCAACGCCGTCAGGGTGCGCCAGTAGCTCGCCCCGTAGGAGCGCATCAGGTCGCGTTCCATGGCGCCCGATTGCGTCAGGCCCGCCAGCGTGTTGACCAGCATCGGGAAGAAGGTCATCACGACCACGACCGCGGCCTTGGAGTGCCAGTCGAAGCCGAACCACATCACCATGATGGGGGCGATGCCGACCAGCGGCATCGTGCTGGCCAGCGCGGCCAGCGGCAGCAAACCGCGCTGCAGGAAAGGACTGCGGTCGATCAGCACGCCGGTGGCGAACCCCAGTGCCGAGCCAGCCACCAGGCCGATGAGCGCGGCGTGCAGCACGGTCTGCTCGAAATCGCCCCAGAGCACCGCCGCGCCGGCGCCCAGCGCATGCCCGACCACGCTCGGCGCCGGTAGCAAGACCTGTGGCACGTCGAAGGCCCGCGTCAGGAGCTGCCAGAACACCAGCACCCAGATCCCGAAAAGCAGCGGCGGGCCGTATCGCGCGCCCCAGGCACCGGCTGTCCTTTGAGGCGACAGGCGCGCCAGGCGGCGCACCGTGGTGATCGCGAGCAATCCGAGCGCCGCCGTATAGCACCAGAACCCGCCCGCCCACGCCACCGTGCCGAAGCGTTGCAGGATGTCGGTCTCGAGCAGGCTCAACGGTGCGAGCGCTGCGATCCCGGCCGCCAATGCGAACGCCAGCACGCCGGCCGGTCGGCTGGGCGGCCGGACCACCGCGAGCAGGGCGGTGAAGAGCCCGCAACAAGCGAACACGAACGGCGTCGCGACCTGATTCCAGTTCAAGGCCACGCCCTGTCCGGTCGTGCCCAGCGGCAGCAGGAACGAGCCGACGGTCAGCAACACCGTGAGGCCGGCCAGGCGCTGCGATCGAAGTCGCGCCCACAGGGCCGTATCTTCGGACCGGCTCATCCACGCCCTCCCGGCATCCAGACGCGCTGGGCCAGCGCGACGCATCCAATCAATGCGAGGCCCAGCAGCGCCGACATCACCAGTGCGGACCAGATCTGGACCGTGTTGCCATAGTAGGAGCCGGTCAGGAGGCGCGCGCCGAGCCCGGCCTGTGCGCCGGTGGGCAGCTCGCCGACGATGGCCCCGACCAGCCCGGCGGCGATCCCCACGCGCAGCGCCGGAAACAGGTAGGGCAGCGACGCCGGCACCCGCAATTTCCAGAATGCCTGGCGCGGCGTCGCCGCATAGGTGTGCAGCAGTTCGGTCTCGATCACGCCCGGCGAGCGCAAGCCCTTGACCAGCGCGACCGCGACCGGGAAAAAGCACAAATACATCGAGATGATGGCCTTGGGCAGCACGCCGGTCATGCCCATGCTGCCGAGGATCACGATGATGATCGGCGCGATCGCGAGCACCGGGACGGTTTGCGAGGCAATGATCCATGGAAAGAGGCTGCGGTCCAGGGTGCGCGAGTGCACGATCGCCACCGCCAGCAGGACGCCGAGCAGGGTTCCGAGTGCGAAACCGAGCAGGGTCGCGGCACTGGTGACACCCGCATGGAACAGCAGGTTGCGCGGCGAATCCAGGGGCCAGTGCGCGACCGAGTCGAACAGGTCGAGCGCGATCTGGTGCGGCGCCGGCAGCACCGGACGGTCCATGGCCCAGGTCAGGGGGAGCAGGTCGGTCCAGCCCCAGGTCGGGCGTCCGGCCAAGGTGCGCTCGATCACCTGGGGCGCGTTGAGCCAGGCCGCGAGCAAATACCAGAGCAGCACCACGACCGCCAACACGGCCAGGATCGGCCCGGCATGGCGCCGCCCGGCAGCGTCAGACACGACCATGGCCGTCGTGCAGCGCCATGCGCACGCGGTGCGAGATGTCGGCGAATTCGGGCGTGTCGCGAATCTCGAGCGTGCGGTCGTGAGGCAGGCTGGATTCGATCACGTCGACGATGCGGCCGGGACGCGGTGACATCACGACGATGCGCGACGACAGGAACACCGCTTCGGGGATGGAGTGGGTCACGAAGACGATGGTGCGCTGCTCGCGTTCCCACAGCCGCAGCAACTGTTCGTTGAGGCGGTCCCGGGTGATCTCGTCGAGCGCGCCGAAGGGCTCGTCCATCATGAGCAGCTTGGGTTCGAAGCCGAGCGCGCGCGCGATCGAGACCCGTTGCTGCATGCCCCCGGAAAGCTGCCAGGGGTACTTGCTCTCGAAGCCCTGGAGGCCCACGCGCTCCAGGTGGTCGAGCGCCGTGGCCCGGGCGGCGGCCCGGTTCATGCCCTGGATTTCCAGAGGCAGGCAGACGTTGCCGAGCACCGTGCGCCATGGGAACAAGGCCGGCGCCTGGAACACGTAGCCATAGGCGCGCGCCTGGCGCGCGGCTTCGGGGCTCAGGCCATTGACGCGGACGACGCCGCTGCTGGCCCGCTCCAGGTCGGCGATGACGCGCAGGAGGGTCGTCTTGCCGCAGCCCGAGGGGCCGATCAGGGAGACGAATTCGCCGTCTTCGATGCAAAGGCTGACATTGTCGAGCGCGGTGACGGTCTGGTCGCGGCCCGGGTACGCGACCGTGACCCCCTGGACGTCGACGCAAACGCTGGGACTGGCAGCAGGCGGGGTGAGGTCGGGCACGTACAAGGTGGGTTCGGCGGTGGGTTCGGCGGTAATTCGGCGGTGCTTGGGCGCAGAAGGAATCAGGCGACACGCGCTGGATTGTTCGGGTGGGTGGTCCAGTTGGCGTATTCGCCGCTCACCCATTGTCCGGTACGCGGGTCGGTCTGGCCCGGCTCGAGCGCGTGCATCGTGATGCAGTCGGGCACCGGGCAGACCGAGACGCACAGGTTGCAGCCCACGCATTGCGCGGCCACGACCTCGAAATGGCGCGCGCCGTCGCGGGTGGCGGTGATCGCCTGGTGCGAGGTGTCTTCGCATACCACGTGGCAGCGCCCGCACTGGATGCACGTGTCCTGGTCGATCACGGCCTTCTCGACATGGTTCAGGTCGAGCTGGTTCCAGTCGACGATCGAGGGCAGGGCCCGACCACGGAAGGCATCGATGTTGTGAAACCCTTTGCCCTCCATGTATTCGCCCAGGCCGCTGCAAAGGTCCTGCACGATTTTGAAGCCATAGGTCATGGCCGCGGTGCAGACCTGCACGTTGCCGCAGCCGAGCGCGATGAATTCGGCGGCGTCTTTCCAGGTGGTGATGCCGCCGATGCCGGAGATCGGCAAATAGCGGGTCTCGGGCGAGCGCCCGATCTCGGCCACCATGTGCTGCGCGATCGGCTTGACCGCGGGTCCGCAATAGCCACCGTGCGAGCCGAGACCGCCGGTGTTGGGATAGATCAGCAGCGCGTCGAGGTCGACGCCCATCACCGAATTGATGGTGTTGATGAGCGACACCGCATCGGCGCCGCCACGCTGGGCGGCCCGGGCCGGCGGCTTGATGTCGGTGACGTTGGGTGTGAGCTTGACGATCACGGGAAGCCGCGAGTAGTGCTTGCACCAGCGGGTCACCATCTCGATGTATTCGGGCACCTGGCCGACGGCCGAGCCCATGCCACGCTCGCTCATGCCGTGCGGACAGCCGAAGTTGAGTTCGATGCCGTCGCAGCCGGTGTCCTCCACGCGCGGCAGGATGGCTCGCCACGCGTCTTCTGTGCAGGGCACCATCAGCGAGACGACGACGGCGCGGTCGGGCCAGTTGCGCTTGACCCGGGCGATCTCGTCCAGGTTGAGGTCGAGCGGACGGTCGGTGATGAGCTCGATGTTGTTGAAGCCGATGAGACGCCGGTCTTGCGAGTAGAGCGCGCCGTAACGGGGGCCGTTGACATTGACGATCGGTGGCCCGGCTTCGCCAAGGGTCTTCCAGACGACGCCTCCCCAGCCCGCTTCGAAGGCGCGGTTGACGTTGTATTCCTTGTCGGTCGGAGGGGCCGAGGCGAGCCAGAATGGATTGGGGCTGCGGATCCCGGCAAAGGTGGTGCTGAGGTCGAACATGTGGGCTCCCGTCGGGTCAGACTCGGGCCATCGGACGCGCAGGACCTGCGGGCGTACTCGGGAGCTCGTGGCCGAGTGCGTGGTGGATCGACAGGGCGGCGCGCTGGCCGTGAGCGACGGCTTGCACGGTCAGGTCCTGCCCGCCCCAGCAGCAGTCGCCGCCGGCCCAGACCTTGGCCAGCGAGGTCCGGCCTTCCGGGTCGACCGCGATGCGACCTTCGCGCAGGGCCACCGTCGCAAGCCGCGGGTCGGCGACCAGCAGGGTCTGGCCGATCGCCTTGAGCACCGTGTCGGCTTCGATCGACCAATGGCGGCCGGTCGCTTCGAGCTGGCCGCCGCGGTCGGCGACCTCGGCGAAGCTGACGCTGGCCACGCCTCCCGAATCGACCTCGAGTGCGCGCGGGACGCTCCATTCGCGGATCGCCACGCCGTTCAGGCGGGCCCAGTCCTGCTCGTCGCGCGAGGCGGGCATGCGCGCCTGATGTCGACGGTAGACGATGGTCACCTCCTGGGCGCCGAGCTTCCTGGATTGCACCGCGGCGTCGATGGCCGTCATTCCGCCGCCGATCACGACCACGCGCCGGCCGATGGGCAAGGCAGCCAGGTCGTCGGCCTGGCGCAGCCCGGCGATGAAATCGACCGCGTTGGCGACCCCGCGGGCCGACTCGCCGTGGAGGCCGAGCGCATTCACGCCGCCGAGGCCGATGCCGAGAAAGACCGCGTCGTAGCGATGCGTCAGGTCGGCCAGGGCCACGGTCTCGCCCAAGACCTCGCCGTGGCGAACCTCGATGCCGCCGATCGAAAGCAGCCACGCGATCTCGCGCTGCGCGAAGTCGTCGGTGGTCTTGTAAGCCGCCAGACCGTATTCGTTCAGGCCACCCGGCTTGGGCCTGGCCTCGAACACCGTGACCGCGTGGCCGAGCCGGGCGGCGCGGTGCGCGCAGGCGAGACCCGCGGGCCCGGCGCCGACC
>JALYHO010000147.1 GCA_030776545.1 Pseudomonadota bacterium | reverse complement strand
GCCCGGGGCCGAGAGCGCCCGGCCGATGCCGTCGAACGCCACCGCGGTGCCTGAGCCCAACCCGGTGCGCGCCGAAGCGGATGTCGTCGCCGTCCCCATGCCGCCGTTGCGCATGGCCGAGGATCAGGTGATCCAGGGGGTGCTGGCGGAGGTTCAGCGCCAGGTCGAGCTGATGCTCGAATACCGCGTGCGCGAGGTGCTGACGCCGCTCCTGCAGCGCGCCGCCGACCACTTCGTGCGCGACGCCCGCACCGAGCTGGCATCGACCTTGCGTGATGTGGTTTCGCGGGCGGTTGCCGAGGAGCTGGCCCGTCGTCGCTCGCGTTGATCCCTGCGTCGCGAGGGGTTGCCGCCGGGGACGGGAGACCCGGGTGCATACACTGAGGAGCACGCATTTTTTTTGCGGTATTGTCTGGCCCCTTGAAGGGTCTCACGGTTTTTTGAATATTCCATCTGGAGGTTTTGCATGCAAATCAAATTGAACGCGATCGTCGCCGCTGCCCTGGTCACCTTGGGTGGCAGCGCGTTGGCCCAGGACGTGGTGAAGATCGGCCATGTCGGCCCGACCAGCGGCGCCATCGCGCATCTGGGCAAGGACAACGAGAACGGCGCCCGGATGGCCATCGACGAACTCAACGCCAAGGGCGTGACGATCGGCGGCAAGAAGGTCAAGCTCGAACTCGAGGCCGAAGACGACGGTGCGGACCCGAAACAGGGCACGGCCGTGGCGCAAAAGCTCGTCGATGCGAAGGTGTCGGGTGTCGTCGGACACCTGAATTCAGGCACCACGATCCCCGCGTCCAAGATCTACTTCGATGCCGGCATTCCGCAGATCTCGCCCTCGGCGACCAACCCCAAGTACACCCGGCAGGGCTTCAACACGGCGTTCCGCGTCGTGGCCGACGACGTCCACCTGGGCAGCACGCTCGGCAAGTACGGCGTCAAGGAACTCGGCGGGAAGACCTTCGCGGTGATCGATGACCGCACCGCCTACGGCCAGGGCGTGGCCGAACAGTTCAGCAAGGCGGTCACGGCCGCCGGCGGAACCATTTCCGAGACCCAGTTCACCACCGACAAGGCGACCGACTTCACCGCCATCCTGACCCAGATCAAGTCCAAGAAGCCGGACGTGGTCTTCTTCGGCGGCATGGACGCCGTGGCCGGCCCGATGATCCGCCAAATGAAGCAGCTCGGCATCAACGCCAAGTTCATGGGCGGCGACGGCATCTGCTCGAGCGAACTGCCCAAGTTGGCGGGCGGCGCCATGGCCGACGGCCAGGTCGTGTGCGCCGAAGCGGGTGGCGTCGAAGGCGAACAGAAAGTCGGCATGGACAAGTTCCGCGACGCGTACAAGAAGAAGTTCGGCATCGACGTCCAGGTGTACGCGCCCTATGTCTACGACGCCGTCAACGTGATGGTCGCTGCGATGGTCAAGGCCAATTCGTCCGACCCGAAGGTGTACCTCCCGGTACTCGCCAAGACGTCCGGCTACAAGGGTGTGACCGGCACCATCGCTTTCGACGAAAAAGGCGACATCAAGAACGGCGCGCTGACGCTCTACACCTACAAGGGTGAAAAGCGCGACCAGATCGCCGTTGTGCGCTGAGACCTGCGCTCCCATGCTCTCCAGAAAAAGGCGCTTCGGCGCCTTTTTCTTCGTGTCGCCGACCCGCGGCTGGCGAGTGGGTGGGTCAGTCGAAGGGTATCGATGCGCCGGCAGCGGCCAACACCATCACGCTGGAGGCCGGCAAGGGCATCTCGACTTCGCCCTGCCCGTGCCAATGCCCCAGGCCGCGCGGGTGGCTACTGTCCAGGAGGACCTCCCAGACGCCGGCGGGCAACATGAAGCGGGTGTCGGTCGGGTCGGCGTTGACGAGGATCAAGAGCGGAGCACGCGCGCGTCCCGGCTCTCCGATCAGGCAACCGAGGGTGCGGCAGCCGGGATCGGACCAGTCCGCCTCCTTCAGGGGTTCGCCTCGAGGCGTGAGCCAGGTCAGGTCGTGCAGCCCGAGGGGGTCGGTCAGCCCGCTGTACCAGCGGTTCGCGAAGGGCTGGGCGAGCCGCCTCAGGCTCGAGACGCGAGCGGTGTAGGCGATCAAGTCGGGGTCGGCGGCCGACCACCGGATCCAGGTGGTCTCGTTGTCCTGGCAATACGGATTGTTGTTGCCACCCTGGGTGTGGCCCAGCTCGTCACCGGCCGCCAGCATCGGCGTGCCCTGGGCGAGCAGGGTGGTCGCCAGCAGGGCCCGTTGCAGTCGCGCTCGGCAGGCGTTGACGGTGGGGTCGTCGCTGGGCCCTTCGACGCCGCAGTTGTTGCTGAGATTGCTGCCCGTCCCGTCGCGGTTCGACTCGCCGTTGGCCAGGTTGTGGCGTTCGTTGTAGCTCACGAGGTCGCGCAGGGTGAAGCCGTCGTGCGAGATCACGTAGTTGACCGATTCCGCCGGCGGTCGGCCGTGGCTTTGGTACAGGTCGCTGGAGCCGCACAAGCGCCGCGCAAAGCCTCCCCGGGTCGCGGGATGGCGGAGCCAGAACGCCCGCATGTCGTCGCGGAACTTGTCGTTCCACTCGGCCCAACCCGGCGGAAACCCGCCGACCTGGTAGCCGCCCGGGCCGAGGTCCCACGGCTCGGCGATGAGCTTGACGCGTGCCAGCGCCGGGTCCTGGGCCACCGCCGCGAAGAACGCGGCGCGGCGCGAAAAGCCTTGGTCGCCGCGCCCGAGCACCGGTGCCAAGTCGAAGCGAAAGCCGTCGACATGCATCTCGACCGCCCAATAGCGCAGCGAATCCATCGCGAGCTGCAGCACCCGCGGGGCGCTCACGTCGAGGGTGTTGCCGCAGCCGGTGTCGTTCACATACTCGCTGCGGTCGCCGGGATCGAGCCGGTAGTAGCCGGCATTGTCGAGACCGCGAAAGGAAACCGTCGGGCCGCTCGCATCGCTCTCGGCCGTATGGTTGTAGACCACGTCGAGGATCACTTCGATGCCGGCGGCATGCAGCGCCTTGACCATCTCGCGGAATTCCCGGCGCAGGGCCGCGCCGTCCGTCGGCGTGCAGCCGAGCCGAGGCTCGACGGCGAAAAAGCCGATCGTGTTGTAGCCCCAGTAGTTGGTGAGGCCTTGTCGGACCAGGCGTTCTTCATCCAACCGCTGCTGCACCGGCAGCAGGTTGACCGCGGTGACGCCGAGCGCAAGCAGGTGCGCGATCGAGGCCGGATGGGCGAGTCCCGCGTAGGTGCCGCGCAAGGCTTCGGGCACGGCCGGGTTCAATTGCGAGTAGCCCTTGACGTGCAGTTCGTAGAGCACGGTGTCGGCCAGCGGCGTGGCAGGAAACGTGTCGCCGGTCCAGTCGAACTCGTCATCGACGACGCGTGCCTTCAGGGCGAGCGCGGCGTTGTCGCGCCCGGTGAGCTCGTCCGGGCGACTCCGGCTGGTGGAGAACTGCAGGTCGTCCCACTCGAAGCTGCCGACGATCTCGCGCGCCCAGGGATCGAGCAATAATTTGGCAGGGTCGAACCGCTGGCCTTCGGCCGGGCGCCACCGACCGTGTGCCCGCAGACCATAGACCAGGCCGGGACCGGCACCGGTCAGATGGCCGTGAAAGACGTCGCCGCTGCGCCCGGGCAGGCGCAGCCGGGCGACCTCGTTCCGCCCGGTGGTGTCGTAGAGACAGAGATCGATCGCTTCGGCCTGGTCGGAGAACACCGCGACATTGACCCCGGCGGCGTCGCAGTGCGCTCCCAGCGGCCAGGGCCGACCGAACTCGAGGTGCGGCGCGCTCAGGCCTTCCATTCGAACATCACGGTCGACAGCGGCGGCAGGTCGATGACGATGGAGCAGGGCTTGCCGTGAAAAGGCAGGTTCTGGGAAGTCGCGCCACTCAGCGGGGTGCCCACGTTGCTGCCTCCGTAGTGCACGGAGTCGGTATTGAGGCACTCACGGTAGTGCCCCGGCTCGGGCACGCCGATGCGATAGCCCGAATGGACGCCGGGGGTGAAATTGCAAATCACCACGACCAGGGTTCGGGCGTCCTTGCCGCGTCGCACGAAGCTCAGCACGGACCGCTCGGCGTCGCCATGGTCGATCCATTCGAAACCGTCGGGGGTGAAATCGCGCTCGTACAGCGCCGGGGTGGCGCGGTAGAAGGTGTTGAGGTCGCGAACCAGCTTGCGCAAGCCGTCGTGCATCGAGTCGTCCAACAGGTGCCAGTCGAGGCTCTGGTCGTGGTTCCATTCCCTTTCCTGGCCGAACTCGCAACCCATGAAGAGCAACTTCTTGCCCGGGTGCCCGAACATGTAGCCGTAATAGGCCCGCAGATTGGCGAATTGTTGCCAGCGGTCGCCCGGCATCTTGGTGAGCATCGAGCCTTTGCCGTGGACCACTTCGTCGTGCGAGATGGGCAGCACGAAATTCTCGGTGAAGGCGTAGACCAGGCTGAAGGTCATCTCGCCCTGGTGGTGCTTGCGATGGATCGGATCGCGCGCGATGTATTGCAGCGTATCGTGCATCCAGCCCATGTTCCATTTGTAGTGAAAACCGAGACCGCCGGTGTAGGTGGGGCGCGAGACACCGGGAAACGCGGTCGACTCCTCGGCGGCCGTCACCGCCTGGGGGCGCTCGACGCCGACGACCTGGTTCATGCGCTTGAGGAAGGCGATCGCTTCCAGGTTTTCGCGTCCGCCCTGATGGTTCGGGACCCACTCGCCGGCCTTGCGGCTGTAGTCCCGATAGAGCATGGACGCGACCGCGTCGACACGCAGACCGTCGACGTTGTAGCGCTCCAGCCAGTAGAGCGCGTTGGCGACCATGAAATTGCTGACCTCGGTGCGGCCGAAGTTGTAGATCAGCGTGTTCCAGTCCTGGTGAAAGCCCTCGCGCGGATCGGCATACTCGTAGAGGTGGGTGCCGTCGAATTCGGCCAGGCCGTGCGCGTCCGAAGGGAAGTGCGCCGGCACCCAGTCGAGCAGGAGCCCGAGGCCTTCGGCATGACAGCGGTCGACGAAGCGACGGAATCCGGCCGGATCGCCGTAGCGCGAGGTCGGTGCGTACAAGCCGATCGGCTGATACCCCCAGGAACCGTCGAACGGGTGTTCGCTGACCGGCATGAGTTCGAGGTGCGTGAAGCCCATCTCGCGCGCGTACGGCACCAGGGTACTGGCGAGCTCGTCCCAGTTGAGCCAGCGGCCATGCGGTGAGCCGTCGGTTTGGCGGCGCCAGGACCCCAGGTGGACCTCGTAGATGCTGACGGGCGCATCGAGCGCATTGGCGCGTTCGCGGGTGTCCGATTTGGGTACCGGAGGCGGCATGCGGGCCACGACGCTCGCCGTGGCGGGACGCAGTTCGCATTGCAGGGCGTAGGGATCGGCCTTCTGGGGCAGCACCCGCCCGTCGCGGGCACGAACCTGGAATTTGTATTTCGCTCCGGCGCCGACGCCGGGCAGGAAGATCTCCCAGACCCCGCATTCGCGGCGCAGACGCATGGGGTGGCGGCGTGCGTCCCAGGCGTTGAAATCACCCACGACACTGACCACCGACGCGTTGGGCGCCCAGACCGCGAAACTCGTTCCGGCGACGCCCAGCATCATTCGTTGGGTCGCCCCGAGCACCTCGAAGGGCCGCAAATGCGAGCCTTCGCCCAGCAGCCAGACGTCGAGCTCGCCCAGCACCGGCGGAAACCGGTACGGGTCGTCGACGATGACCGATTGGCCGTCGCTCCAGCGAACCTGCAAGCGGTAGTTGAGGGGTGCGGCGCTCGGCGGGGCGTCGGGGGCCGTGAGCGGTCCCTCGAAAAAACCCTCGGCCCGCCGCGGGCTCAGCGACCCGAGCAACTCCCCGTTGCTGGCGTCGAGGACCGCCACCTGGGCGGCGCCCGGCAGCAGCACCCGCATCCAGACCTGGCCCTGCGGGTCGGCATGGGCACCCAGCAAGGAGAAGGGGTCACCGTGTTCGGCGCGTGAGAGAAGGTCGATGTCTTGATCCTGGAGCATGAGAGTGATCTGTAAGGTGCTGCTTCATGCTACCGCCGTGCGCGCCGCTCTCACGTCGGACACCGCCTCAACGTGCCTCCGGCTCGATCCCCCAAATCTCGCTGGCGTAGGACCGGATCGTGCGGTCGGACGAGAACACGCCCATGCCGGCGACGTTGACGATGGCCCGTTGCGCCCAGGCGGCCGGGTCGCGGTAGAGGGCGTCGACGGCCAGCTGGGTCGCGACATAGGACTCGTAGTCGGCCAGCAGCAGGTAGTGGTCGCCACCCCACAGCAGCGAATCGACCAGGCCGCGAAAGCGCGCCGGTTCGTCGGCCGAGAACTGGCCGCCCGCGATCGAGTCCAGCACCGCTTTCAGGGCGGCATTGCCCTCGTAGAGCCGCATCGGCTGGTAGCCGCTTTGGCGCAGCGCCTGCACCTCGGGGGTCTTGAGCCCGAAGATAAAGATGTTCTCGTCGCCGACGTGTTGCCGGATTTCGATGTTGGCGCCGTCGTCGGTGCCGATGGTGAGCGCGCCGTTGAGCGCGAGTTTCATGTTGCCGGTGCCGGACGCTTCGGTGCCGGCAGTGGAGATCTGCTCGGACAGGTCGGCCCCCGGCATAATGGTTTCCGCCACCGAAACCCCGTAGTTGGGGACGAACACGATCTTGAGCTTGTCGCCGATTCTCGGATCGTGGTTGACGACGCTGCTGACATCGTGGATGAGCCGGATGATGTTTTTGGCCGTCGCGTAGCTGGAGGCCGCCTTGCCGGCGAAGATCACGGTCCGCGGTACCCAGGGAAGGCCGTCCGGTGCTGCCGAGGGGTTGGCCAAGATCGCCTGGTAGCGGGTCACGACGTGCAGGACGTTCAAGAGCTGGCGCTTGTACTCGTGGATCCGTTTGACCTGGACGTCGAAGAGGCTGGCCGGGTTCACGACCACGCCGCAGCGACGTTCGATCAGGCTCGCGAGCCGTGCCTTGTTGAGGCTCTTGATGCTCATGAAGGCGTCGCGGAACCCGGCGCTGCCCTTGACCTTGTGCAAGCCCGCGAGCTGCTCCAGGTCGAGCCGCCAGCCTTTGCCCAGGGTGCGGTCGAGCAGGTCGGAGAGGCTCGGGTTGGCCTGCGCGAGCCAGCGCCGCGGCGTCACGCCGTTGGTCATGTTGGTGAAGCGCTCGGGCCAGAGGCTGGCGAAATCCTTGAAGATGGTCTGGACCAGCAGCTCGGAATGCAGGGCCGACACGCCGTTGACCTTGTGGCTGCCGACGATCGAGAGGTTGGCCATTCGGATGCGGCGTTCACCGCGCTCGTCGATGAGCGACAGGCTCGACATGAAACCGAGGTCGCCCGGACGATGCGCCTGGGCCAGGTCCATCAGGTCTTGGTTGATGCGAAAGATGATCTCCAGGTGACGCGGCAGCACATGCTGGATCAGCGCCACCGGCCAGGTCTCGAGCGCCTCCGGCATCAAGGTGTGGTTGGTGTAGGAGAACACCCGGCCGCACATCGACCAGGCCTCTTCCCAGGCGATGCCGTGTTCATCGCACAACACTCGCATCAATTCGGCCACGCCGATGGCCGGGTGGGTGTCGTTGAGGTGGATCGCGACCTTGTCGGGCAGGTTGGCGAGCGTCCCGTGCTCGGCGAGGTGGCGCGCGATCAGGTCTTGCATCGACGCGGCGACGAAGAAGTATTCCTGTCGCAGGCGCAGTTCGCGGCCGGCAGGCGTGCTGTCGTTGGGGTAGAGCACCCACGAGATGTTCTCGTACTCGTTCTTGGCGCTCGCGGCGCGGGCATAGTCGCCGGTGTTGAACGCGTTCAGGTCGATGTGGGCCGGCGCTGCCGCCTTCCAGAGCCGCAGGGTGCTGACCTTGTCGGTGCCGTGGCCGGGAATGACCATGTCGTAGGCCTTGGCGGCGACCTCGGCGCTCGGGCGCCAAAGCGCGCGCGCCTCGGCGCCGCTGCCGCTGTGCTCCACCCAGCCGCCGAAGCGCACCGGGTAGTTGATGGCGGCGCGGGGAAATTCCCAGGCGGTGCCGTTCTCCAGCCAGGGGTCGGGGTGCTCGACTTGCGCGCCATTCTTGATTTCTTGCGCGAACATCCCGTACTCGTAGCGGATGCCATAGCCGAACGAGGGCAGCCCGAGGGTGGCCATGGAGTCGAGAAAGCACGCGGCGAGGCGGCCCAGGCCGCCATTGCCGAGCGCAGCGTCGGGTTCCTGGTCGGCGACGTCTTCGAGGTGCGCGGCGTGGGCGTGCATCGCGGCCGCGGTCTCGCCGCGCAGGTCCAGCGCCGCCAGGGCGTTGCCGAGGGTGCGGCCCATCAGGAATTCCATCGACAGGTAGTACACGCGGCGCGCCTTGTCCTCGGTCTGCTGCGCCTGGGTTCGCACCCAGCGCTGCGACAGGCTCCGGCGGGCCACCTGGGAGATGGCCTGCATCAGGTCGTTCGCGCTCGCGTCGGCGGGAACCACACCGACCTGGTCGAGGAGCTCTTCATCGAGACCGGTGGCGACGCTGCGCATCGAGGGCTGTAGATGGGGTATCAACATGAACTCCTGTGTCGTCGGAAAATCGTTGCGTCGCGCAGTGTCGCATCGGACGCCCCGGCGGTGCCCTACGGTCTCGCAAAAATCGCGCCCGGTACCCCGAGCACACCGGGCCTGGGCACGGATATTCCCGGGTGTTCCGAATATGAGAAAAACGTACACACTCCAGGGGGGAGGATTGTGGATGGCCACGAAATCCCTGCCGAGGAGACAACCCCATGACACCCGACGAACTGGCCCTGAGCCTGGACCTCCCTAAACGCGCGGTAGCGCTGGTTCTTGCAGGGGGGCGAGGCAGCCGCCTGAAGCACCTGACCGACCGGCGTGCCAAGCCGGCGGTGTATTTCGGAGGCAAGTTCCGCATCATCGATTTCGCCTTGTCGAACTGCCTCAATTCGGGGATTCGGCGGATCGGCGTGATCACCCAATACAAGTCGCACAGCCTGTTGCGCCACGTGCAGCGCGGCTGGGGCTTCCTGAAAAGCGAGATGAACGAGTTCGTCGACTTGCTGCCGGCCCAGCAACGCACCGACGACGAAAGCTGGTACCGAGGCACCGCGGACGCCGTCTATCAGAACCAGGACATCCTCGCGAGCTATGGGGCCGACTACATCGTCGTGCTGGCGGGCGACCACATCTACAAGATGAACTATGCGCTGATGCTCGCCGACCATGTGGCCAAGGGGCGCGATTGCACCGTGGGCTGCATCGCGGTGCCGCGAATGGAGGCCACCGCCTTCGGTGTCATGGCGGTCGATGTCGACGACATCATCCTCGACTTCGTCGAAAAGCCCGCCGACCCGCCACCGATGCCGACCGACCCCGACCGGGCGCTCGCCAGCATGGGGATCTACATCTTCAACGCGCGTTTCCTCTACAAGGAACTCGAGCGTGACATGAACGATCCGGAGTCGAGCCATGATTTCGGCAAGGACATCATCCCCCGGGCCGTCAGGAACGGCAACGCCGCGGCCCATCCGTTCGCGCTGAGCGCGGTCGGAACCCGGGTCAACGAGGAACCCTATTGGCGTGACGTCGGCACGATCGATGCCTACTGGGACGCCAACATCGACCTGACCGCCACCGATCCATTGCTCAATCTTTACGATACGCGCTGGCCGGTCTGGACCTATCAGGCCCAACTGCCACCGGCCAAGTTCGTGCACAACCAGGAAGACCGGCGTGGCATGGCCATCGAGTCGGTGGTCTCCGGAGGCTGCATCGTCTCCGGCAGCGTGCACCGCTCGGTGCTTTTTTCCACCGTGCGGGTCCACTCGCATTCGAGCGTGAGCTGGTCGGTGCTGCTGCCCGGGGTCCAGGTCGGGCGCCATGCGCGGATCTCGCGCGCCGTGATCGACCGCGGCTGCTCGATTCCCGATGGAATGGTCATCGGCGAAGATGCCGGCGCCGATGAACAGCGTTTCTATCGGTCCGAGAACGGCATCACGCTGGTGACCCGTGAAATGCTCGATCGGCTGCGCACATGAGGGGGCTGAAGGTCCTGCACGTCGGCGCGGAAATTTTTCCACTGGTCAAGACCGGGGGCCTGGCCGACGTGCTGGGCGCCCTGCCGCAGGCGCTGGTTGCGCAAGGTGCGGACGTGCGGCTGCTCTTGCCGGGCTTGCCGTCGATCGCCGACTCGGTGCTGCACCAGAAGACCGTCTGCGAACTCGGCGCGCAATTCGGGGCCGCGCGCGTCACGCTGCGTCTGGGCCAAATGCCCTACAGCAAGATCCCGGTCTACGTCATCGACGCCCCCTTGCTCTACCGCCGGCCCGGCAACCCGTACCTCGACGCGACCGGCGAGGAGTGGCCCGACAATGCCCAGCGCTTTGCCTTGCTGGGGTGGGTCGCAGCGCATCTGGGCACGGGGGAGCTCGACCCGGAGTGGTCGCCCGCGGTGCTGCACACGCACGACTGGCACGCGGCCATGGCGTGTGCCTACCTGGCCGCGCATCCCGGGGCCGCCGCCAGATCGGTCTATACGGTGCACAACCTCGCTTTTCAGGGCCTGTTTCCGAGCGGTGACTTCCCCTTGCTCGGCCTGTCGTCGCGCTTCATGGCCGCCACGGGACTGGAGTACCACCAGCAGGTTTCGTTCATGAAAGCGGGGCTGAAGTTCGCCGACCGCGTGACGACCGTGAGCCCGACCTACGCACGCGAGATCGCGACCCACGAGTTCGGCGCCGGGCTGGACGGTGTGATCCTGGGCCGTGGCGCCGACGTGAGCGGGGTGCTCAACGGCGTCGACCCCGCGGTGTGGGACCCGGCGACGGATCCGGGCATTCCGGCCCGTTATGGCCCGGGTCAACTCGAAGGCAAGGCGCGCTGCAAGGCCGCGCTGCAAGGTCAGCTCGGGCTGGCCCAGCGAGCCGACGCGCCGATCTTCGGCGTGGTGAGCCGTCTGACTTCGCAGAAGGGCTTGGACCTGGTGCTCGGCGCCCTGCCGTCCTTGCTGCGCCGGGGCGGCCAGTTGGCGCTGCAGGGCACCGGCGACCCCGCGATCGAGGCGGCTTTCATCGCGGTGGCCGACGCCAGTCCCGGCGAGGTGTCGGTTCGCATCGGCTATGACGAGGCCTTCGCGCATCAACTCATCGCCGGCTCCGACGCGATCCTGGTGCCTTCGCGCTTCGAGCCCTGCGGACTGACCCAGCTCTACGGCCTTCGTTACGGTACGGTGCCGGTCGTGCGCCGGGTCGGCGGCCTGGCCGATACCGTCGTCGACGCCACCGAAGCCGGCCTGGCCGAGGACCGCGCCACCGGCATTTGTTTCGATGCCGCCACGCCCGCCGCGCTCGACCAGGCGATCCAGCGCGCCATCGACCTGTACGCCGAACCGGTTCGGTGGCGGCAACTCATGCTGCGTGGCATGGCCCAGGATTTTTCCTGGGCCGGTTCGGCGCGGCGCTACATGGCGCTCTACGAAGGCCTGGCGGGCGCGACGGCGCGGTGACGCCGAGCCCACGAGCGGCCGGTCAGCTCGGCGGCGGCAGCACGGTCAGGCCGGCGATCACCGGTTTCAGGTCGGCCTCGACCTGGGCCAGGAGCAAGTCCAGCGTGGCGTCCGACGACCGGTCGGCGCAAGCGCGCTCGAGGGCGCCGGCGCTTTGCTGCACCTTCGTCGCTCCCAGACTGCCGGAAACGGCGCGCAGGTTGTGTGCCAGGCGCATGGCGGTGGCCAGTTCCCCGGCCTCGCGGGCGGCCGAGAAATCGGCCACCACATCGCGCTGGCCGTCGCGAAACATTCCCAGCAGGCGCCGATAGAGCTTGTCGTTGTGCATCGTGCTGGTCCGGCCGATCTGCGCATCGATGCCCGGCAACCGCGCCAGCGGGTCGTCCGCGCCTTGCCGTGGTGGCGGCGCGGGCGCAGGGCCCGGCGGCCACGCCGGTTGAACCCAGCGCGCCAGGGTCTCGAAGAGCACCGGCAGGTCGAACGGTTTGGCGACATGATCGTTCATGCCGGCAGCGATGACCCGGTCGCGGTCGCCGTCGAGCGCGTTTGCGGTGAGCGCGATCACGGGCAAGTCCTTGAGGTGCGGCTGGGCGCGCAGCGCGCGGGTGGCCTCATAGCCATCGAGCACCGGCATGTGGCAATCCATCAGGACGCCGTCGAAACGTTGCTTGCCGAGCCGGTCGAGCGCTTCGCGGCCGTTCTCGGCCAGACTGACCACCATGCCGGCCGAGCTGAGCAACTCGAGCGCGAGCTCCTGGATGATGGGGTTGTCTTCGACCAGAAGGATGCGTGCGCCGCGCAGCCGGGCGGTCTGATCGGGCAGCGGCGGGGAGCGCGCGCCGCCGATGCCCTGCGACGCGGGGCGGCGCAGGACATCGG
>JALYHO010000146.1 GCA_030776545.1 Pseudomonadota bacterium | reverse complement strand
TCGTCTCGCACGCGACGGCGCCAGCGGCGTCGCGCTCGACGGGGTCATCCGCTTCACCCTCATCTATCGGAGTTCATGACATGGCCAGCCGAGTCACTCCCGCCCAATGGGTCGCCATCGGCTGTGCGGGCGCGAGCGCGTTCCTCGCCGCCGCGCAGTTTTCGAAAGGCGGTGCGGCTGCCAGCCAACTTCAGGCCACCTCAGCCACCTCAGCCGCGGCAGCTGCGCCGTCCTCGCCGATACCGCCCGCGCCTGCTCCCGTGCGCGCCGCGCCATCGGCCTCCCCGGTGGCGGCTGCCCTGGCCGCGACCGACCGGTCCGCGAACATTCCCGGCGACACCGGGAACCCCTTCGCCACCTTGAGCTGGTTGCCGCCGCCGCCACCACCGGTGGCACCACCACCGCCGGCGCCGCCCGCCGCCCCGGTGGCGCCGGCCCTGCCCTTCACGTTCGTCGGCATGGTGGAAAAAGGCACCGCCACGCCGCAGGCCTTCTTGTCCAAAGGAGACGCGCTGCTGATCGTCACGGCTGGCGAGACCATCGACGGCGGCGCCTATCGCGTCGAGTCGATGGACGCCAATCAGATCGTCGTGACCTATCTGCCCACGAAGACCAGGCAGAGCATCAACCTGTCCGGAGGTGTCAAATGACTTCGGCTCGGGTTCCAAGGATCGCCACGCTGACCGCGGCCGTTGCGGCTTCCGTGCTGGCCGGTTGCGCCGGCTACACCTATCACTCCGACGGCATGCGGTACGCCGCCGAAGGCAAGCACGACGCGGCCGTTTCGATGCTCAAGACCGCGGCGAATCTCGATCCGACGAATGCCCAATACAAGATCGACCTGCTCGACGAATCGACCCGCTTCGCGGCCGAACTCGTCGCCCGCGCCGAGGAGGCGCGCCGCTCCGGCAGACCCGGCGACGCGGCCGATTTGTACGGCAAGGCCCTCAAGATCGAACCGTCCAACGAACGGGCGCTGCGCGGCAAGGCAGGCCTGGACCTCGACCGTCGAAATGCGAAACTGCTTGCCGACGCCGACTCGCTCGCTCGGGAAGGCCGGCTCGATGCCGCCAGGGAAAAGATCGACACCGTGCTGACGGGCACGCCGGGAGATCCCCAGGCCCGCGCGCAACTGGCCCTGATCGATGCGCAACTCGAAAAGATGCGCGAAGCGAAGTCCAGCCAAGCCGCCGCGCAGTCGGTGATGAACAAGCCCGTGACCTTGCAGTTTCGCGACGCGAATCTGCGCATGGTGTTCGAGGCTTTGTCACGAACCACGGGGCTCAACGTCATCCTGGACCGCGACGTCCGCGCCGACCTCAAGACGACCATCTTCGTCAAGGACGCCGCGGTCGAAGACACCGTGGATCTGATCCTGCTGCAAAACCAGTTGGAGAAGCGGTCGCTCAACGCCAACACGCTGTTCGTCTACCCGGCCACCGCGGCCAAGCAGAAGGAATACCAGGACCTGCAGGTTCGCACGTTCCAGGTGATGAATGGAGACGTCAAGTACTTGCAGACCGTGCTCAAGACGGTGCTCAAGATCAAGGAAGTCTCGATGGACGAGCGCAGCAACACGTTGGTCATCCGCGACACCCCTGAGGCGATCGCCGTGGCCGCCAAGGTGATCGCCGCGCACGATCAGCCCGAATCCGAGGTCATGCTGGAAGTGCAGGTGCTCGAAGTCGCCCACGACCGCCTGTCCGATCTGGGCCTGGCCTTCCCGAACCAGTTGACGCTTTCGACACCACCTTCCGTGGGCACGCTCAGCGATCTGCGCAACCTCAAGCGCGGCCAGTTGCTGGTGAGTCCTCTCGCGCTCGGCATCAACTTCAAACTGGAAGACACCGACGCCAACCTGTTGGCCAGTCCGCGCATCCGCGCCCGCAACAAGGAAAAGGCGCGCATCCTGATCGGCGACCGGGTACCCATCATCACCAACAGCGTGACGCCGGTCGCGTCGGGCTCCAGCGTCGTGACCGGCTCGGTGTCGTACCAGGACGTCGGCTTGAAGCTGGAATTTGAACCGCAGATCTATTCGAGCGACGAGGTCGGCATCCGCATCAGTCTCGAAGTCAGCACGATCGCCAAAGAGATTCCCGGACCGAACGGCTCGCTGGCCTACCAGATCGGCACGCGCAATGCACAGACAGCGGTGCGGCTGCGCGATGGCGAAACCCAAATTCTGGGTGGTCTCATTTCGAGCGAGGACCGCAACACCGCCGCCAAGATCCCGGGCCTCGGGCATTTGCCGGTCATGGGCCAGCTGTTCGGCAACAACAACGGCACGGTCAACAAGACCGAGATCATCCTGTCGATCACCCCGCACATCCTGCGTCCGCCGGCGACGCTCGAGGCCTCGGTGCGAGAGGTCTTCTCCGGCACCGAGAGCGGTATTCGCGAGCGCAGCATCCAACTCGACCCGGTCGGGGCGGTGCGGATGCAGTCGGTCGGCGGGTCCGCGCCGGCGGCGGCGGTTCCTGCGCCGAGTCCGCTGCCGCAGCCTGGCAGCACGGCACCCGGGCCCATCTCCGTCCCGCCGCCGAAGAGCGTCGGTCAGGAGCCGGCCCCGATCCCCACGCCGCCAAAGCCGGTGTCGCAGTTCGGTAGCGGCAGCGGCGCGCCCGGGGCGACACCACCGGTCGGCGCCGAGGCCTACGTGCGTAGCCTGATGCCCTTGATGAACGGCCGTCGCAACGGTGCGAATGCCGTCGCCGTCGGTGGCGGCGCGATCAACGACACGCCGCAGAGCGCCGCGTCGGAACCCAGGAGCGCGCAATGAAGACCGGGCAGCGCCGCCCCGGGCCCAGTCACTCAGGCTTCACGCTCGTGGAGATGCTGATCACGCTGGCCCTGGTCGGCGTCCTGGCGATGACGTCGATTCCGCTCTTCGAAGTCGCCTCGACACGCGCGAAAGAGGCCGAGTTGCGCCAGGCACTGCGCACGATACGGGCCGGTCTCGACGCGTACAAAGCCGCGGTCGACGTGGGAACCCTGACCAAGGTCGCCGGAGAATCGGGGTATCCGCCCTCGCTCGACGTCCTGACCGAAGCCCTGGACGTCGCGACCAAGCCCGGGGGCGGATCGGACACCCCCCTGGCGGCTCAACGCATCGTGATCCTGCGCCAGCTTCCGCGCGACCCATTTTTCCCCGATCTGCAAGCTCCGGCCGCCCGGACCTGGGCCACGCGCAGCTATGGCAGTCGGCCCGAAGACCCACCCGGTGGCGCCGACGTCTTCGACGTGTCCTCCACCACCACCCGGACGGGGTTGGACGGCACCCCGTACAACACCTGGTAGGCGCGACCGTGCAAATGTCCTTCCACTTTGCCCCGCCCGCTCCGGGCTTCCCCGGTCGCCGTGCACGGGCGCGCGGCTTTACGCTGATCGAAATGCTGGTCGTCATGACCCTGATCGCGCTGCTGCTGACCCTGGCCGTGCCCCGCTATTTCCATTCGCTCGACGGCGGACGCCTGCGCGTTCAAAGCCAGAACCTCGCGACGATGCGTGACGCGATCGACAAGTTCTACGGTGACCTGAACCGCTACCCGGACGCGCTGGGTGAATTGGTCACCAAGCGCTATTTGCGCCAGATCCCGCTCGATCCGGTCAGCGAATCGTCGGATTGGGTGATCGTCGCGCCGGCCGACACGTCGCTCGGGAATGTCTACGACGTGCAGCCACCCGCGCCGTCGGTTCGCGCCAAGGCGGAGGTGAATTAGATGAACGAGCGCGTCACCCCACACCGCCGGTCGGAACGATCCGGCCGGCTCCGCAGCCGCGGCGTCGTGATGCTTGCCTTGCTGCTCGTGCTCGCATTGGGAAGCATCGGCTTGATGGCCGCCCTGGACGTGTGGAAGATCACGCGCCAGCGCGACCGTGAAGTGCAATTGCTTTTCGTCGGCGATCAGTACCGACAAGCCATCGAACGCTACTACTACGCGGCGCCCCCCGCGGGCGGCCGCAAACTGCCTGCGACGCTCGCGGACCTGCTGGACGACAACCGCTTCCCCACCCCGCTGCATCACCTGCGAAGGTTCTACGCCGACCCGATCACGGGGACCTCGGACTGGGGCCTGGTTCAGGGCGGCAGCGGCATCGCCGGGGTGTACAGCACCTCTGTGGAGGAGCCGCTCAAGAAAGCCGGCTTCGCCAAGACCTACGAATTTTTTGCCGACACGTCCTGCTACCGGGACTGGATCTTCGCCTTCTACGGCCCGCGCCGTTCCGGCGGGGCGATGCCCCGCGACCTTCCCGCATCATCCCCCATGGCCTCCACGGGCTCCACTTCTACCCCTTGCGGGAATCGATCATGACTTTTCGAGTGCTGCTGGTCGATGAAAACAACCTCTTCCGCAAGGGGTTGGCATCGCTGATTTCCACCGATCCGGGTTTCGAGGTCGTCGGAGACCTCGGCGGAGGCAAGGAGGCCTTGCATGCGTCCTTGCAATTGGAGCCGGACATCGTGTTGATGGATGTGCAACTTGCAGGCATCAATGGTCTGGAGATCGGTGCGCAACTCAAGCGCCGCCAGCCGAACATCCGGATCGTGTTGCTGACCTCGCTGAAATCGGAGGAGCACGTCCGCGCCGCACTTCGATTCGGCGCCGACGGCTATATCCTGAAAGACGCGAGCTTCGAGGAACTGATGATCTCCCTGCGCAGCGTCGCGGCGGGCAAGAAATACCTCAGTCCCGACGTCTCGGCGCAGGTGGTCGACAGTTTCCTGCGGCCCAGCCAGGCGCGCCATGGCTCTTCACGGCTCGAGGCGCTGACCGCACGCGAACGCAGCATCCTGCAGCTGGTCGCCGAAGGCCGCACCAACCGGGGCGCCGCGAGCTTCTTGAACGTCAGCCCCAAGACGGTCGAAAAGCACCGCGCCAGCCTCATGCACAAGCTCGGTCTGCGCAATGCCGCGGAGCTGACCCTGGCGGCGCTCGATCTGGGTCTCATCGAACGGCCCAACTCGGTCGCGAGGCTTTCGTCCGGGCTGCTGGCCGGCAGCCTGGTGGCCGAAGCCTGAGGCGCGCAGGAAAGCGCAGTCAGGGGGCCTGCCACTCGCCGTCCGGAACGACGGCGGCGTCATCGGCCAGGCGCACCAGGTAGCCTCCCTTGGAGGCGAAACGCTGACCTTGCGCCAGGCTGAGGCGGGGGTAGTAGCCATTGACCAGCCTGTGGCTGAGCATGACCTCGACGCGTTCGACCAGGTAGTCGGGGACGAAGCTGTCGAGCATGTCGCGCAGCGTCTCGGACAAGATGCCCAGCGCGACATAGGTGTCGGTTTGCACCCTTTCGGCAACGACTTCGATACCCCGGATCTTGAACCAGGTCAGTGGGAAGTTCATCCGAACCCGGCGCTCGTCCGGCAGGTCGAACGGATAGGTCAACTGCGCGACACCGCGCCAGCCGGACGGCAGCGGCGCGTGCTCGAGCCCTCCCATGAGGCCTGACACGAAAACAGTCTGCGCAGTCGGTGCGGGTGCCGGCAACCGGGCGAGGTCACCGGGCCTGAGCCAGAGCGCGAGCACGTCGTTCGGCGCCATGCCGCCCACCAGAGCGCCGAGGTTTTTGAGATCGTTCGAATGCGCCGGCAGAACGCGGGTTTCGCAGGCCATTTCCGGCCGGAGCGCCAGGCGGTCACACAGGGCCTGCGCCGCCACCGGGCCCAGGTCGCCTTCGCGCACCACCTGCCTGATACGCCGTGAAGCGCCGTTGTGCGAACCGGCGGACTCGAGCAAGCGACCGGCCATCAGGTCGGCCTCGAGCAACACCCCGCGCGAAAAATAGACCGGGTAGAAGTCTTGTTCGGCCACGTCCGGCAGGTCGACGTTGGGGAACAGACACGGGAGTTGCTCCGCTTCGCAGAAGCGGTGCACGGGTGCCCAGGTGCGCCCACCCAGTCCCGAAATGACGGCGAACACCGGTTCGGCTGCCAGCTTGGCACGCAACTGCGCCTCCCAGGTCTGCGGCGCTCCGCTCAATTCCCAGACGTGCAACTGCCATCGGCGCATGACGCGGTATTCGATCTCGCGCGTCGCGTGCATGCGGCGTCCGCCGCCGCGGATGAATTCGTTCTTGTCATCGAAGAAGCGGCGCATCACCTCGAGCATTCCTCGGCGCGCAACCGGATCGGCGTCAGGCGTGACGATGGTGGCGAAATGCAGCACGTCGTCGCCTACGCCCCGCACCGGCGAAGCGCTCATTCCCTCGAGATAGGTCGAAAGCGATGCGATCGAGGCATCGTCGAGCGCGTAGCGCGGCATGAGCACGCTCAGCACCCGCCCATTCGCGTCGACCCCCTCGCGGATGGCTCGCGCCAGGGTGGCGGGCGTGTAGGGATCGCGCGTGCTGCGGTAGCCCGGAACATGGGGCAGGCTCAGGTCCAGGACGTTCGTCGCGCGCGGGCGGAACAGGTAGTGGCCGATGATCGGGGGCACGACGATCCGGCCTTCGGCGCTGCCCAGGCCGCTGCGGCGGTGGCAGATCTGGCACGCGGCCATGCGTCCCTCGACGGCGCCGGTCGCCGTGCGCTCGCCCCGCAGGGGGGCCCCCGAAGGCAACACGCCCTCCCGATAGATGCGCTCCCCGACCGAGGGATCTTCCGCGGCCGCGGCCGGATTGAACGTCGTCCCCGCGACCAGCACCCAGGCCAGCGCGACGAGTTCGCGAAAAAAGCGCACCGTGTGCGTCATGGGCGCGCGGGTCCGAGCTGCAAGACCGCGGTCAAAAGGGCAATCGCAGCGTCACTCGACCTTGCCCTGGCACAACTCGGCGAGGTCGATATACAACTGGACCAATTCGACCCCGGAAGCGAAGCCGTCGACCCGGACCCAGGGCTTGCCCGGGGCGGCCCGCATCAACGTCAGCGGGTCGTGCGCCATCTTGTCTCCGCGGTACGCGTCGAACGCCTTTTGGACCGCCACGCTGGCCCCGACCGTGCCGGTGTAGTGTTGCCACTGCGGTCCTGCGGAGAATTTGGCGGCGTACGCGCGCAGTCGTTCCGGCGTGTCCTGCTCGGGGTCGATCGAGATCGACACCATGTGCACCTTCTTCCGGTCGTCGCCGAGGCGCTCCTGGAGGTCGGAGAAGGTGTGGCTCATGATCGGGCAAACACCCGGGCAGGTGGTGTAAATGAAGTTCAGGACCACGGGGCGCCCGTCGTCGATCTCCTTGGCAAGCGGCACGCGCGCGCCATCGTCGCGGACCGCCCAGACGTCTGGCATTCGATAGTCGGCCAGCCGGATGCGGACATCCTTGCTCAACACATGCCGATGGGCATCGGACATGGCCCCGGCGGCCGCGACGCTGGCCAAGGGGATCACGAGGGCCGTGAAAAAGAGGCACATGGCGCGCCTTGCCCGGAAGGTCTCGAGCGTGGAGTACGCAATGCGCTTCATGGTGCGTGCCCCTACTCGGGTCGTGCGAACCGTGTCGCATCGAGCGGCGGGTTGAGCGCCACCTGCTCGATCAGGATCCGCTCGCTGCGGCGCACGCCTTCGACCCGGGTCTCGAGCAGTCTGGCGATCTGCACGCCATTGACCGGCTTGTAGTCACTGAAATAGGTCGCGACCGAGCGCATGCGCCCGTCGAAGAGGCGCGGCGTGCCCTCGAACTTCAGGTCGAGGAAGGTGTTGGCGTCGACCCACAGGTGCCGCTGGTCGCCGCTGGGCAAGGTCAGTTTGAGCCGGTACGCGTTGTGCCCTTCGATCGCTTCGGTGCCGTCCACGGCGACGCGTATGCCCTTGGCCTTGTGGTTGATGAGGGGCCCGTCGAGCTGCTGGTCGCTGGTGGCGCTCTTGATTTCGGCCTGGGTATACGGCTCGACTTCGTGACGACCCAGGAAGGGCCTGAGCTTCCAGCCCTGGGCACCATCGAATACCTGCACGGCCGTCTGGCCCTGGAACGGGATCTCGAGCCGCATCTTGTTGGGACGCTGAAGTTCGAGTGCAAACGGCAGTTGAATCACGGGTGAGGCCGTTGCGTCGACGCCGGAGCCCTTGCTCATCGCGACCAATGTCTTGCGCGCCAGCTCCTTGGACTCGCGCTTGGTCAGTCCGATGTTGCCACCGTCACGCCTTCGTTGGCCGGCGTCGAGCTTGCCTTGCATCGCGATCGCCTGCACGTGCTGCCAGGCCGCCAAGCCGCCACGCGCCGCGACGTTGCGTTCGACGATCTGCTCGGCGGTCATGGGCGGCAATGCGACGGGCGCGGATGGATGCTCGGGCGCGAGCGCGGGATTGCCGACCTTGGCGGCGGCTGCCGCCACCACCTTGGCATCCGCAGCCAGTGCCGCCTGTCTGCTTTTCGCGTCGACGGCGCCGGAAATCGTCGCGTGCGTGAGCAGCGCCAGCACGCCCACCGCCGTCATCGTCCTTCGGATCATGTTCATCATCAAGATACCCTTTCGAACTGCGGTTTTCCCGAAAGCCAACGTCAGTCGACGACCAGCCCGTCGACGCGGAAGTTGCCGGCGACGATGCTCACCCGACTTCCCGACTTGACCACCTTGCCCGGGTTGCCGAAAACCATGAAGTACGTTCGGTCGGCGATCGGCGCAGCACCTTGCCGCAATTCGCCGATGTTTTCCATCGCCGGCACCGCCATCACGATGCCCGAGGCCTCGTCGACGAGGTAGGGTTTGATGTTCCGATCGTTCAGGGCGCGCGCCTTGTCGGGGTCGATGATGCGGTATTTGAAGGAAAGCATGTACCCCGAGGACACGGGCTTGACCCCGACGATTTCGATGCCCCAGTTGCGCTTGAAATTGATGCTGCGGGTGTTGCTCCAGTTGGTCACGGGTCGCGGCGGGCCGGCGGTCGGTGCGGTGGCCTCGGTGGATTCGGCCATCGTGCCCTCCTGCGCAGCTGGATTCGACCCGTCAGCCGCATGACCGAGTCCCCAGGACCCGAGTGCCAGAGCGCATATCAGGGCTGATGCCCCACGCCGGGTGGCCGCACCGCGGCTATTCGTCCACACCGGCGAACTCATTGCAAACTTTGACGACCTGTTCCTTGCTTTCGTGCGCCAGCCCTGCAACGGCCTGAGCGCGTGCCTCCTTGTAGGCCCCGCGCTGGCGAACCTGCTCCATCTGATCCTCGCTCGTCTGCGGGAACAGCGCCTTGGTTCGTTCCTGCAGCACGGGCGCAAGCTTGGGTGCGACGCCGGTGCAATGCGACACCAGGCCCTCCCATTGACCCAGCATTTGCGCCTCCTGCTTTTCGGCGGCCCGAGCAGCCGGCCCGAGGAGCGCGCCGGCGGCGACCACGGCCACGAGCCCGCCGAGTCGTCGGTTCGAGAGATTCGAGATGTTCATCGAGGCGATCCTTTAGTTGCCCATCAACACGAGGAACTGGGGTGCATTCGACGCATTGTCGTTGACAGTCACCGTCCCAAAGTTGAATCTCCCCGGCTTGTACGCGATGCTGATCGTGCACGACGCGCCGACTGCGATGGTCTGGTTCGAGCACGTGTCCGTGCCCTTCTTGAAGGACGGTCCTGCGAACGCGGCCGAACGGAAGGTGACCGGGGCGGTGCTCACCGTCAGTGTCACGACGCTGGTGCCCGCGTTCAAGCTCAGGACGCCAATGCCAGATGCAGGCGAAGTCAAGGTCCCGACCGTCGCGTTCGTGAATTCCACGGTTCCCGCGACTCCGGTGCCGCTCAAAGGTATCGTCAACGGCAGTCCGCCCGTCGAACCGGCAATCGTGATGCTCGCCGCCTTGAGTCCGGTCGTGGTCGGCGCGAAGGTCACGCTGATCGTGCAGCTGGCTCCAACCGCCAAGGTCGCGGTGCAGGTCGTGGTGCTCGAGAACTGGTTGCCATTCGGCCCGGGGGTGCCGATGCCGATGGTGCCGATGGCCAGCGTCGCGTCACCACTGTTGGTGAGCGTGACCACTTGCGCGGTACTCGTCGTGGTCACCCCCTGCTTGCCGAAGGCGAGCGCCGCCGACGACAAGGTCGCGATCGGCGCCGGCACCTTGAACTCATCGGCGCCGATGTCCCAGCCTGCGCCTTGTGGACGCGCCTGGTTGTCGACGTCGTGGGCCGAAATGCCCGTGGTTCCGGTGTCGAGCGCCGCCGTGCTCAGAGCGGTGAGGTGGTAGTCGCCAAACCCGGTGTAGGAGGCACCGTCGCTCGAAGTCGGCTTGCTCAGCGAGAGCGGGCCATAGCGCAGGCTGACGTAGTTGTTACCTTCGTCAGTCGTCGCCGCCACCTGAAGGGTGCTCGCGTTCGGCGGGTTGATCACACCGCCGAATTCCGGAGTGAGGCGCGAACCGTTGCAATACATATCGGAGAGGTTGGGGTCCAGGTTGCGGTTGTGTTGGGGGCCGCTGCCGGTGGCGTCAGCACCGTACTCGGTCCCGTCGATCACCGACCACATGGGATTCAACGCGGGGTGGACGACCACTGGGGCGACGCCCGCGTCACCCACCACGCCCAGGTCCCAATAGGCAGGACTTCCCGTGCACACCCCGGTGGTGGCCTGGACAGGCAACTGCGTGCACCCGGTGCCGCTCGCATCTGCGACATTGTTGGACGAGCACAGCGATGCATTGCCGTTCACCGTCTTGAAGAAGAACGAGCGGTTTTTCCAGATGATGTTGTTGACCAGGGTCGGCGATGAGATCGCCTTTTCCGTCGCGTTCAACGACGTGGTACGCAGGACTCTCGTCAACACCGCGCTGTGGGACTCCGAGCTGATGCCAGCCGGATTCGGCCTGCCGGTTCCCACCTGCGTCACCGTGCTCGGCAACGAACCCCCCGTGAGCAGCGGACCTGCGATGCCGACGCTGTCGTTGGAGGCAAAGGTGTTGTTGTAGACGTCGGAGACGAGCGTGTCGGCCAAGGACATGCCACCACCCGCCCAGCCGGCGACGTTGTTGTCCACGACGTTGTTGGTCACCGTCACCTTGTTCCAACGCTGCTGAGCTCTCGGGAAATATTGCACGTCGGCGCCATTGACTTGCTGCAAACGGATGCCGCCGCCGTGACCACCTTCGGCGAAGTTGCCGCGGATCACGTTGGAATCGATCGTCAGGTTGCCGCTGCCCATGGTCTGGGTCTGCAACGCCACTGGCGGCTCGCCGGCGACGAAGATCCCGCCGCCGTGCGTGGAGGCAGTCTGCTGGAAGCTCTGGTTGAAGAGGATCTGGTTGAAGGCGATGGTGCCGCCCTGGCTGAAGCCGAGGTGACCGATGCCGCCGCCGTCCGACTGGCCGAAGTTGCCGCAGATGAAGTTGTGGTCGACGCTGTAGCCGTCGCTGCCCGTGCACATCGACACGCCCGCGCCGGCACCGCCGTTACCCGCAGGCCCTTCGACGACGCCGTTCTTGGTGATGGCGTTGTGGTGGATCTTCACGCTCTTGTCGTAGGCCAGGCCGGTGATGACGCCGCCCGTCAAGGTCGGTGAGCCTTGCAGCGTGCCTTGGGCGTTCTCGAACTGGCCGGGGTAGCCGTCGATCTCGAGGTAAGGCACACCGATCCGCACGCCGCCGTGCAGGGCACCGGCGTTGCCGTACACCCTGTTGTTGGCGATCTCGAGGTTGTGCGCCCAACCATTGACGTAGATGCCACCGCCGGCGTCGCCGCCGGTCACGCTGACACCGTCGATGCGCGACGCGCCGCAGAGGAAATTGCTCAGGTGCGGCTGAGGCACGGTGTTGGCACCGTTGCTCAGGTCGAATTGGACCGTGGTCGACGCATAGGCGCAGTCGGCGCTCGTCAGCGGCGTCCCGTTGGGGCGCAAGCCCTTGGCCAGCACCGTGATGCCGGCGCCCTCTTCGGTGCCGAGCACCGAAGGCTCGAGCAAGACCACCCCACCGGTCACTTCCTGCCCCGGCAGCGGGTCGACCTGAGTCGCCGCGCCCTGGTTGCCGGACGCGGTGTCGATGCCGAACATCGCATTGATGAGCGGACGCCACGATTGAAGCTTGCTGGTCGGGAACTTGGCGGCGTTGATGATCACCGAGGCCGCGCCGACGCCTTGCAGGCGCACGGGCTTCCACATGACCACCAGCTCGTTGTAGGTCCCCGCATCGATCAGGATCAGGTCGCCCGGCTTGGCGGTGTCGATCGCAGCCTGAATCGTCTGGCCGCTGGCACCTTGTACCCGCGTCGGCGTGGTCGCCTCCTGGGTCACCGTGACGGCATCGACGGTCGACTTTCCATTCGCCGCAGTCACCACCAGTTCACCCGAACGCGCTGCCTTCGTGGCGGGCACGGTCACCGTGATCGAATCGTTGCTCCATTGGGTGATGGCCAGCGGGATCCCGCCCAGCGTGACGCTGCTCGCCGGGCTGCGGGTCGTCCCGAAGCCGTAGTGGCGCGTGACGCTGCGCTGGCTCGCCGGGCCACTCGTCGCGAAGGGGCCGGCGTAGCCCGGGTTGGGCACTTGCACGCCCACGTCCGTCCCACCGTTGAAGCCGATCGCCTTGATGGTCAGCGTCCCGCCAGCGAGCGGCAGATAGGGGCCGAAGCCGCTGCCGTCGACGCGAGCGATGCCCGGCGTCGCATCCGGATAGGCGCAGTCGGCCGGGTTGTAGCCCGACGCGAAAGCGGCGACCGGCAGCACGGGCGTGTCCAGGTAAGTCGCCTGGCCCGGCATGAAGGGGTTCGTGTAGCAGAAGTTGCTGTAGGCCGGGTTGTAGGTCGGGTCGGTGATCATCTTCACCTTCCCCGTGGTCGCGTCGATCGCGCCCGTCGGATCCGGAATCGGACCCGGGTCGTTGATGCAGTTCACCAGCATGTTGGGGCCGTAGCCCGAGGGCGTCGGCGGGTTCACCAACCAGCTCGACGGCAGCATCAGGTTGTACGTGCCCCACTGGTCGGCGTAGACGCGGCTGATTTCATGCCCGGCGAAGTCCTTGGTCGAGACCGGCACGAACGGCACCGAGGCCTTCTCGCCGAAATCGGGCGAGGCGGCGTTGAATTCCGCCGACGCATCGTCCAGGATGATGCCGGTCGCGTTGGCCGCGACCGGCGTGCTGGTGTAGACGAAGAAAGTCGCATCGGCCTGCATCTGGTCGCCGAGCTTGACCAGCTTCTTGTCGCACAGCGGACGGTCCATGCCGGCGAAAGGCGCGACCTGGTGGGCCTGTGGAAAGATGCTCAGGAAATCGGGGACCCGATGGAGCTCGCCGACGCATTCCGGGAAGATGTTCTTGCTGGCCGATACGCCGAGGTCGGCCGTCGGATTGCTTTGAAACGATACACCGCTACCCGCCGGGCAGGTCACGGCGCCGGTGACAGGATCGACCTGCGCCGGTCCCGAGGTGCAATCGCCCGTTCCCGGATTATTGGAATTCGCGTTGTTGAGGGTCGCCTGGTCGGGAAGGATGAAAATGCTTCCCAAGGGGCCGAACTGTTGGACCACCGGCGCGATGAAGGCGTCGCCGATCAGGATGTTCTTGTCCTCTTCCTTGGCGATCTCGTAGCCGGCTGGCGTGACGACCTCGACCACGTAGTCGCCCTTCGGAAGGCTGACGAGGGTTTGACCAGGGGCAGGGTTCGTGAGCGGATGCTCAGCGATGTAGTGCGCGCTCGGGAACTGGTATTTCCCGTCGTAGGGGGCGGCCTGCACCTGATTCCAGTTGTGGAACCCGTCGTAGCAGCGGAATTGGTCGCCCTGCAACGTGTACGCGGTGAAGGGATCGACCTTCGTGGTGTCGTAGGGTGGCAAGGCGCTGACTTGCGGCCCCGGCAACTGCCCCGGGCAGCTCATGTTGACTTGCTTGCCTGGGGGATAAGCACCGCCCGCGACGCCCGGCGTTCCAGGCGCCACGGCACCGGTCGCAGGGTCGCGCAGGACCTGATCCGGGCCGAGGATGTAGGGCCTGCCATCGGCGCCGAAGACCGTGTTGACCCAATCGTCCCAGCTGGTGGTTTGCGTGGTGTCGACCTTGGTCAGGCTCACCGTGCCGTCGGCATTCTTGACCCGCTGGTACAAATTGACCGTGACGCGCGGCACCAGCGGTTCCCAGATCGCTTGCACATTGAAGGTCTGGTTGTCGAAGGCCCGGGTCGAGGAGAGCACCACCGTGCCGCGGATGCCGCCGTTCTCGCCTTGCGCATAGGGCGTCTTGATCCATTCGATCCGGTTGCGCTGGCTGATGAAGCCCTGGATGCCGTAGGAATCGGCGCCGGTGCCGGGTTCGACGCGGATGCTGCTCTCGCCGGTCGGATACGTGGATGCCAACAGGCCCTTGGTGTTATTTCTGGAATCCGAGTCCGCATCGGCGGTGTCGACCGGACCGCCGCCGTCGACCGTGATCTTCACCGATTTCTGCTTGAATCGAGTGGTGTTCGATTCCGAGACGTACCAATTGAACAGCGGGAACAACTCCACCAGGATCCCGTTGCCGTTGACATCGGTCAAGGTCTGGTTCGAGATCGAGCCGTTGCGGTACCGCACGGCCATGTTGACGTTCGGAATGCCGGTCAGGTTGCCGGAACCGTCATCGAGCAGGTTGAATTGGTCGTGTTGAGTGAACCAGGTGAACACCGGAATGTTCGCCATGTCGACGACGGTGTCGGTGGGCGACACGGTCACTGCTTTGGTCTGGATGATCTGGTCGAGCCACTGGTCGAAGATCGCGACCTCGAAACTGCCGGCCGGTACGTTCTTTAAAGTGAACTTGCCGTTGCTGTCGCATTCGGCGGTCGCGATGGTCGTCCCGGTTCCGCCGCCATCGTTCAGAGCGACACGGCAGTTCGTGCTGTTGAGCAGGTCGTATGACCCGGCGTCCCAAAGCGTCGTCTGCGAGGGCCGCGACATGTGCTGGTTCGTCACCTGGCCGGTGATCGTGTGGGTGCCGGTGATCTTCTTCGCGGCGATTCGGGCCGGGTTGACGAAACCGATCGTCGTGTGGAACCCCGGGGGGCCGAACTCCTGGAAGTAACGCGGTTCGTTGACGCCCGTGAATGCATCCTGGGCAGGCGTGCCTTCGAGCGTTTCGGTCTGCCACCAGACCTCGCCGGCCCCTTCGCGGGCTGCACCGGGGTGCGCGACGATGTCGTATCGCGCCGGGGTGATGTTCTGGATGAGCGCATGGCCCGCCAGCGCGTAGTCGGCGGCCGGACCCTTGTAATTCGGCGGCGCGTTCGGGCAGGTGTAGATCGCGCCCGCGATGTTGTTCTTCGCGGCCGCGGCCGTGCTCCCGTTCTGGTCGTTCGGGCAACCGGGGGTGCCCAGCAGCGCATTCGACAGGGGCATGTTGAACGAATCGTAAGTCTGCTGACCCACGGGGTCGCCGCTGCGTCCGACCGGGTCGATCACGATGATGTTGAATCCACCGAGGCCGTTTTCGTTGAGATCGTTCTGGCCATTGGTCGGGTTGCTGTCTTCGTAGATGAAGATGCTGAGTTGTCCCGGCTGCAGCGGCGTACGCTGCAGCATGATCGACGCCGTCTTGGTCGTGTTGATCTGGTTGCCGTCGATGCTGGTGCCGCCCATCATGTGACCGCAGGGGTCCGCAGGGTCTCCGATCGTCAAACAGTCCTTGGCCAGGTCGAACGCGCGCCGCGTGACCTTGCCCGTGACGCTGTCCGTCACGCTGATGGGGGATCCGCCGCCATTGATGATGGGATTTTGCGCGTCGCCGGGCAGCACCGAGACGTAGTAGTGCCGGGAGGGGTCGAGCTGGACGTCGCCGATGTGGGTCGTCGGACCCGCGGCGACCTTCACGCCGCGGATCTGCTGGTCGGCACCGCAACTCACGGCGCCGACGCAGCCCGATGCCACGACCGGGTTGTGCGCCCGATGGAAGCTGGTCCCGAGGGTCCGCGTCGCCAGCGACGGCGTGGCCGAGGTGTCGACCTTGAAGGTCAGGTCTTCCTGCAGGATCCAGCGGTAGTCGTCGATGCTCGCACCGGTCTTCGCGTCGACCACGCTCAGCACCACGCCGCTACCGGCGGCGAATGCCACGGAAGCGGTCGCGGGGTCGCTGGTCGCGCCCTGCGAATTCGATACCGCGTAGGTGAAGGTGCAACTCGCGGCGCCGCCGCTGGTCACCGAGAACGTTCCGTCCCCGCGCATGGTCAACGAAGCGCAGTTTCCTTTGTCGCTGCTGCTGACGCTCAGCTTCAGGCTGGCAGGGTCGGAGGCGCCGGCCAGCACGCCGGGGCTGGCGCCGGTGAAAGCCGTCGCCATGTTGCTCGAGTAGGTCTGGCTGACCGCTGTCGGCCTGCCCTTGGGCGACCCGACCGCGAGGGTCACGGTCGCGGTGTTGGTGGCACCACCGTTGCCGTTGTACTGAAAGCTGTCCACGCCGTTGAAGCCCGGAGCCGCGGTGTAGACGAAACTGCCGTCCGCCATGAGTGAGAGGGTGCCGTGGGTCGGACCTGTGCCCACGAGCGCCACCGACTTGACCGCGATGTCGTTGAGTTTGACGTTGCCGTTGAAGATGGCGCCGGCCGCAACGCTGTAGTTGTCGTTGACCGCGACCGCGCCGGCGTTGGTGGGCGCGGTGCTGCCGTTGACGAGCAGGTAGCCTTGCTGTCCGCCGTCGGGTTGATTGGCCGTGCTCAGGCTGCCCTGGCGGTCGAACACGCCGAAGGTCGCCGCGGCATAGGCGGTGGCAGGGGTCGAAGTGGTCGCGTTGGTCGGCGGCGAGATCAGTGCGTCGTAGGTCTTGCCTGCAGTCAGCAGGGCTTCGCTCTGCACCTTCGGGATGCCGGGCGCGAGATTGCCGTCTTCACCGACGAGTGACAGCGACAGCCCGACCACGGACGGGATGTGCGTGCGCAGGCCCGCATTGGCCAGGCGCAACAGTACCTTGCCGGTGCCATAGGCGCCGCCCACGCTCCACGAGGACAGGGCGACCGCGGTTCGGTCGAACGATTGCCCGTTGATGAGGAAGTAGGTCGGCCGGTAATTCACCGCGGCCGGGTAGCAATTGGCACCGCAGACCGGGTCGTTGAAACGAAGGTTGGCGGCCATGTCGGTACCGGCCTGCGCGGCCTGGTCGACTTGCGCGTTCTGCACCGGATCGATTTCGCTGAAGAGCAGCGCGGCCTCCGAGTCGTACGGCACCCCGGCGGTCGGAGTCGTTGCCGTGCTGGGGTAGGCGTTGCCCGGTACCACGGCGCCGTTGCCGACGACCGGGGCCTGCGTCACGATGAGCAGGCCATACAGACCCATCGGCGCCTGCAGCGAAGGCAAGGTGCCGGTCTCGTAGATGTAGGTCCCGGCCTTCAGGCCGGTCCAGGTCAGGGCAGCGGTCCCCGCGGCGGCAGCCTCGGTTCCGAACGACTTGATGCGGGTGCCCTGCAGGGGCGGCGTGAACGTCGGGCTGGCCGCGCTGTTCCCGGGGAAGGTGGTGACACTCTGGCCGCTGTGAACGGGGCTGTTCATGCGCGTGCCGTTGCCCAAGCCACCGCCGAGCTGTCCCAGCACGACGATCGAGGTCGGCACCGGGAGGGTGTTGCTCAGGTTGATCTTCAGCGTGTCGCCGACCGGCACGGTGATGGTCGGGCCAGGGGCCCAAAGCGGCACCGGGGCGGGCGCGATCGCGTTCGTGCACGCCCCGCCCGTGGTCGAGCCGGCGTTGGTCTGGGAACTGTCCAGGCCGCCGCAGAACTGCCACATCGGAACCGATTTGCCATCGGGCAGGCTGGCCGCCGCGCGCTGCGCGGTCAAATTGACCGTGGTCGTCGCGGAGGCGAAACCGGCGGCGCACATCAGTGCGGCGACCAACGCCTTGCGAAGCATTCCGTCGAAATGAATCGTGTTCATGTTTTGTTCCCTATCCCCTGGGTCTGCATCACTGCGTTTCGTCAATGGGCCACTGCGGGGGATCGATGATCAGCATCATCAGCAAGCCACCGGGGAAGACGTCGTTGGTCGTGATTTCCCGTTCGTTGTGGGAGTGCCACATGTAGGCGTAGCCGGCTCCCGGGTTCTGGTTGAGCGTCCCGGGGGGCAGGTTGACCGGATTGAAGCCTCCCCCCAGCCCGAGGTAAGGCGTGCCGCCGTACCACTGCCCGTTGGCGACGATTTGCGGATCGGGCGCGGTGACGGGCATGGGCTTGGCGTGGTCGGCGCACCACTCGCCGTAGTTCGGATCCGACTTGACCGAGTGGAACCCGCTCGCGTCGGGCGTGCATTTCGAACCGTCCCCTGCGACGTGGTTGTAGACGTCCCAGTTGAGGCCCTTGCCCGACCAGGTGAAGATCGCGTCGACGCTTTGCCCTGACACGGTAGCAATCGTGAAGAGCAAGGGTCCGGCCAGACTCGTGTTGTCAGCGGCGCTGAGCAGCATGTTGCCGTCCCGTGCCAGCACGCGAGCATGATTGCCGTGGAAGTGGAACGGGTGCTGCAAGCGGCCCTGGCCCACCACCCGCATCAGCAACTTTTCGCCCGGGTGCATGTGCGGATTGCCGTTGTAAGGCTGGTTTGGATAGGCCGCTGCGAAGGGCGTATCCATGAGGTCCGGCATCGATCGGCCGTTGATCAGGAAGTAGTTGGGGTGGTAGGGCTCGAGCACGCCGCTCGCCTGCGGGCAGGGCGCGGTCGGGCAGGCCATGGCCTGGGCCTGCACGTCGTCGTGCACCTTCGAGTTCATTTCGCTGAACTGGAACAGGTACTCGCGGTCGTAGCAGGAGTCGGGGTGGTCGTAGGCGGAGGGAGCGAGGCGCGAATCGACCTCGCCTTTGACGCCCGCCAGGGTCGAGCCGAGCGTGCGGCAGGTCGCCTGCGGCGTCGTCGGCTTCACGACGATCGCGCCGAAGAGGCCCATCTCGATCTGCAGATCGGGCTGGGTGCCGCTGTAGTAGGCGTAGGTCCCGGGCTTGGACGCCTTGAACGAATAGGTCACGGGCGAACCCGGCGTCGCCTCCTGGGTCAGCAGGCCCGGTGCGCCGCCGCTGGTCGTGACGGTACCCATGCCCGGAAAAACAAGCGACGCGTTGCCGGCGATCGCCGGCAATTTGTTGGTGAGCGTGACACTGACCGTGTCGCCCTCATTGACGATCATCGTCGGCCCGGGCATTTGCATTTCCGGGCACTTGGGTGCGGGCCCCTGCCCGGCCTTGATGGTCTGCATCGACGGCCCGGAGCCGGCGGTGCAACCGTAACCCCAGACGTAGATCTGCGCGCCGTCGGGCTGGCTGTTGTAGCCTGGCGCCGCGGTCAACGCGAATGCGGGCGTGGTCGACGTGCCCACGATTCCGGGCACCGCGGCCTGGGCTTCGCCCAAGCCGCAGGCGGCCGCGCACAACATCGCAATTGACATCAGCTTCATGAGTCCTCCGGGGAGCTTGGTGGCCTTCAGTGTCATGGCGCTCTCCCGCCTACTGGACGACGATCTCGGTCATCTGTCCGCCGAAGTTCTCGGCGTCGTTCGACAGGTGATCGAGGTTGGTGGTGTAGAGGAAGTAGGTCCCCTTGGGAATCAGGGTGCCGTCGGCGAGCTTGGTATCGAGGATCACGTCGGCCGATTCGCCGCCGCCCATCGTGAGCGAGTTGGTCTGGTAGTAGAGGTTGTTGCCTGCCATGTCGCGCAGCAACCTCGCGTTTTGTGCGATCACGGTCATCGGGATGCCGAGCGTGGCGATGGTGTGGAACTCGGTGACGGTCAGCTCCGAGAAGCGCAGCAAGGCACGCTGGCCCTGGGTGATCGTGATCGTCGAGCGGATCGGTTGCGAGGTGCGCACCGAACCGTCCGAGTCCAGGGTCGTGATGGCCGCCGGGCTGATCGTGTCCGGGTAGCTGCGGCCGCTGATCATGAAGTACTTGTCCTTCATGTCGGCGAAGGCCTCGGGGTTGAAGGTCATCCCGACGTAGTGGAAGTTGGGATCGAACCCCATCAGCTGGATCGGATACTCGACGTCGTACGCCGTGCTGCCGTCGCCGTCGTTGTAGGCGAACAGGGTGCCCTTGGCGTACGTCTTGGCGACCGTCGACGCCGGCGGCAGTGGCGTTTGCCCGGTGCACAGGATGTCGGAACAGGTCTTGCCGTTCGCGCCCGGGTTGTTCAGGGCATTGCCATTGGCCGCTTGCAATGCGCTGCGCAGCGCCGAGTCGGGCGCGTCGGCGGTCGAGGTCACTCGGTTCTGGCGCGGCCGCACGTAGAGCTGGCCGACCATGCCCATCTGCAAGTGCTCGGGCGGCGTGATGTGGCAATGCCAGAAGTAGGTGCCGGCGTCCGGCGCGGTGTAGTAGTAAGTGAAGCTGCCGGCGATATTGATCGCAACAGACGCGTCGGGCACACCGTCGAAGAACGACGACGCGTTCGGATAGCCGTGAAAGTGCACCGTGTGCTGCTCGAACAGGTCGGGCCGCATGATCATGCCCACGTTGCTCAGCGTGAGGAAGAACTCATCGTCCTCGTCGATGGCCATCAGCGGCGCAGGCTGCTGGGCCGACAGGACGCCGAGATTCATGATGGCCTGGGGCTCTGTGGCTGCGCCGTTGGCGTTGGCCGGCGCGCCCTTGGCCGTATACAGTGGCAAGTTGAACGCGGCGGCGGTCTGCGTGCCGGGAAGGCCCTGGTTGATCAGGTCGATGCCCGAAAGCGGTCCGAAGCCGAACAGATAGGTCTGGGTGCCGTCGGCCATGGTCGCGAATCCGTCGCCACCGGCGATTTCCTGGCATTTGATGGCGCCAGGATGCTTGCCGGCCTTGGGGTGGAGCGTCGTCGAGGTCGGGCACTGCACCCTGAACGATTGGGCCCAGGCTGCGGGCGCGATGGCAAACCCGCAAAACACTGCCAGCAAGGCCGCTGCCAGCCGCAGTTCGCGTGCCGGCGAGTTCGAGACCGTTTTCATGACACCCCCATTGCATTTATTAGCACTTTGATGCAAGTCCAGAATTGGCACCGCATGCAACAGAAGATACGGCGAGAAACATTTATCGTCGCGGGGTGGGGTCCTACTTGAGGATAGGAGCTTCCCCTACGTAGGAAGCTCGTAGCCTGGGGGTTCGCATGATTTATTAAGCCGATCTGAAGCGAGTGCTCTCGATCGGGCGGAAACACCCCTTCACATGTGGGAGTCGCTCTCGTTTCGGGCCGAAAGCCCTTCGCCGGGTCATGGCGTGGCCGGGGTGCGGCTGAACGAACCGAGAAGACGTCACGAGGACCCGGACGAGGGCCGGGAATTGCCCTACACGGTCCCGTACTTGGTCTCGAAAGCGATGCCCACTTTTTGCAACAGCGGCGTGGGAAGAACCCCACCGGCACAGACGATGACCGCGTCGTTGGGCAGGGACTCGACGCCGCTCGGGGACTTGAGGTGCACCTGTTCGGACTCGATGGAAGCGATCTGCGTGCCCAAAAGCACGCGGATTCGAGCTGCCGCCACCTGGGCCTGCAGCCGATCGCGGTTCTTGCCCTTGACCCGTGCAAAGGCGTCCCCCCGGTAGCTCAGCGTCACGGTGGTGCCCGGTTCCTCGGAGAGCGCGATGGCGGCTTCGAGGGCGCTGTCGCCGCCGCCGACCACCAGCACCGACATGCCGCGGTACTGTTGCGCATCGACGAGGCGATACACCACCTTCGGCAACTCCTCCCCGGGCACGTCGAGCTTGCGCGGCGAGCCGCGGCGGCCGATGGCCAGGAGCACGGACCGGGTCGAATAGGCGCTCTTGTCGGTGGTGACGAGGAACGATCCGTCGTTGCGGCGTTCGACGTTTTCCATGCGTTCCCGATAGGAAATCTCCAGCCCGGTCTTGGCCACCACCCCGGTCCAGAATTCGAGCAAGGCTTCTTTCTGGATCTCGCCCATCTTGACCGATCCGATGATGGCCAGCTTGACCGGTGCCGTCATCGCGATCTTGTTGCGCGGGTAGTGGTAGACCGAGCCCCCCAGGTTGTCTTCCTGCTCGACGATCTTGTAGCGCATGCCGTGCTGGATGGCCGAGAGTCCCGCCGAGATTCCGGCCGGCCCCCCGCCGACCACCACCACGTCGAAGTCGGCCTCGGCCTTGACCTTGCGAGCCGCGATGGCGTCGATCGCCTGCCGGCCCTGCTCGGCCGCCTTGCGGATCAGGCCCATGCCGCCCAATTCGCCGGCGATGAAGAGTCCCGGCACGTTGCTCTCGAAATTCGGCTTCACGCTCGGAATGTCGACACCGCGCTTCTCGGTCCCGAAGACCAGCTTGATGGCGTCCACCGGGCACGCGGCCAGGCAGGCCCCGTGGCCGATGCAGGCAGCGCCGTTGATCAACACCGCCTTGCCCTTGATGATGCCGATCGCGTCCTCCGGACAGGCCCGCACGCAAGAGCCCGAACCGATGCAGCGCGACGGGTCGATCACGGGGTGGAGCGATTGCGGCTCGGCCAGACCCGCGGCCACCACGCGGTCGAGCTCTTCCTGGTGAAAGCGCTCGCGCCTTCGCCCGCTCCAGATGCGGTGCGCCAGCACCGAGACCAGCACCACCACCAGCAGGATCACGTAACTCATGGCGGATCGCCGCGGGACGTCGGGCCGGGCACGCGGATCAGCGCGCCACGGCCTGGTCGATCTCGATCCGCAGGTCGCTGGACCCGACCGGCACGGGGTCGGTGAGGCCCTGGAGATCGCCGCCCTGCGGCATGGCGTTGCCGCTCTTGGACACGCGGGCGCCAACCACCACCCGTGCGGCGCTCGAGAGCTTGGCATCGGGCGACATCGCCATGCTGTCGTCGAGCGTGAACCGCAATGGCAGGTCGCTGACTTTCTTGCGCAGGATGCCGAGCGGCATGCGCCCGCCACTGGCGGCGCGGGCAAAGACGAATACCGTGTCGGCGGGTGACACCTGACCGGCCAGCGAGGGCGCGAGGGTCACCGTGCCGCTGACGCTTTGGGCCGCGCGGCCGGCGTCGTTGGCCGACGCCCCGGGGTCGAGCAGGCTCACTGTCGCTGCAGGCATGCCGGCCAGCTGGCGCGCCTCGGCAATGCTGCCTTGCAACTGCTGGACGAAGCTCGCGTCGGCGCCCGGCAGCTTGGCAAGGGTCTCCCAGGCCGCGACCGCCCCCTTGTAGTCGTGGCGGTCGAACGCCGCGGTCCCCGCCAATGCGAGGGCTTTGGGATTGTTGGCATCGATTTTCAGCGCACGTTCGACGAGCGCGCTGGGTTCGCCCGCCAGGCTGCGGCCGTTGGCCATCGCCAGGGCGTCGGCAAAGTCGGCGAGCAGATCGGGATTGGCCGGGGCCAGGCGCACCGCCTGGCGGAACGCGGCGATCGAGTCGGCATGCTTGCCGAGCACGACGTAGGACCGCGCCAGCATCTGCCAGCCTTCGGCATCGTCGGGACGTTCCTTCAGCCGCTGCGCCAGCCGGTCGACCATCGCGCTGACCTGCTCCGGCGTCACCG
>JALYHO010000145.1 GCA_030776545.1 Pseudomonadota bacterium | reverse complement strand
GGCGCGAAGAGACCGGCATTCAGCGCCAGCAAGATGACGATCTGCGCGGCGACCGGCACCGGCTGCAGGTCGGACTGCTTGAGGCAGGCACGGATGCGGTGACCGTGCTCTACCGTCTTGCGCGTCGCATCGTCCAGGCGGGCGCCGAATCGGGCGAAGGTCTCCAGTTCCTCGAATTGGGCATAGGCCAACTTGAGGTCTCCGACCGCAGCCCGATAGCTGCCCAGCTGCGCCTTGCCACCGACCCGCGAGACCGATCGGCTCACGTCGACCGCCGGCAACACGCCCAGCTCGAACAACGAGGGCGACAGATAGATCTGCCCGTCCGTGATTGAGATCAGGTTGGTCGGGATGTAGGCCGAGATGTCCTGGGCTTCGGTTTCGATGATGGGCAGAGCCGTCAGCGAACCCCCGCCGCGCGCCGCAGTCAGGTGGGTGGCGCGTTCCAGCAAGCGCGAGTGGATGTAGAAGATGTCGCCCGGAAACGCTTCTCTCCCGGGCGGCCGCCGCAGGAGCAGCGAGAGCTCCCGGTAGGCGCGTGCATGCTGGGTCAGGTCGTCGTACACGATCAAGACGTCGCGACCGGCGTCGACGAAGTACTCGGCCACGCTCGTCGCCGCGTAGGGGGCGACGTAAGCGAGACCCGGGGGCTGGTTTCCCTCGGTGACGACGACGACGCTGTGGTCCATCGCGCCGTGCTCGCGCAAGGTCGCCACGGCCTTGGCCACGGCCGACGCACGCTGCCCGATGGCACAGTAGATGCACACGACGTCCTGGCCGCGCTGGTTCAAAATCGCGTCGAGGGCAATCGAGGTCTTGCCGGTTTGCCGATCGCCCAAGATGAGCTCGCGTTGTCCGCGCCCGATCGGAACGAGCGCGTCGATCACCTTCAGGCCGGTCTGTAGCGCCACCGTGACCGGAGCCCGGTCCATGATGGCCGCCGCCCGGCGCTCCACGGGCAGGCGCTGGCTGCCGGACACCGGCGCGCCGCCATCCAGCGCGCGGCCGAGCGGGTCGATGACGCGGCCGAGCAGGCTGTCCCCCACGGCAATGTCCATCACGCGTCCGGTTCGTTCCACCTCGTCGCCGGCTCGCAAGTGCCAATAGTCGTCGAGCAACACCACCCCGATCTCTTCGGCGTCGAGATTGAACGCGACCCCGAACGCGCCGCCCGGGAAGGCGATCAGTTCTTCGAAGCCGACCCCGGGGAGGCCACTCACGCGGGCGATCCCGGTCGCCACGCTGAGAATGGTGCCGACCTCGCGGGCCTGCAGAGCCGGCGGGCGCTCCCCGCACGCTCGGTGGATGGCGGCGAACGTGCGCTCCAGGCTGTCGCGAACGGGGGTCGGCGAGGCGTTCACGCGGCGGCCGCGGTGGGAAGCGCTACTTCGATGGCGGGGGCCGCGGTGGGCGCCGCGGAAGAAGAAAGCTCAACCGGCACGCGCACGATGTCAGCGACCCGTCGCTCGAGGGTCGCCAGGTGGTCGGCGACATTCCACGACAGTTTCTGGCCACCGGCCACGAGTTCGATCCCGCTGATCAGGCGAGGCGCCGTCTCGAAGCGCAGCAAGCTGCCCGCGCCGAACACGGTCTTGACGGTGGACGCGATGGCGGCCTGCAGCGCCGACGTGAGCTCGAACGCACTGCGCACGGTCGGCGGCTGCGAGGCGCTCTCGAACGCCAGGCCGAGCGCCGATCGCGAGGCTTCGTCCATGGCGGCGAGTCGGCGGTTGAAGGCGCTGACCATGCAAGACTCGAGGTCGGTGCACGCGAGGTCTCGCAGCGCCTTGCGAGCGATCTCGAAGATCTCCTCTCGCGCGAGCTGACCGACGGCTCGATCGAGCCCCCTGGCCTCGCTGTCGAGGGCTTCCTGTCGTTTCGTGGTCGAGCGATCGACCGCGTGGTGCGCCTCGTCCATCAGGAGCGCCCTCGCGGCGTCGGCCTGCGCCACGGCCTGCGTCAGCAGCCCGGCCCGCTGCTGGTCGAACCGTTCGTTCTTGTGCTGGAAGTCATCACGCTGCGCCTCGGCCATTTTTTGCTTGGCGTCGGCGTCGCCCAGCTGCCGGGCAATGCGGGCTTCGCGCGCGTCGATCGCGGCCAGCACGGGGCCGTACAGGAATCGCTTCATCAGCCACACCAGGATGAAGAAATTGAGCGCCTGGGCGCCGACGGTGAACCAGTCGATCAACACGGGTCACTTTCCTGTCGCCTGTTGGATGGCGGCATTCCAGAACGGATTGGCGAAGACCAGGATCATCGAGACGACGAAGCAATAGATCGCGGTCGATTCGATCATCGCCAGGCCGACGAAGAGGGTGCGGGTGATCGTGGCCGACGCGTCGGGCTGTTGCGCGAGCGCACTCAGCGCTGTGGCCACGGCGCGGCCTTCGGCCAATGCCGGTCCCATCGTGCCGAAGCCGGTCGTGATGCCGGCGATGACGATGGAGGCCACCGCGATGATCGTCATGCTGTCCATGCGAGGTCCTTGAAAGATGAGAGGTGGTGAACTTGCCGTCACGCCTGGGCGGGGCGTGTGGCGGCGGCGAGGTAGACCGCCGCGAGGACGCTGAAGATATAGGCCTGGACCATCCCGGTGAGCAGACCCAGCAGCGTCATGACGACCGGAAAAATGAAGGGCGTGATGGTCAGCAAGATGGCCACGATCATCGCCCCGCTCATCATGTTGCCGAACAGACGAACGGCGAGCGCGAGGGTCCGGGAGACCTCGCTGATGAGGGTGAAAGGCAGCATCACGACGGTGGGCTCGACGTACGACTTCAGGTAGGCGACGATGCCGCGATCGCGAATGCCGAAGACCGGCACCGCGATCAGCACGGAGAGCGCCAGCGCGGCCGTGGTCGACAACGACGCGGTCGGCGGTTCGAAGCCGGGAATGACCGTGCACAGGCTCGCTGCGGCAACGAACAGGAAGAGGGTGCCGAGGAATCCCAGATACTTGCGCGGTTCGCGCAAGCCGACCTCGGCGATCTGGCCTTCGAGCCCGGTGACGACGATCTCGAGCAGGTTTTGCCAGCGCGAGCGCCGGTCGGCGCCTGTGAGGCGTCGGGTGACGAGCAGCGAGCCGACCACCAGGACCCCCATCAGGGCCCAGGTGTAGGCGATCGTCGCGTTGATCTTGGCGCCTGCGAACTGCCAGTAGACGATTTCGTCAGGGCTGAGGTGCACTGTCGACCTCCGGCCCACCCCGGGCCAGCCGCACGCCGGCGGCCCGCGCCATCAAGAATCCGGCCAGGCCCGCCAGCAGGCCCTGCCATTGCCCCGCGGAGACGAACCCGAGGACAACCGCGCTCAGTGCCGAGCGAAGCACGAGGCTGATCAACAACCACGTGCCCGGGACGTTCGAGCGCACGACCCGGCGCACGGTCCACCACAGGCCGCCGAAATGGAGACCGCCGAGGAGGGCGCCGGCGAGCCCGTCGAGCAGCCACCTCGATGCCTCATTCATCGTCGTTCGCCGCGTCGCGCATCGCGCGGTCTTCCTGGGCGATCCAGTGCCAGGCGTTGAGGCAGCCGCTGGCCAGGCCCACCACGAGAAGCGCCAGGGTCCATGGATGGGAACCGCGGTGGTGCGTGTCGAGCCAGATGCCCAAGGCGGTACCGAGCAAGGCTGGAACGGCCACCGACCAGCCGACCAACCCCATCATGCCCAGGCCGAACCAGACGCCGGGGGCAGGGTGGCGTCGCGCCTGAAGGCGTCTGGCGGCCCGGGCGCCCGCTTGCTCGGCGAGGCTGGGCTCCCGGGGCGAGCGCCGTGGCGGGGGTCCGTCAGCCATGATGCATGCCGGCGAGCCGGCTCAAGAGCCCACTTTCCAGACGAGCCATGACGGCGCGGGCGCTGCGTTCGTCCGCATCGAGCGTCCTGAACTCGCGCTCCACCGCGGCCCGCAGTCGATGCAGGTCGGAGCCGGCGATGGCCCGACGCACGGCCACCAGGACATCGGCGCCAGCCTTCACCAGCACACCCTCGTCGACCGCCAGGCAAACCTCGCCGTCTTCCGCGGTCTCGTAGGTCAGGGTGCCGGGTACCAGGGCGGCCACGCAGTCGAGACGGTGCGGCAACAGGCCGAAGCACCCGGCGGCCGTCTCGGCGACGATGCGCAAGACCTCGGTCTTGTCGGCGAAGACGCCGAACGGCAGGAGCACCTTGAGGTTCATGCGGCGACTTCCGCGGCCCGGGCCGGGGCGGGGGGCGCGGCCCTTGCCTCGCCGATGGCACCGATCATGTAGAGCGCGCTTTCCGGGTGGTCCTTGAACTCGTCTCGCAGGATGCGTTCGCAGCCATCGAGCGCGTCTTCCAGATCGACGAATTTGCCGGCCAGCCCCGTGAACTGCGTGGTCGTGAAGAAGGGTTGCGTCAGAAACCGTTCGAGGCGTCGGGCCCGGGCCACGACTTTTCGGTCGCCCACCGAGAGCTGCTCGAGACCCAACATGGCGATGATGTCCTTGAGCCCGGCATATTGGGCAAGCGTGCGCCGTATGTCCTGCGCGAGCGCATAGTGCCGCGCGCCGACGATTCCCGGTGCGGCCATTTTCGAATTCGATTGCAAGGGGTCGATCGCGGGGAACAATCCTTCGCCGGCGCGCTTGCGCGACAGCACGATCGACGCGGAAAGATGCGAAAAGGTGTGCACTGCCGCGGGGTCGGTGAAATCGTCGGCGGGTACATAGACGGCCTGGATCGACGTGATGGCGCCCCGGTCGGTGTTGGCGATGCGTTCTTCGAGGCCGGCGAGCTCCGTGCCCATGGTCGGCTGATAGCCCAAGCGCGACGGCATTTGCCCCATCAAGCCCGACACCTCAGCGCCGGCCTGGATGAAACGAAAGATGTTGTCGATCAGCAGCAGGACGTCCCGGTGCTCGTCGTCGCGAAAATACTCGGCCATCGTGAGGGCCGCATGGCCGACCCGGAAACGCGCCCCCGGCGGCTCGTTCATCTGGCCGAAGATCATGACCATGTCCTTCAGGACGCCGGCGTCCTTCATCTCGCGGTAGAGCTCCTCGCCCTCGCGGCAGCGCTCGCCGATGCCGCAAAAAATGCTGACGCCGCGCTGCTTGCCGACCATGTTGTGGATCATTTCGGTGAGCAGCACGGTCTTGCCGACCCCCGCCCCGCCGAAGAGCCCTGCCTTGCCCCCGCTTTCGAGCGGCACCAGGACGTCGATGACCTTGATCCCGGTCAGGAAGACGCTGGAGCGGGCCTGGCGCCGTTCCAGTGGCGGGGGCGCGCGATGCACCGACCGCCACTGCGCGTCGAGCGGCGCCGGCTGGCCGTCGATCGGCTGGCCGAAGACGTCGAACATGCGCGAGAGAATGTGCTTGCCGACCTGTGCGCGCAAGGGGCCGCCGGTGTCCTCCACGGCCGTGCCGCGGGCCAGGCCCTGGGTGGGAGTCAAGGCGATGCAGCGCACGCTGCGGGCGTCGAGCTGAGCCATGACCTCCAGGGCGACCCGTCGATCGATGCCGGTCTCGAGCAACGACTGGATGGGCGGAAGAACGCCTTCGAAGCGCACGTCGACGACGCTGCCCCGAACCGACGTGACGACCCCCCTGCCCAGGGAGCGCGGATTCGGGCTCTCCAGGGAAGTCGCCGGATTCGAGGATGGGAAGGCGGGCTTGCTCATGCGCGCCGGTCGTGGGCTTCGGTCACCGTCGCGACTGTGGAGGCGATGCCCTGGGGCGTCTGTGCGGTGACGCACGAACCCCTGCCGTGCAGCGCACCGGTTGGCATGTACGGCAACGAACAGACGTCGCGGGAACGCGGGCCTACCGTGCCCTCATCACCGCCACGTTCGAGCCCTCGACCCATGACTGCAGACACCCTCAGCCACGACCTCCTCTATAAAATCGACGCCTATTGGCGGGCCGCCAACTACCTCTCGGTCGGTCAGCTCTACCTCTACGACAACCCGATGTTGCGCGAGCCGCTGACGATGGCGCACATCAAGCCGCTGGTGGTGGGCCATTGGGGCACGGTGCCCGGTCAGAACTTCATCTACGTGCACCTGAATCGGGTCATCAACAAATACGACGTCAACATGTTGTATGTCTGCGGACCGGGGCACGGGGGCGCCGCCCTGGTCGGCAACGTCTACCTGGAAGGCACCTGGAGCGAGGTCTATCCCGATGTCGGACAGGACCTCGCCGGCATGAAAAAGCTCTTCAAGCAGTTCTCCTTTCCCGGTGGCATCTCCAGCCACGTGGCGCCGACCACGCCGGGCTCGATCAACGAGGGCGGCGAACTGGGCTACTCGCTCAGCCATGCCTTCGGCGCCGCCTTCGACAACCCGGACCTGATCGTGGCATGCGTGATCGGCGACGGCGAGGCCGAGACCGGTCCCCTGGCGACGGCCTGGCATTCGAACAAGCTGCTCGACCCGGTCACCGATGGCGCGGTGCTGCCGATCCTGCACCTCAACGGTTTCAAGATCAGCAACCCGACCCTGCTCGCGCGCATCGACCACGACGAACTCGAGCAATTCTTTCGCGGCTGCGGATGGACGCCGCTGTTCGTCGAAGGGGACGACCCGATGGCCATGCATCAGCGCATGGCCGAGGTCACCGAGCGCGCGATCGAACAGATCCAGCGGATGCAGGACGACGCGCGCAATCGCAATGTCAAGAGCCGGCCGCGCTGGCCGATGATCGTGCTGCGCTCGCCCAAAGGTTGGACGGGTCCGAAGGAGGTCGACGGACTGCCGATCGAAAACACCTTCCGGTCCCACCAGGTGCCCCTCCTGGTGAACGCCGATGTCCCGGCCCACCTCGGGCTGCTCGAAGCCTGGATGAAAAGCTACCGGGCCGAGGAATTGTTCGACGCGCGCGGTCGCTTGCTTCCCGAATTGGCCGAACTGGCACCCAAGGGCGCGCGCCGCATGGGCGCCAACCCGCACGCCAACGGCGGGTTGCTGCTGCGGCAGCTGCAGATGCCCGACTTCCGCGCGCATGCGCTGGCGGTGACCGCACCGGGTGCCCTGCAGGCACAGGACACGAGAGTGCTCGGCCAGTTCCTGCGCGACGTGGTGCTGTTGAACCGGAACCAGCGCAACTTTCGCCTTTTCGGGCCCGATGAAACGCTCTCGAACCTGCTGGGGGCTGTCTTCGAGGCGAGCCCGCGGCAGTGGGATGCCGAGACCCTGCCCGGTGACGAGTCCCTCGCCGCCGAAGGGCAGGTGCTCGACTCGATGTTGAGTGAGCATCAGTGCCAGGGCTGGCTCGAGGGCTACCTGCTGACCGGCCGGCACGGGCTGTTCAACAGTTACGAGGCCTTCATCCGCATCGTCGATTCGATGTTCAGCCAACATGCCAAGTGGCTCAAAGTGACGCGCGAGCTGCCGTGGCGCCGTCCCATCGCGTCGCTGAACTACCTGCTCGCCTCGCACGTCTGGCAGCAGGACCACAACGGTTTCACGCACCAGGACCCGGGCTTCATCGACCACGTGGTCAACAAGAAAGCCGACATCGTGCGGGTCTACCTCCCGCCCGATGCCAACTGCCTGCTGTCGGTCACCGATCACTGTCTGCGCAGTCTCAACTATGTCAATGTCGTGATCGCCGGCAAGCACGCCTTGCCGCAATGGCTGACGATGGAGCAAGCGGTCGTGCACTGCACCGAAGGAATCGGCATCTGGCAATGGGCCAGCAACGACAGCGACAGCGAGCCGGACGTGGTGATGGCCTGCTGCGGCGACACGCCCACGCTGGAAATCCTGGCCGCCGTCTCCTGCCTGCGGGCCCACGTCCCGGAACTGAAGATTCGGGTTGTCAATGTCGTCGATTTGATGAAGCTCCAGTCGGCCAGCGAGCACCCGCACGGTTTGAGCGAGGCCGATTTCGATTCACTGTTCACCACCCACCGGCCGGTGATCTTCGGGTTTCACGGCTATCCGTCGCTGGTGCACCGGCTCACCTACCGCCGCACCAACCGCAATCTGCATGTTCACGGCTACAGGGAAGAAGGCACGATCACCACCGCCTTCGACATGCGGGTGCAAAACGAACTCGACCGTTTCCATCTCGTGCAGAGCGTGGTCGACTGCCTGCCACACCTCGGGAGCCGCGGCGACTATCTGAAGCAGATGACGCGCGACAAGCTGATCGAGCACAAGCACTACATCGACCGGCATGGCGAGGACCTGCCGGAAATCCGCGACTGGGTGTGGCAGGGCTGATCAGCCCGGACGTCGCAACATGCCAGCCAGATCGTCGAACGCGGGAACGATCGCGAGCACGACCAGCAAGATCGTGAGCGGGACCGTCGACACATAACCCAGGTGCTTGAACCCGAGCGCGCCCGCCACGCCGCCGACGAAGAATGACCCGAGGAGCGCGCTCAACACCCGAAGACGCCCCCTGTCCGCCCTGACCGGCGGCAGCGGCGACGGGCCAGGGGCGTTCCAGTAGGCGAGCTTGCCGAGTTCGATGCCGAGGTCGGTGACGATCCCGGTGACGTGCGTGGTGCGGATCTCGGCATTGGAGATCTTCGTGATGACCGCGTTTTGGACGCCCATGATGAAGCACAGCAGAAGAACCGTCGCCGGAACGAACAGACCTTCGATCAGCGACAAGCGTTCTCCCATCAGACCGAAGCCCAGGAGCAAGCAGGCTTCCAGCAGCAGCGGCAATGCGAATTCACTGTGCATCTGCTGGCGACGCGCATGGTTGACCAATACGGAACAGGTGGCGGCCCCGAGGAGGAAGGAAACCACCGCGCCAAGCCCGCTCAGGACAATGTCCGAATGGCCGAGCGCGATGCTGTCGGCCATCGTCGAGACGATCCCGGTCATGTGCGACGTGTATTGGCGCACCGCCAGGAAGCCCCCCGCATTGATGGCGCCGGCGATGAATGCCAGCGTACATCCGAGCTGTTGATTGGCCCGCGCGGTGCGGTGGCGGCCTGTCAGCGCCCTGGCATACGTGAGCGGCATGGGCCGAGTATCCTGCCCCCGCGCCGTCGGTTCTGTGTGCCAGCGCACATAAAAGCCGCCCCACGCCCCGTCGCGCGAAAATCCCGAGCCCGTCGAGCGTTTCAGGCGTGGCCGGTCTCCGGGGGGACGGGGACAAGATGCGTGCCGTGTTCATTTTCTATCCAGGAGACATGCCGGCCCCCCATCCACAGCCGGCCCGATGCCGAGCGCGCGCGGACCCGGTGGGTGACGCTCTGCAAAACCAACCTGGGTTGATCCTCGGCGACGATCCGACGGCGTCACGGCGGCGACGCCAGCCAGGGGCTGGGGCGCGCCATCCACCGAGACTGTGGATAACATTGTGGGCAACCCGTGCTTGAGGCGCGCCAACCCGCGAATTTGCACGCCTCCAGACACACTGCTTAATATTGAGGCAGGAAAAACCGTTTGAAA
>JALYHO010000144.1 GCA_030776545.1 Pseudomonadota bacterium | reverse complement strand
GTTGTCGGTGCCGGTGCGCAGCGCCTGCGTGGTCTGGATCACCGTCAGCGGCGCCTGGGCGCGGCGCGAACCACCCGGCGAACGGCCGGGCCACGCTCAATCGGCTTGCTTGCGCAAAAAGGCCGGGATCTCGATTTCGTCCATGCCGTTGCTCGCCAGTGCGTCCACTTTCGCCGCGGCGGTGCGGCCATTGCGCCACACGCTCGGTGTGGTGAGCGCGCTGTAGTCGTGCGCCGGAGCCACGCCCTGGGTCGGTTGGCTCGCCACCGCGCTTTGCATGATCGGCAGGTCGTGCGTGCCGGTGCGCTGCGCCGGCATGCTGTGGACCACGCTGATGGGCGTCTGTTGGCGGCGCGCCGGGCTCAACCCGGTGGCGATCACGGTGACGCGCAACTGGTCGCCCAGCGACTCGTCGTAGGCCGTGCCATAGATCACGTGCGCGTCTTCGGCGGCGTAGCGCCGGATCGTGTTCATCGCGTTGCGACTTTCGGCCAGCTTGAACGTGTTGCGGTTGGCCGCGATCAGGACCAGCACCCCGCGCGCGCCGGACAGGTCGATGCCTTCGAGCAGCGGGCACGCCACGGCGGCGTCGGCGGCCTTGGTGGCGCGGTCCGGTCCGCTCGCCTGGGCGGTGCCCATCATGGCCTTGCCGGGCTCGCTCATGACGGTCTTGACGTCTTCGAAGTCGACATTGACCAGGCCCGGCATGTGGATGATGTCGCTGATGCCGCCGACCGCGTTCTTGAGCACGTCGTTGGCGTGGGCGAAGGCCTGGTCCTGGGTGATGTCGTCACCGAGCACGTCGAGCAGCTTGTCGTTCAGGATGACGATCAGCGAGTCGACGTTGGCCTCGAGTTCGGCCAGGCCCGCGTCGGCGGCCTTCATCCGGCGGTTGCCTTCGAATTCGAAAGGCTTGGTCACCACGCCGACGGTGAGGATGCCCATTTCCTTGGCGACCCGCGCGATCACCGGGGCGGCGCCGGTGCCCGTGCCACCGCCCATGCCGGCGGTGATGAAGAGCATGTGCGAACCGTCGATCGCCTGCCGGATCCGGTCGACCGCCTCTTCGGCCGCCGCCTTGCCGCATTCGGGCTTGGCACCGGCCCCCAGCCCGGTGGTGCCGAGCTGGATCAGGTCGTGCGCCGCGGAGCGATTGAGCGCCTGTGCGTCGGTGTTGGCGCAGACGAACTGAACGCCCTGCACGCCTTGGGTGATCATGTGGTCGACCGCGTTGCCGCCGCCGCCGCCGACCCCGATCACTTTGATCTGGGTGCCCATGCTGAATTCTTCAATCATTTCGATGGCCATTTGAATCTCCAATCCTAGTAAGCAGTTGCCGTGTGTATTTGAAAAAACTCCAACAGCGCGCTGTGCGCGCCGCGCCGGGGTAGTCCGGATGGTCCGGGGTCCCAGGTCGCCGTGATCGAGGCCCCGCGCGCGGCGGAGCGAGCCCGTGGGCGGTTTGGACGTGCAGCAGGGAATGGGTGTGCCTCATCGGTCCGCCTCTTCAAAAATTGCCTAGAAACCAGTCGCGTGCGCGGCCGAACAAGGTCTTGACCGAGCCGGCCTGCTGCGCTGCCCGCATCCCGCGCGACCGCGCGAAGCGGGCTTCCTCGAGCAGCCCCATCACCGTGGCGGAGCGGGGGTTGCTCACCATGTCGTAGAGCGCACCGTGGTAGGTCGGCACGCCCTTGCGCACGGGCTTGAGAAAAATGTCCTCGCCGAGCTCGACCATGCCCGGCATCACCGCGGCACCGCCGGTGATGACGATGCCGCTCGAGAGCAGCTCCTCGTATCCGCTTTCGCGGATCACCTGGTGCACCAGGGAGTAGATCTCTTCGATGCGCGGCTCGATCACGCCAGCCAACGCCTGGCGGCTGAGCATGCGCGGCGCCCGGTCACCCAGGCCCGGGACCTCGAGCTGTTCGGACGGGTCGGCGAGCAGCTGTTTGGCGACGCCGTACTCGACCTTGATCTCTTCGGCGTCCTTGGTCGGGGTGCGCAGCGCCATCGCGATGTCGCTGGTGATCAGGTCGCCGGCGATCGGGATCACCGCGGTGTGGCGGATCGCCCCGTCGGTGAAGATCGCGACATCGGTCGTCCCAGCGCCGATGTCGACCAATGCCACGCCCAGGTCCTTTTCGTCCTCGGTCAGCACGGCATGGCTGGATGCGCTCGGATTGAGCACCAGCTGGTCGACCTCGAGACCGCAGCGGCGCACGCACTTGACGATGTTCTCGGCCGCGCTCTGCGCGCCGGTGACGATATGGACCTTGACTTCGAGGCGCCCGCCGCTCATGCCGATCGGCTCCTTGACCTCGTGGCCGTCGATCACGAACTCCTGCGGCTCGACCAGCAGCAGGCGCTGGTCGTTCGGGATGTTGATGGCCTTGGCGGTCTCGACCACCCGGGCGACATCGACCGGCGTGACCTCCTTGTCGCGGACGATGACCATGCCGGTCGAGTTCTGGCCGCGAATGTGGCTGCCGGTGATGCCCGTGTAGACCCGGGTGATCTTGCAGTCGGCCATCATCTCGGCCTCCTTGAGGGCCTGCTGGATCGACTGCACGGTGGCATCGATGTTGACCACGACGCCGCGTTTGAGTCCGTGCGTGGGCGCGCTGCCGAGGCCGGCGATGCGCAGTTCGCCGCCCGCCATCACCTCGGCCACCACGACCATGATCTTCGCGGTGCCGATGTCCAGGCCGACCACCAGATCCTTGTATTCCTTGGCCATTCGTTCCCCCTTTTATTTCTTCTGTGTCTTGCCGGAGTCGACCGCGGTCGACACGCCACCGAGCCGCACCGCGTAACCGTCGCGGTGGCGCAGGTCCGCGTAGAGCAGCGGGTGGTCCTGGTAGCGGGCCCGCAGTTCGGGCAGGGTCGCGACGAACGTCCGGGTCCGTGCGACCACCTCGTCGTCGCTGCCCCGGCCGATCTCGACCGCCGCGCCGCTGTCGAGCTCGGCCCGCCAGGAGCCGCGCCCCGAAAGGTCGAGCGCGTCGACGTGCTCGTCCAGGGGCGCGAATTCGACGCTGAGCCGGCCCAGCATCGCCAGCATGTGGGCAGCAGTGCCCTCCGGGCCGCGCAGGGTCGGAAGCGCGTCGTCCTCGACATCGCCGAGGTTGGCCTCGAAGACCTCGCCCTGATCGTTGACGAGCTTGTCGATCGGCTCGTCGTTGCCGGGGTCGCCGCCCCACAGGGCCACGGGGCGATGCTCTTCGAGGCGCACCGCGAGACGGTTCGGCCAGACCCGCCGCACCAGGGCCTGGCGTACCCACGGAACCGACTCGAACGCACGCCGGGTGGCCCCCAGGTCCATCGTGAAGAAGTTGCCCTGCAGCTTGCGCGCCGCGTTGGCGCGGATCGTCGCCACGCTGTTGTGCGCCAGGTCGCCGTCGATACGGATCGCGCGCACCGCGAAGACCGGGCGATGCACCGCCCACGCCAGTGCCGCCGCCAGCAGCGCGGCCACGCCGATGGCACCCAGCAACGCGGCGGTCGCGTTCATCAGCCGGATATCGGGCGGCAGCGGGGTGGGAGCGGCGAGGCTGGCCATGGGCGCGTCAGCGGCTGGAATCCAGGGCCGCGAGAGACAGGATGTGCAGGCACAGCGCCTCGTAGCTCAGGCCCGCGGCCGCGGCCGACTTGGGCACCAGCGAGTGCGAGGTCATGCCAGGCGAGGTGTTCATCTCGAGCAGGAAGGGCTTGCGGTCGCTGGCGCGGATCATCAGGTCCGCCCGCCCCCAGCCGCGGCAGCCGAGCGTCCGGTAGGCCGCCACCACCAGGCGCTGGATCTCCTCTTCCTCGGCCGCTGGCAGGCCGCTGGGCACCCGGTAGTCGACGCTGTCGGTGAAGTATTTGTTTTGGTAGTCGTAGGCGCCCTCGGGCGCCACGATCTGCACCACCGGCAAGGCGCGCGCGCTGGCGCCCGAGCCGAGTACGGGACAGGTCACTTCGTCGCCCTCGATGAATTCCTCGCACAGGACATCGGGGTCGTATCGCGCGGCGAGTTCGACCGCCGCCTGCATCTGCGAATAGCCGGCGACCTTGGTGATCCCGATCGACGAGCCTTCGCGCGGCGGCTTGACGATCAACGGCAGGCCGATGACGTCGGGCACGCTGCGCAGCTGCTCGCGGGCCTGGTGCTCGGGACCGAGCCGCACATAGCGCGGCGTGGGCAGGCCCTCGGCGAGCCAGACGCGTTTGGTCGTGACCTTGTCCATCGCCATCGCCGAGGCCAGGACGCCCGAGCCGGTGTAGGGGATGCCGAGCAATTCGAGGGCCCCCTGCACCGTGCCGTCCTCGCCGTGACGGCCGTGCAGTGCGATGAAGCAGCGCTGCACGCCGTCGCGCGCCAGCGCGCCCAACTCGCTTTCGGCCGGGTCGAAGGCGTGCGCATCCACGCCCTGCGAGCGCAGGGCCTGGAGCACGCCCGCGCCGGACAGCAACGAGATCTCGCGTTCTGCCGAGGTGCCACCCATGAGCACCGCGACCTTGCCGAGCCCCTTCGGGTCCACGTTCATGTCGTCACCCCCTTGCCGCCCAGGAGCTCCGCCACCAGGGCGGGCACGTTGCCGATGGAGCCGGCGCCCATCGAAATCACGACGTCGCCGGCGCGCACCTGGGCGACGATCGCTCGCGGCATCTCGGCGATCTCGTCGACGAACACCGGATCGACCTTCCCCGCCACGCGCAGGGCGCGCGTCAACGCGCGGCCGTCGGCGGCCACGATCGGTGCTTCGCCGGCCGCGTAGACCTCGGCCAGCAACACCAGGTCGGCGCTGCCGATGACCTTCACGAAGTCCTCGAAGCAGTCCCGGGTGCGGGTGTAGCGGTGCGGCTGGAACGCCAGCACCAGGCGCCGACCGGGGAAGGCACCACGCGCGGCCGCGAGCGTCGCCGCCATCTCCACCGGGTGGTGGCCGTAATCGTCGATCAGCGTGAAACGGCCGCCGTCCGCGCTCGGCTGTTCGCCATAGCGCTGGAAACGCCGGCCCACGCCGTGAAATTCGGCCAGGCCCTTGACGACCGGCGCGTCCGGCAACTCGAGCTCGGTCGCCACCGCGATCGCGGCCAAGGCGTTGAGGACGTTGTGGTCCCCCGGCAGGTTCAGGGACACGCTCAGGTCGGGCATGCGCACGCCGTTGCGGCGTTGGACCGTGAAACGCATCGTGCCGGCATGGGCTTGGACATCGACGGCCCGGATCATCGCGTCGGCATTGAAGCCATAGGTCACCAGGGGGCGGGAGATCATCGGCATGATCGAACGCACGCCCGCATCGTCGCTGCACAAGATCGCAGCGCCGTAGAACGGCATGCGGTGGATGAATTCCACGAAGGCGGACTTCAGCTTGGCGAAGTCGTGGCCGTAGGTGTCCATGTGGTCGGCGTCGATGTTGGTGACCACGGCCATCACGGGCAGCAGGTTCAGGAACGAGGCATCCGACTCGTCCGCCTCGACCACGATGTAGTCGCCCGCGCCCAGGCGCGAATTCGCGCCCGCGGCGTTCAAACGGCCGCCGATCACGAAGGTGGGGTCGACCCCGGCCTCGGCCAGCACACTGGTCACCAGCGAAGTGGTCGTGGTCTTGCCGTGGGTCCCTGCGATCGCGATGCCCGACTTCAGTCGCATCAGTTCGGCCAGCATCACCGCCCGCGGGACCACCGGAACCCGACCGGCACGCGCAGCCATCACTTCGGGGTTGTCGCCACCCACCGCGGTGGACGTGACCACGGCGTCGGCGCCCTGGATGTGGGCGGCGGCGTGGCCCACGTGGACCCGGATGCCGAGCGAGGCCAGCCGCCGGGTGGTGGGACTCTCGCCCTGGTCCGAGCCGGAGACCACGTAACCCAGGTTGTGCAGGATCTCGGCGATGCCGCTCATGCCGGCACCGCCGATGCCGACGAAGTGGATGCGTTTGACGGCGTGCTTCATGGCCGACGCTCCGGAACGGGGCGGTGGGTGAGCGCCATCACGCCACCAGCCCTTCGATCGCATCGGCGACCCGCGCGGCGGCCTGGGGCCGGGCGAGTGCGCGGGCTTTCGTCGCCATGGCCAGCAGCTCGCCGCGGGTGACCTGGACCAGCAGGCGCGCCAGCGCGTGCGGGGTCAGTTCGGTCTGGGGCAAATGGATCGCTGCCCCATGGCCGGCAAGCCAGAGCGCGTTGTCGCGCTGGTGCGAGGTCGTGCTGGCGACCAGCGGAACCAGCACCGCGGCGACGCCGGCGGCGCAGAGTTCGCTCACCGTCACGGCCCCGGCGCGGCACACGATCAGATCGCATTCGGCGAGCTGCGTGGCCATGTCGTCGATGAAAGGACGCACCCGCGCCGCGATGCCCGCGGCGGCGTAGGCTGCCTCGACCTGCGCCAGCTGGTCCGCTCCGGTCTGGTGGGTCACGGCGGGTCGCTGCGC
>JALYHO010000143.1 GCA_030776545.1 Pseudomonadota bacterium | reverse complement strand
GATCAGTGCCGGTCGGCGCGCCGGAGTGGCGCGCTGGCCGGACGACCATCAAGCGAGTTGGGCCTTCACCTTCTCGACGATGCTGGCAAAAGCGGCCGGATCGTGGATGGCCATGTCGGAGAGAACCTTGCGGTCGATCTCGATCGCAAGCTTCTTCAGGCCGTTCATGAACTTGCTGTAGGTGACGCCGTGGCTGCGGCTGCCGGCGTTGATCCGCGCGATCCAGAGGTGCCTGAAGACCCGTTTCTTGGTCCGGCGGTCACGATAGGCGTATTGGCCCGCCCGCATGACAGCCTGTTTGGCGATCCGGAACACGTTCTTGCGGCGGCCGCGGTAACCCTTGGCGAGTGCGAGAACTTTCTTGTGACGTGCGCGGGCTGTTACACCACGTTTGACGCGAGGCATGGTTGAGTCCTTTCCTTGAAGCGGTTAGAGGCCGGCAAAGGGCAGCATTTGCTTCATGTGCCCCATGTTGGTCTCGTGCACGTTGACGGCGCCGCGCAGGTGACGCTTGTTCTTCGTGGTCTTCTTGGTCAGGATGTGGCGCTTGAACGCCTGGCCCCGCTTGACGGTACCCCCCGGACGAACGCGAAAACGCTTCGCAGCGCTTTTCTTGGTCTTCATTTTGGGCATGAAATGCTCCTTGTTGATTGCTGTTGCAGGCGCCGGCAAAACGCTTGCCGTCTTGTAAGCCTGCAACCGCTTCTGTAGGCACGCGGGCGACCAAACCTGCGTGCCGAACTCTGTGAGGTGCCCGCCCCTACTTGCGCTTGGGCGCGAGCACCATGATCATTTGCCGCCCTTCGAGCTTGGGCATGTGTTCGACCACCGACACATCCGCCAGTTCGTCGCGGATGCGTTCGAGCAGCCGCATGCCGATGTCCTGGTGGGTGATCTCGCGGCCGCGGTAGCGCAGCGTGACCTTGCCCTTGTCGCCGTCTTCCTCGATGAAGCGGCGCAAGTTGCGCATCTTGATCGTGTAGTCGCCTTCGTCGGTCCCGGGCCGGAACTTGACCTCCTTGACCTCGACCACCTTCTGCTTGCTCTTGGCCTCGGCGGCACGCTTTTGTTCCTGGTACTTGAACTTGCCGTAGTCCATCAGGCGGCACACCGGGGGATCGGCCTGGGCGACGATCTCGACCAGATCGACGTCCGCCTCGCCGGCCAGGCGCAGCGCCTCGGTGATGCTCACGATCCCGAGCGGTTCGTTCTCGGGGCCGTTGAGCCGGACTTCAGGGGCCATGATCTCCCGGTTCAGGCGGTGCTTGCGTTCGGCGTTGGGAGTACGGCGATCAGCGAATGTAGCGATGTCAAAACCCTTCTACGAATTCCGAGGCGAACGGAACTCAAACAAAATCGGCGCGGGCCGGGGCTACAGCTTGCGGGCCACGTCCTCGGCGATCTTCTGGCTGAAGTCGGCCAAGGGCATGGCGCCGAGGTCCTGGTTGCCCCGCGCACGCACGGCTACGGTCCCGTTTGCCTTCTCCTTGTCACCCAGGACGAGGAGATACGGGACCTTCTGCAACGAATGCTCTCGTATCTTATAGGTGATTTTCTCGTTGCGCAAATCGCACAACACCCTAAGTCCTTGTTTTTGCAGACTTTTGACAACTTCGCGAGCGTAGTCGAGCTGGTTTTCGGTGATGTTGAGCACGCTCACCTGAACCGGGGCCAACCATGCCGGCAAGGCGCCCGCGTGGTGCTCGATCAGCATGCCGATGAAACGTTCCAGGCTGCCGACGATCGCGCGGTGCAGCATGACCGGATGGGCCCGACCGCTGGTTTCGGTGACGTATTCGCCGCCGAGGCGCTCGGCCATGTTGAAGTCGACCTGCATCGTGCCGCACTGCCACTGCCGGCCGAGCGCGTCCTTGAGGGTGTACTCGATCTTCGGACCGTAGAAGGCGCCCTCGCCCGGTGCCAGGCCGAACTCGCAGTTCGATCGGCGCAACGACTCCATCAACGCGAATTCGGCGCGATCCCATAGGTCGGTGGTGCCGATGCGGTGCTCGGGGCGCGTCGCGACCTTGTAGATGATCTCGCCGAAACCGAAATCCTTGTAGACCGCCTGCAGTTGCGCCGTGAAGGCGACGCACTCGGCCAGGATCTGGTCCTCGGTGCAAAAAATGTGACCGTCGTCCTGGGTGAACCCGCGCACCCGCATGATCCCGTGCATCGAGCCGCTGGGCTCGTTGCGGTGGCACTGGCCGAACTCGCCATAGCGCAGCGGCAGATCGCGATAACTGCGCATCTGCGACTTGAAGATCAGCACGTGTCCCGGGCAATTCATCGGCTTGAGCGCGTAGTCGCGCTTTTCCGATTCGGTCGTGAACATGCTGTCCCGATAGTTGTCCCAGTGGCCGGTCTTCTCCCACAGGCTCTTGTCGAGGATCTGCGGCCCCTTGACCTCCTGGTAGCCGCACTCGCGGTAGACCTGCCGCATGTACTGCTCGACCTGCTGCCACAGCGCCCAGCCCTTTGGATGCCAGAACACCAGGCCGGGGGCGAACTCGTCGATGTGGAACAGGTCGAGCTCGCGGCCGAGCTTGCGGTGGTCGCGCTTCTCTGCCTCTTCCAGCACGTGCAGGTGGCGCTGCAGATCTTCCTTGCTGGCCCAGGCCGTGCCGTAGATGCGCTGCAGCATCTCGTTGCGGTGGTCGCCGCGCCAGTACGCGCCCGCCACTTTCATCAGCTTGAAGAATTTGAGCTTGCCCGTGCTGGGCACGTGCGGGCCGCGGCAGAGGTCTTCGAACCGACCCTCGCGGTACAGCGAGACGTCTTCGTTGGCGGGAATGCTGGCGATGATCTCGGCCTTGTAGGCCTCGCCCAAGGCCTGAAAATGCGCGACTGCCTCGTCGCGCGCCAGCACGCGCCGTACGACGGGCTCGTCGCGCCGCGCGAGTTCGATCATCTTGGCCTCGATCGCGGCCAGGTCTTCGGGGGTGAACGGGCGCTTGTAGGCGAAATCGTAGAAGAACCCATTCTCGATCACCGGCCCGATCGTGACCTGAGCATCGGGAAAGAGCTCCTTGACCGCGTAGGCGAGCAGGTGCGCCGTGGAATGGCGAATGACGTCGAGCCCGGCGGGATCGCGGTCGGTGATGATCGCCAGGGACGTGTCGTGGTCGATGCGATAGGCGGTGTCGACGACCCGTGCCGCGTCCCCCGTCCCCACCCGGCCCGCCAGCGCGGCCTTCGCCAGACCCGGGCCGATCGACGCCGCGACCTCGGCCACGGTCACCGGTCCGGGGTAGTCACGTTGCGAGCCGTCGGGCAATTGAATCGAGATCATGAAACGCTTTCGAAAATGCAAAAGGCGCGGACTGAGCCGCGCCTTCGTTGGAAAAGAATCGAGATGGCAGTTCGAGACGCGCGGCGAACTAGACCTTCAGGAAGAAGGTGGTAGTTCGAGGCGTCGTCACCATCATCGCTATTCCCGTCCAAATACGATCGTGTGACCGCGATTCTAACGGAGGATGGCCGGTCGGCTCCATTCGGTACCGGATCGGCATCAGATCGGCATCAGCGACACGTTGGCGGTGCGTTCGATGAACCACAACGTGGCAATGAAGATCGCAGCGAACGACCCGCCTCGCAGGACCAGCATCCGGTACCCCGGACGCTCGCGCAACAGGAACAGCAAGCCGGTCGCAGCGGCGACGATCATCAACTGGCCCAGCTCGAGCCCGATGTTGAATTCGAGCAGCGCCCGCACGAACGCCCAGATCGGCAAGTTCAGTTCCGACAGTACATCGGCAAAGCCGAAGCCATGAATCAGGCCGAAGAAGAACGTCACCACCACCCGTCGTACCGGAAACACCGGCCAGACGTTGTCCAGTGCGGCCAGGATGATGGTCACCGCGATCGCCGGCTCGATGAAGGACGGGGGCAATGAAATCAGCTTGAGCGCGGCCAGGCCCAAGGTGATCGAATGCGCCACCGTGAAAGCCGAGACGATGCCGATGATCGGCCAGATCGCGTCGGAGAGCTTGGCCACGGGTCGGATGCCCTCGGGGGTGCGACGCAGCACGGACGGCAGCAGCAAGCACAGCAGGAAGAGGACGTGGTCGTAGCCGGTGAGGATGTGGCGGACGCCCTCGCGCAGGAACCCCCAGGCCCCGCTGGGTTCGGCCCGCCCTGCAGCGTCGCCCGCCACGGCGGCCTGGGGATGGGTCGGGTCGAGCAGGGTCAGCACCATGGGCTGGCCGGCACGCTGCAACTTGAAGATGCCGCGGTGGGTCGGGTCGATCTCGCGGAACAGCGTGTAGGAGACCGTCGGCGTGGCGGCGAGGCTGCAGTCAGAGGCCAACAGGAGCACCGCATAGGCGCCGTCGTTGCGGCGTTCCAGCGCGTGGCCCGTCGGTCGCAAGGGACAGCCCCGGATCGCCAGGCGCGGCAATGCGTAGGCCTCGATGCGCGGCCAGGCATTCTTGATCTCGCCCCAGGTCAGTCGGCCGTCCTCGTCGGCATCGATGTCGAGCGCCGCGTCCAGGTCGCGCAAGGCGATGTCCCAGCGCACCGCGATGCCCTTGGCGCTCGGCGCACCGGCGTCGATCTGCAGGTAGGAGTCGCTCGCCTTGTGGGCGTGTGCGAGGCCGGCGGCCAGCAGCAGGCACAGGCCCAGCCAGCGCCGAAGGAGCACCGCGAATGGAATCATCGCAACGCCTTCACGCGCTCGTCGACCAGGCCGACCCGGGTCACCAGCGCCGCCGCCTCCTGGCGCGCGCCGGGCTGGCCGCTCGCGTGCGCCGCCTGCGCATAGACCAGGAGATCGAGCGGCTCGCGCTGTTGGGCGGCGTTGCCGCGCGCCAGGTCGAGGGCGTGGGCCGCGTCGTGGTCGACGGCGAGCGCGAACATCGCCTGCTCGCGACCGTGCAGCACCTTGGCGTCCGGACGTTCATTGGCCAGGGCGATGCGCTCGCGCATCTCGAGCACGTCGGCCCGGGCCGTCGCCGCGTCGGCCTCGGTGCCGGCGATGGCCTGGCGCAACAGGACGGCGTCGCTGCGCGT
>JALYHO010000142.1 GCA_030776545.1 Pseudomonadota bacterium | reverse complement strand
CGACCCGTCGATGGCTCCGACGACGAGGGCGAATCCTGCGCTCCAGCGCCAGCCCTGCCACCCGCCCAGGGCGGACAGGTTCAAGGACTCCGGATCCAGCCGCCATTCGACCCGACCCTGGCGGTGAGGTCATTCCACGCAGACGTCATCCGGAATCATCGAATCGGCCGCCATGGTCCTGGCCACCATCCGCTCCTGCATCGTGGTGCGAAGCTTGCGCAGCGTCACTCGCATGAATGCGGCGGCGTCCTTGCCGCACGGTCGCAGCTGCATGTCGAGCCAGGTCGATTGCGCCACTTCGAAGCGGTGCTCGAACCATCCGAGATACCAGAACCATTCGGTGTAGTAGATCCAGGAATTCTCGTTCAGGGCCCGCAAGTGGGTCGGGTCCTGCCATGCCGTCAAGGCCTTTTCGTAAGGGACTTCGATCTCGAACTCACCCCCTTCTTTCAGCAAGGCCAGTGCGTTGCCCATCAGGCAAGGCAGGTCGGGGACGTGTTCGAGGACGTTGTTGGCGTAGATGCGGTCGACCGTACCGGCAACGAGTTCGATCTGGCCACCGAAGCGGCTCGCCAACGCCATCGGCAGCTCGATGGGTTGTCCGAGGTCGAGCACGGCGTCCGGCTCGGCGCGGTCGAGGATGTCGAGGTTCAGCCAGCCGGCCTTGTAGTCCTTGCCGGAGCCGAGATTGATCCGTCCGGGACGCCAGGGCCCGGTCGGCCGGCGCGCCTGGTGGGCGGGTCCGAAGCCGGCCGCGAAGGCGAGGACGTCGGCGTAGGCTTCGATCGGGTCGGCGCGCTCGAATGCGGCCCATCCAGCGCGGGCGGCGTCGAAGAATTCCGGCGTTCCGAACCGTTGGGCGAAAAAGGTTTCGAGCCCAGCGTCGTCGAACCAGGCCACGCTGTCCTCGAATGCCGGATGCGGGCGCGTGGTGGCGTCGCGCTCGGACACCACAGGCGTGTGCAGCGACAGGCAATGCGACACGCGCGCCTGCTCGAAGCGGCTGCTTTCGTAGAAGTGCATGTTGAGCACCGCCTTGGACTGCAGGATGATCTGGTCGCGTTCCGGTCCGTAGAGCGGAGTGTCCAGCAGCGACACCGTGTGACCGGTCGACTCGATGCGCCGTATCAATGCCGCCCGGCGCTCGTTCATGCTGCCGATGAACAGCAGGTCGATCGGGCGCTCCTCCAGGGGCAGGGTCTGCGCTGGCCGCAGGTAGGGGGCATGCAGGAGCGGGAACACCGGCACTTCGTCGGCATGGACGGTGTAGGCAGCGATGTTGTCCGCGTCGTACTCGACCACGGCGGAGCTGCCAAGCAGCTGCACATAGGCCCCCGGCAGCGCGGCCCCGCCGCGGCCGAGCTGCTCCAGGTTGACGAAGATGCAGCTGTAGCGATCCCGTTGCGTGGGGTCGAATCCGAGGTGGGCGCCGAACACGAAATTGACGGCGTCGTGCCGCAAGCGGTTTTTCGCCAGGCTGACCTGTGCGCCCATGCGGCGGAACTGGTGCCGGAAATAGCGCGCTTGATCGAGAAAGCCCAACGAGTGCAGGTAGCCGGCGGGCTGGACCACGCACAGATGGATGGTCGGGATCGTGTTCATGGCGTCGTCACTCCAGGGGTCGAGGGGGCGGCACTCGGGCTGCGCAGATGGTCCGGTGGCAGGCCGCGCGAGCGGCGCTCGGCGAGGGTCCACATCAGGGCTTCGAAGTCACGTGTGTAGCCGGTGCTGTCAAATAGCGGCGCGGTATCGCGTGCCTGCACCAGGTGCGCGCGCAAGGCGGTACGGCGCGGGATGTCGCTGGCCAGGTCGAGCACCAGGCGCTCGTACGCGGCGAGCGTCTCGCATGCGAGCTGGGGCAGCCCGACGGCGCCCAGCAAACTGGCTGCGACGCGCGCCGGAAACGCCGCACCGGCGTAGGTGACGACCGGCAGGCCGGCCCAGAGCGCGTCGCTGGCCGTGGTGTGACCGTTGCAGGGCCACGTGTCGAGGAACAGATCGGCCAGGGCCAGGCGGCTGATGTGCTCGCCCAGTCCGACCTTGGGCGCGAACACCAGCCGCGCCGGGTCGACACCCCGTGCCGCGGCTTCCTGCCGCAACTGGCGCGGCGCCTGGTCGTTCCATTGCAGCAGCCACAGCACGGCATCGGGGATCTGCAGCAACAGTCCGCACCAGACGTCGAACACCTCGGGTGAAAGCTTGAACGGCTGGTTGAATCCGCACAACACCAGCCCGGTCTCGGGCAGACCGACAGCGGCGCGATGGGTCGGTTTTGGGCGCGGCCGCTGGCGATCGTTGGGCTGGTAGCAACGCGGCAGCAAGGCCAGTTTCTCACTGTAGAACGGGGCGTGCGTCAGAGGCGACACCACCTCGTCGCCGATGAAGTAGTCGATGAAGTCGGCGCCCGTGGTGCCCGGGAACCCCAGGTAGGTCGCCTGGACCGGGGCCGGCCGGTGGGCCAGGATGCCCAGTCGCGAGTCGCGGGTGTGTCCCTTCAGATCGATCAGCAGGTCGGTCCCGCTCGCGCGCACGTGTTGCGCCACTTCCAGGTCGCTCAGCGTGTCGACCTGGATGAAATGCTCGGCGGTGCGTTTGAGCCGTTGGCGCATTTCGGTGCCGTCTTCGGGACCGTGCGAATAGAGTGTGACCTCGAACCGGCTGCGATCGATTTTCTCGAACACCTCGGCCATCAGAACCGCCGTGGCGTGCATGTGGAAATCGGACGAGACGAATCCGACCTTCAGGCGCTGCCCGAGGGGGCGCCGCGGCACGGCCGGCAGCGGCTTGACCTCGCGGGTCGTGAATCGCACGCAGGATCGGGCCGCCCGCAAATGCTCGGCGGGATCGTCGGTCAGGGTCACATTGGCGAACACCGCGGCCCATTGGGTGGCCTCCGGCGGAAGCGCCTGGACGATGCGGCGCAGCGCGGCGAGGTCCTGCGCAGCGTGGTCCCAGCGGCAGAGCTCGCGCTCGATGAAGGTGAGCAACCCCTGGGTCCCGAGGTCGCCCGGGCCCATGCCGAGAATCAGCGCCGTTCGCAGGCACTCGGTGGCTTCGGCCTTCATCCCGAGCGAATTGAACGAGACGCCCAACCGGTAGTGCGACATCGCGTGCGCCATGTTGCCGTTGAGCGCCTCGAACAACACCCCGATCGCCTCGCGATGCATGCCGGCGTTGAAGAGCGCTTCGCTGAGGGATTGGTGAAATTCGGTGCTGCGGGGGAGGCTTTCGGGTTGCTCGCTCAGGCAGGCCACCGCCTCGACATAGCGGTGCTGCTTGTTGAGGCACTCGGCGGCGATCTGGCGCGCCAGCGTGTCTTCCGGGTCCGCCCGCAGCACCCGTCGGGCGGTCTCGAGCGCGGCCTCGTAGCGCTCGTTGCGCAGTTGGGCGCGGGCCAGGTTGTTCAGGTAGAGCGCGTCGTCGGGTCGCGCCGACACGGCCTCGGCGAACGCCTTTTCGGCGCGCGGCCAGTCCGACGCCTCGGCGTGGGCAACGCCTTTGTGCCAGCAGCGCTCGGCGCCTGAACTGGAGGGGGTCGATGGCACCGTGGCGCTGGCGGTCGACTTGCGTTGCTTGAGTTGCATGGGCGGGACGGCCGCGAGGGACCAGGCACGAAGGGGTGGGCAAATTCTAGGAATCCTTTTTCCGGGCCAAGCGCCGATATGCAGGGGAGTCCGCGGGCTGTTCCGAACCTGGTGGCACGTCGGCGCGTGAAGTAGCGCATGCATTCGGGGCTCAAGCCGTGCAAAAGCCCGACCCGTCCCCCGCTTATCGGCCGATCGCGAAGTTTTTTCTTGCGCAGTGCCTCAAGTCCGAACCACCCGGTCCCGATAACTGCACAACGGAACGAGCCGGCAGCGGACAGCGATCTGACCCAGCCGATGACCGCGTTTTTGCGGGGCATCACTCGACCGTTCAAGGAGCTTCAAAATGAGCATGTCAGTCAACACCAACCTGTATTCCCTCAATGCCCAGCGTCACCTGAGCATGTCGCAGTCGTCGCTCGGCATCTCGATGCAGCGCCTGTCGTCGGGTCTGCGCATCAACAGCGCCGCCGACGATGCTGCCGGCCTGGCGATCTCGCAACGGATGACGTCGCAGGTCAAGGGCATGAACGTCGCGATCCGCAACGCGAACGACGGCATTTCGCTGGCCCAGACCGCCGACGGCGCCCTCGCCTCGGTGGGCACCAGCCTGCAACGCATGCGTGAACTCGCAGTCCAGGCGCAGAACTCCACCAACAGCGGCTCCGACAAGGACTCCCTGAACCAGGAATTCCAGCAGCTCGGCGCTGAAATCGGCCGCGTCCTGGGCGGCACGTCGTTCAACGGCGCTGCCATCCTGGGCGCTTCCGCCGGCAACCTGACCTTCCAGGTCGGTGCCAACACGACCGCCAACGACACGATCTCTGTCACGACCACCAACATGACGACCGACGCGTCGATCACCGCGGTGACCGGCGGCAAGATCGACAGCACGGTGGCGTCGGGCACGGCGCTGAACGCGGTGATCAACAACATCGACGCCGCGATCAACGACGTGAACAGCCAGCGCGCGGTCTTCGGCGCGACGCAGAACCGCTTCAACGCGGTCGTCAGCAACCTGCAAGTCTCGGTCGAAAACCAGTCGGCCGCCTCGAGCCGAATCACCGATGCAGACTTCGCGGCCGAAACCGCCAACATGTCGCGCTCGCAGATCCTCCAGCAAGCCGGCACCGCGATGGTCGCGCAAGCCAACCAGCTGCCGCAGCAGGTCCTCAAGCTCCTGCAGTAATCCCCTGCGCTGGTCGGCGCGTCCCAAGCGTCGACCTCTTGCCACCAAGGCCCCGCCGCTTCGCCGCGCGGGGCCTTGTTCGTTGTTGCGCCGAGTCGTCGAAACTGGACGGGTTAGCGCCGGCTTTTCAGCGCTTCGCGCGGCCCCCCGGCGCGAAACAATGCCTCTCAACACGCTTCCTTTGGGGCGTGGCGCCAGGAAGCGGCACGCCGTGCCCTCCCCACCCTGCCAGACGCCGGCCTATGTGCCGGGAGTGCCCGATTCTTGAGGAGTGCACATCATGCCGATGACGATCAACACGAACCTGATCTCGTTGAACGCCCAGCGCCATTTGAGTCAGAACCAGTCGTCGCTCGCGACGTCCATGCAACGCCTGTCCTCGGGCCTGCGTGTCAATACCGCGGCCGACGACGCCGCCGGCCTCGCAATCTCGCAGCGCATGACCACGCAAGTGCGCGGCATGAACGTGGCGATCCGCAACGCCAACGACGGCATCTCCCTGGCCCAGACCGCCGACGGCGCACTGGCCTCGGTGGGGTCGAGCCTGCAGCGCATGCGCGAGCTCGCGGTGCAAGCCCAGAATTCGACCAACAGCGGTTCGGACAAGGACTCGCTGAATCAGGAATTCCAGCAGCTCGGCGCCGAAATCGGTCGGGTACTGGGTGGGACCTCGTTCAACGGCGCCGCCATTCTGGGCGGCTCCGCCGGCAGCCTGACCTTCCAGGTCGGCGCCAACACGACGTCCAACGACACGATTTCGATCACGACCACCAACATGACCACCGACCCGTCGATCACCGCCGTGACCGGCGGAAAGATCGACAGCACGGTGGCCTCGGGAACCGCGCTCAATGCCGTGATCAACAACATCGATGCCGCGATCAACGACATCAACAGTCAGCGTGCGGTCTTCGGCGCCACCCAAAACCGCTTCTCGGCGGTCATCACGAACCTCCAGACCTCGGTCGAGAACCAATCGGCCGCCTCCAGTCGCATCACCGACGCCGACTTCGCCGCGGAAACCGCCAACATGTCACGCTCGCAGATCCTGCAGCAAGCCGGTACCGCCATGGTCGCCCAGGCCAACCAGCTGCCTCAGCAGGTGCTCAAGCTCCTGGGCTGACCGGCGCGCCCTCCGCGGAACGGGTCGTTCCGCGGGTGCCGGTCTCAAGTTCGGCGCCGGCGGGCCGATGACGGGATGTTGGGGGGAAATCCCTTCCGACATCCCGTTCTGGTTTGAGATTGAAAAGCCGCCGCACCACGGCGTCAGCAAAGGTAGATTGCCATGACAACGATCAGCGCCACAGGCTCGGTGAGCTCGCTCGGCATCGGCAGCGGTCTGGACGTCAACTCGATCATCTCGGGTCTGATGAAGGTCGAGCAGGCACCCCTGACCCAGCTCCAGACCAAGGCCACCTCGATCCAGAGCACGGTCTCCGCGTACGGCGCCGTCAGTTCGGCCATGTCGACCTTCCGCGACGCTGCCGCCACCCTCGCCCTGCCCAGCACCTGGAACGCGACGACCAGCACCTCGGCCAATCCGACCGCGGTCGGGGTGACATCGAGCGCCTCGGCGGCGGCCGGCAACTACGCGATCGGTGTGCAGAGCCTCGCCGCGGCGCAGTCCACCGTCAGCGGCACCTTCGCGTCCAACTCGGCCTTGGTGGGTACGGGCACCCTGCATTTCGACATCGGCACGTGGAGCAGCGGCAACGCCGCGTTCACGCCCACCGGCGGCAGCACCGGGGTCGACGTGGCCATCGCTTCGACCGATACGCTCGACACGTTGGCGTCGAAGGTCAATGCCGCCAATACCGGGGTGTCGGCCTCGGTCGTCAACGACAACACGGGCGCACGCCTGGTCTTTGCCGCGCAGAAGACGGGCTTGGCGAACAGTTTCCGGATCACCGCGGTGGGCGCGGATGCCGGCGTCTCGGCGCTGGCCTACAACCCGCCCGGCGGGGCGACAGCGACCACCCAGACCCAGTCGGCCGCCGACGCGAAGGCGACGATCAACGGCCTGCCCGTGACATCGTCCAGCAACACCCTGAGCAATGTGCTCAACGGCCTGACCGTCAGTCTGAACCAGGTCACGACGTCGCCGGTGCAGGTGTCGGTGGCGCAGGACACGAGCGGCATCACCAAGTCGGCCCAGACCTTCATCGACTCCTACAACGCCTTGTCGACCTTGCTCACGACCGACCTGGCCTACAACTCCGCGACCAAGGTCGCGGGTCCCCTGCAGGCCGACAGCAGCGCGATCTCCTTGCAGCGTCAACTCCGCAATGTGCTGAGTTCCGCGTCGGGCGCCTCCACGGTCTTCACGACGCTCTCGCAAGTCGGGCTGCAAGTCCAGACCGACGGCACCCTCAAGCTCAACAGCGCAACGCTCGGCAGCGCCCTCAGCAGCAACCCGAGCGAACTCAAAAAGTTGTTCACGAACGTGGACCTGCTCAATCCCACCAACGACGGCATCGCCAACCAGCTCCGCACGCTGGGAGACACAGTGACCGGAGCGACAGGTCTGCTGACTTCGCGCGTCGCCGGGCTGACCAAGAGCCTGAACGCCAATCAGTCGGACCAGAGCAAGCTGAGCGACCGGCTGGCCGTCACGCAGGCGCGCTTGCAGAAGCAGTACAGCGCACTCGATGCACAGATGGCCGGCATCAACACGCTCGCCAACTACGTGACACAGCAGATCACGAGTTGGAACAAGAGCACAGCATGAGGTCCGACCTGCGGCCCGGTCAACGCCCGAAAAAGCACGCGATCGGAGCGGGCTGTAGCTCTCAAGACCGCGCGGCGACACACCGATAACAACACATCTCATCGCAGAAAGCCGTTCAGCATGTTCGCATCCGCCAGCCGTTCCAACGTCTCGCAGCGCCAAGCCGGTGCGTACAAGCAGGTGTTCGCCGCCACCGGCGTGCACAACGCGTCGCCCCATGGCCTGATCGCGATGCTTTTCGACGGCCTCGTCGGCGCCATCGCGGAGGCACGCGGGGCCATGCGCAGCCAGAACGTGCCCGTCAAGTGCAACGCCATCGGCCGGGCCCTGCGCATCCTCGACGAGGGCCTGCGCGGGGGCCTCGACATGGAGCAAGGCGGCGCCCTTGCCGCCCAGCTCAACGGACTCTACGGCTACATCAGCGTGCGCCTGACGCTGGCCAACCTGAAGAACGACGAGGCCGCGCTCGACGAATGTGCCCGGCTGATCGAGCCCGTGCGCAGCGCCTGGATGCAAATCGGAGAACAGGCTCCGGCCTGAACGACAAAGCACAACTTCACCATGCAACGACACACGATTTCCCGGCCCCCTGTTTTCGGAGACGCTATGAGCACCGCCCTGCTGAACTACTACCAGGCCATCGAGACGGCGAGCCAGGACATGCTGGAAGCGGCGCGCGTCGGCAACTGGGACCAGGTGCTCAAGCTCGAGGGGGCCTGCGCCCTGCTGATTTCGCAACTCAAGCAGACCGCCGCCGCCGAGCGGCCGCTCGGCAAGGAAGAGTCGCAGTTCAAGTCCCGCATCATGCAGCGCATCCTCGTCAACGACGCCGAAATCCGGCAGCTCGCCGAGCCCTGGCTCGACGACCTCGACCATCTGCTCGCCGGACGCACCCAGACCTTTCACTAGAGCCATGTGGACCGCGATGGAAACGAGGCCGATGTCGCTCGACGCACTGGGAGCGGCCCACGGTGGGCTGGACGATTTCCGCATCGAATCGAAGCGCGAAGTCGGCGAGATGCTGCGCCGCCTGATGGACGGCAACACGCCGCTCCATCTGAACGCGAGCAGCGGCAGCGTCGTCAACGCGACGCTTTGGAGCGCCGACCCCGATCGCAACACGCTCGGCTTCGCGGTCGACGCCAACGACGCCGCCCTGGAAGGCCTGCTGTCTAGCCAGGAGGTGGTGGTGGTGGGCTACCTCGACAGCGTCAAGGTGCAATTCGACGCCGGGCATCTGGTCCTGGTCCACGGCGCCAACGCCAGCGTGCTCACGTGCAGTTATCCGCGCGAGCTCTATCGCTTCCAGCGCCGGGGGGCGTACCGCGTGCGCCCGTTGTTGCGGAGCGCCCCGGTGGCCAAGGTGCGCCACACCGACATCGCCGACATGCAGCTCGCGCTGCGCATCCTGGACGTGAGCATCGGCGGCTGTGCGCTGTTCCTGCCTTCGGACGTGCCGCCGATGCAGGTCGGGGGCGTCCTCAACCAGGTGGTCATCGAACTCGACCCGGACACCCGTTTCCACGTCAACATGCGGCTCCAGCACGTGACGTCCATCCACAGCGAGGCGCGCGGCGTGCGCCTGGGGTGTGAATTCGTGCGTGCGGACTCCGGCGCGTTGCGGACCTTGCAGCGTTTCATCGACCTCACGCAAAAGCGCGGCAAGCTGTTGTCGGTTTGATTTGCGCACTGTTACGGTTTTTTGATTTCGCGCGCCTCAAGCTGGCGAGCGCATTGCCGATAGGCCATCTACAGCCCCGCTTGTGTCATGGGCCAAGGAGTACCCTATGAGCATCGCCAACGTCCCGGGCGCCACGCGCGTCGCGTCGTCCACCGCTGATCGCCCCACGTTCGATCCGGCGATTTCGCGCAGCGGCGCGGGCGCGCTCGGGTTCCGATCCGCGGAAGCTGTCGACCCCCCGTTTCGCGCCGCGACCCCACCGCGCTTTCCTTGGCTCAGCCGCTTGTCGCAGCAACTCGAGTCCGCGGCGAAGCAAAAACCTCCCTTCGAAGCGGCGCCGGTACTGGGCGACATCGTCAACAAGGCCGCCTGAACACCGCGTTCTGATCTCCTGGTCGACCGCAGCAGTCCCCGAATGCGGCGGCGCGTATCCTCGTCGGATCGCCTCGCCCGCCTGTCAGGTCAACCCCGTGCCACCCGGCTTCACTCGCGCCATTTGATGGCTGCCGTGTCCGCCTCGCCGTCTTTTCGCAGCGCCCCCGAAGATGTTCTCTGGGTCGAGCGCCTGGTGCATGTCGACGCCCTCCTGCGCCGCGGTGACGCCGGCGCCGCGCTGCGCGCCGCCGGCACTCTTTTCGCTGAGGGGCCACCCGCGTCGCGGCTGGCCGATCTCTGCGGCTTGACCGCCGAATCCGCGCAGGCGGTCGGCCACCTCGAACTCGCCGAGCGCATGTGGGAGCAGGCCGCCCTGCATGCGGTCCGACCCGCTCAAAGCGCCGACGCGCAGGCCAACCTCGGGGCCCTGCTGGCCGGGCAGAAACGCCTCGACGAGGCCGAGCCCTTCTACCGACGCGCGCTCGAGCAGGTTGCGGATCATGCCGTCGCGCTCGCCAACCTCGGACTGCTCCTGGCGGCCACGGGGCGCCCCGACGAGGCCGAGACCTGCCAGCGCCGAGCGATCCTGAGCGACCCGGCCCGCGCCGCCACGCACTCCAACCTCGGCGTGCTGCTGGCGGCGCAAAAGCGTTCCGAGGACGCCGAAGTCGCGTTCCGAGACGCGCTCCAGCGTGCGCCCGACGATGCGTCGGCGCACACCAACCTGGGCTTGCTGCTCCAAGGCCTCGGACGCCTGGACGAGGCCGAAACCCACCAGCGCCGGGCCCTCGAACGTGCACCCGGTTCGGCCGAGATCCATTCCAACCTCGGCAACCTGCTGGCGAGCCGGCACCACGACGAAGAAGCCGAGACCCTGTTGCGCCGCGCCGTGGCGCTCGATCCCGGCTGGGCGCCCGCCCGCACGAACCTGGGCGTGCTGCTGGCGGACCAGGCGCGGGACGGCGAGGCCGAAGCGACATTCCGCGCCGCACTCGCCTTGCGACCCACCGACCCGCTCACGCGTCTGAACCTCGGCCGCCTGTTGCTGGCGCAAGGCCGGTTCGCCGAGGGCTGGGACCTGCACGAGGCGCGCCACGACCCGGCCCTGCCAGACAACGGCATCGCGCCGCCGCCCGTGGCCTTGCCCCAGTGGCGCGGCGAGTCGCTGGCGGGCCTGGCGCTCCTGGTGTGGCCGGAACAAGGCCTGGGCGACCAGATCCAGTTCTGCCGCTTCGTGCCCCGCCTGAAGGCCCTGGGCGCCGCGCGCATCACGCTCGTTTGCCAACGGCCCCTGCTGGCCCTGTTCGAAACCCTCGCGGGGGTCGACCGGGTGTACCCGGCCGACGTGGTCGACAACGCGTTCCAAGTCGATCCCGAGGCGCTGGCCAGCCACGACCTGTGGACCTTTCCGATGAGCGTCCCGGCTTGCCTCGGGACCGATCTCGGCACCTTGCCGCAGGTGGCTCCGCCCTATCTGGCGGCGCCGGCCGCAGCGCTCGCACGCTGGCGAGACCGCCTGCCGGCGGTGCCGGGGACGCTCCGGGTCGGGCTGGTCTGGCGTGGCAATCCCCGCCACGACAACGACGCCGATCGCTCGCTCCCTGACCTGCAGACCTTGGCACCCCTGTGGCAGGTGCCGGATGTAAGTGTCGTCAGCCTGCAGTTCGGGCGCGCCGGCCTGGCCGCGCACGATGCGCCGCGTCACCAGCCGCTGCTGCACGTCGGCGACCAGATCGCCGATTTCGCCGACACGGCGGGCGCGCTCGAGGCGCTCGACCTGCTGATCTGCGTCGACACGTCCATCGCCCACCTCGCCGGTGCGCTCGGCCGCCCGTGCTGGGTGCTGCTGCCTCGGCGCAAAACGGATTGGCGCTGGTTGCGGTCCGGCGAGGCGTCGCCCTGGTACCCGGTCGGCATGCGGCTCTTCAGGCAGACGACCCCCGGAGACTGGGGCGAGACGGTCGAGCACGTTCGCGATGCACTGATGGCGTGGGCCCCGGCCCGTTTGTCACGCCCTTGCCACAAGCCGCTGTAACAGTCGCCCGAAACCGGTAACGGACCTGCCATGTCGGCGGCGCCCGCGACGCACCGGCCTCGAGGAGACTGCATGAAATGGATCGTTGCCGGTACGGCACTTGTTTTGAGCGTGGGCGCGGCATACGCGGCCGAAGCAGAGCGGCGCGTCGAGCGCGTGCTGATGATCAGCATCGACGGCATGCATCAGCAGGACCTGCAGCGATGCATCGAGTCTCGCACGTGCCCGCAGCTCGCCCGATTGGCGGCGCACGGCGTGACCTACACCAACGCCTACACGCCGGGTCTGTCGGATTCGGTGCCGGGCCTGGCGGCCTTGACCACCGGCGGCTCGCCGCGGACCACGGGACTGTTCTACGACGATGTCTACGACCGCACCCTCTACTCGGGAGCCGACACCCAATGCACCGGCCCGCAGGGGGTCGAGGTCTTTTTGCAGGAGCTGGTGGGCTATGACGCGCTCAACGGCGGCGCGCTGGTCCACCTGGACGGTGGCGGCCGTTTCAACCCCCAGCAAATTCCCCGCCGCAAGGTCGGCCTCGATTGCGTGCCGGTCTATCCGCACGACTTCATCCAGACCAACACGATCTTCGAGGTGGTCAAGCAAAACATCAAGGGCGCGCACACCGCCTGGTCGGACAAGCATGCCTGGGGCACCGACTGGCTCAACGGCCCTTCGGGCAAGGGCGTGGACGACATGGCGCGCACCGAGATCAACTCACTCGACGGCCCGGCGGGCAACGACTACACCGGATCCTACGACGGCGTTTCGCCCGCCTACCTGCACACCGAGGTGTTCGACGACATTCACGTCCAGAACATCTTGAACCAGATCGAGGGCAAGGATTCGACGGGCCAGAAGTCAGCGCCCATCCCGACGGTCTTCGGCACCAACTTCCAGACCCTCAGCGTGGCGCAGAAGGCGCTCAACAGCCAGGGCGGTGGCTATGTCGACGCGGCGTTCACGCCCAACGAGGACGTCAAGCAGGCGATCGCCTATGTCGACCACGCCATCGGCCGAATCGCCGCGGCGCTCGCGCACCGGCGGCTCGCCGAATCGACCCTGATCGTCGTGAGCGCCAAGCACGGCCAGTCGCCCGCCGACCGGGCCCGTCTGAACAAGATTGGCCACGCGGTCGGCAAGGCTCTTGGCGCCTTCGTCGGAAGCGGCTCCGATCCCGTCACCGGCAACAACCTGGGGCACGGGCAGGTCACCGACGACGACGTCGCGTTCGTCTGGCTCGACGACCCGTCCCAGCACGCCGCGGCGATGGCACGACTGATGTCGGTCACCGCGTGCCCGGCGGTCGACCCGGTGACCCGAACGGTCCAGGGACCGAACCCCCTGATCTGCGCCGACAACGGCGGCGAGGTGCTCGACCTGAGCGTTCACCACCAAAAGTTCGGCAACCCCGCCGGCGGCCGGACGCCCGACATCATGGTGCAGCCGAACCCGGGCGTGATCTACACCACCAGCGGCGCAAAAGACATGGAGCACGGCGGCTTCGCGCCGGACGACGGGCACGTCGCCCTGGTGGTGTCGCACCCGGCGCTCGAGTCCCGAACCGTCGCGCGGCGCGTCGAGACCACGCAGGTCGCCCCGACCATCCTGCGCACGCTGGGACTCGACCCCCGCTTGCTGCATTCGGTGGCGGTGGAAGGCACGCGGGTTCTGCCAGGGTTGCGCACGGAAGACGGCGACTCGCGGGAGGAAGGCCAGGACGATTGACGGCGCCCGGCGGCGGGAGCCGGACCGGGTGGGCGGGCCGCGGCCGGTCGACTTCGGACGCCGCGTCCCGCCCTTATGCCCTGGCTCCCATCCTGGTCTTGCACGCTCCGTATCCTCGTTGCTCAAAAGAGGACTTCGCGTGACCCAACCATCCAGACACTGGCTTTCCAAACTGCTCACGCCGCTCTCCGCCGCCCTCCTGCTGGCGGCGTGCGGGACCACGCGCGATGCACCCAGCGCTTACTACCACTGCGACCGCAATGGCGAGCGCGAACAGCGCGCGGCTTGTGACTAAACGTAGGCACTGTGTCGGTTCACATTTCACAATGCGGTCCCGTCCTACAGTCGACACCCCGGCCCGAATTGCAAACTTCCAGCTCAAAACCAACACCGGAGATTGCTCATGACCAAGATCAGAACGCTGCGCAATGCATTCCCGGGGTCCGACTGGAAATCGGCGTTCGTCAAGACCCTCCTGGGCCTGCGTCCAGACCTCAACCCGGACGCCGCCGACGAGATTTCGGACAGCGAATTCGAAGCCCGCAAGTCGTTGCGGCCCGATATCGCGGCCCAGAACTGGACCATCGCGCAAGGCGCGCGTCCAGCGGGCGATGAATCGCGTCAAGCCTGAACGTTTTTCCAGCACCGAATCCATGCCACACCACCATGGCGAAATCCTGGGCCCGGTGAGCTACCGTGAAGGTGACGGTGTGGCCATCGAGATCCCGCGCGGTCCCTGCGAACTCGACGTGACCGAGCTCGACGTCACCATCAGCTGGGTCGAGGGCGCGAGCCACGGCTCGACCGCGATCCCGCTGGCCGAGTACGCGCGCTACGTCGCCAGTGGGGCACTCAAGGTCGAGTGACGGTTACACCTGCATCTGCATGATGTCGGAGTAGGCCTGGACCATCTTGTTGCGGACCTGCAAGGTCGCCGAGAACCCGATCTGGGCCTTTTGCATCGCGACCATCGTCTGCTCGATGCTCACGGTCGGGTTGTCCATCTGCAATTCGTTCTGCATCGCCACGGCGTCGTTCTGCGTCTTGCTCACGGCGCCCAGCGCCTGCGTGAGCGCCTGCTGGAAACCGACGCCCCGGGTCGCGGCGCTCTTGTCCAGCGGCTGACCTGAGGGGGTCAACCCGGCGCGGGCGACCGCCTGGGCGAAATCGAAGGGTTTGAGCGTCACGTTCATGGTGGCGCCATCGTACGGTCGCAGGCGCTCGGCCGAAGTGGCGAACTGACGCCTCTTTGACACCCTGTTCGGCGCATGCGGGGAGGGCCGGTTCCCGAACAATCCGTCCTCAACGAGGGCACCCCTGCCCCGGACCCGGACCCCGCCCCGACCCATGAACGACGCCGTAGCGATCAATCCCAACCTGCCCTTGGTGGAATCTGCTTCCTTCGGCGGGCGGATGGCGGCGCTGCCGCTGCGCAGCAAGCTCAGTCTCGGGATCGGCATCGCGGCCCTGGCCGGTGTGGTGCTGGCGATGACGCTCTGGAGCAGCAAGGGCGACTTCAAGGTCCTCTACGCCAACCTCTCCGACAAGGACGGCGGTGCGGTCATTGCACAGCTGTCGCAGATGAACGTGCCCTACAGGATGAGCGAAGGTGGCGGCGCCATCATGGTGCCCGCGGCCCAGGTCCACGACCTGCGCCTCAAACTCGCCACGGCGGGACTGCCCAAGGGAACCGTCTCGGGCTACGAGCTGATGGACAGCGCCCGTTTCGGACAAACCCAGTTCCAGGAGCGGCTGACGGCGCAACGCGGGCTCGAAGGCGAACTGACGCGCTCGATCACCTCGCTGGCGGCGGTCGAGAACGCCCGCGTGCATTTGGCGCTGCCGAACCAGAACGGTTTCTTCCGCGAGCAGCAAAAGCCCAGTGCCTCGGTGCTGCTGACCCTGCGCAGTGGACGCACGCTGGACCGGGCGCAAATCGCCGGCATCGTCCACCTGGTGTCGAGCAGCGTGCCCGAACTCGACCCCAAGGCGGTGAGCGTGCTCGACCAGACCGGCGCGCTGCTCACGAGCAGTGGCGACGGCTCGTCCGCTCCGGGACTCGACGCGCAGCAACTGCAGTACGTCAATCAGATCGAAACCGGCTACGCCAAGCGCATCTTCGACCTGCTCGAGCCCATCGTCGGTCGCGACAACCTGCGGGCGACCGTGACCGCCGACGTCGACTTCTCGCAGAGCGAAGCGACGTCCGAGGAATTTCGGCCCAACCAGGGCACCGAAGCGCGGATCGCGATCCGCAGCCAGCAGGTGTCGGAGCAAAACGGCAGCGCCGGCGCCCAGCCCAGCGGGATTCCCGGCGCGGCGTCCAACCAACCGCCCATCGCCGCGACGGCGCCGTTGCAAGGGGCCTCGCAGCCCCTGCAGACGGCCCAGGGCGGCAACGCCGGCGGCGCCAGCGGGCGGCGTGATGCGACCACCAACTACGAGGTCGACAAGACGGTTCGCGTGACGCGCAACGCCAGCGGCAACGTCAAGCGACTCAACGCCGCCGTGGTCGTGAACAACCGCTCGGTGACCGACTCCAAGGGCAAGACCACGCAGGTGGCGCTGGCACCGGAAGAGATCGACAAGCTGACCGCGCTGGTGCGCGAGACCATCGGCTACAGCAAGGAGCGCGGCGACTCGGTGAAGGTGATCAACGCCCCTTTCAAGATCGAGACATCGACGCCCCTCGACCTGCCGCTCTGGAAGCAGCCCGAAACCATCGACCTGCTGCGCAGTCTGGCGGTGCCGGTGGGCCTGGCACTGGTCGCGTTGCTGGTCTTTTTCGGCCTGGTGCGACCGGCCCTCAAGGCGGCGCTCGCCCCGTCGACGGCCAGTCCGATGCGCCCGGGCCTCAGTGCCGTGGTCGACGACCCGCAGGTCCTGCCTGCCCTGCCCGCACCCAAGAGCGTCGAACACCTGGCCGGTGCCCGCCAGCTCGCCAAGGATAACCCCGCAGCCGTCGCCGGCATCGTGCGCGGCTGGGTCAACGGTGAATCGGTCCCGGCCAAGGGCTGAGCGCCGGGCCACCGAACTTCAAGCATCAGGAGCAGTCAGTGGACGACGTGGGTCTCGAGAACGCAGCCATCTTGTTGATGTCGCTGGGCGAGGAGGAGGCGGCTTCCGTCTTCCGCCATCTGACCCCCAAGGAGGTGCAGGGGCTGGGCGAGACCATCCAGAAGCTCAAGGCGATCCCGCGTGAACGCGTCGACTCGGTGCTGGAACTTTTCAACAGCACCGCCTCCGAACAAAGCATGCTGGTCACCGACACCGACGAGTACGTCAAGTCGGTGCTGCGCAAGGCGCTCGGCAACGACAAGGCCAACTTGCTGATCGATCGCATCATGCAGGGCGGCGACACCGCCGGCATCGAAAGCCTGAAGTGGATGGACGCCTCCTCGGTGGGCGAGTTGCTGCGCAACGAGCATCCGCAGATCGTCGCTGCCATTCTGGTCCACCTCGATTTCGACCAGGCGGCCGACGTGCTCAAGACCTTCACCGAGCGCCAGCGCAACGAAGTGCTGGTGCGGGTGGCCACGCTCGACGGCATCCAGCCCTCGGCCCTGAAGGACCTCAACGAGGTCATGGGCCGCGTGCTGGCCGGTGGCGAGCGGACCCGCAAGACCACCCTTGGCGGCGTCAAGGCCGCGGCCGAGATGATCAACATGATGGGCACCAGCGTCGAGACCGCGGTGCTCGACTACATCCGCGAAGCCGACAACGACCTGGCGCAGAAGATCATGGACAACATGTTCACCTTCGACGACCTGGCGCGAGTCGACGACAAGGGCATCCAGGCCCTGCTGAAGGAAGTCCAGTCCGAATCGCTGGTCATCGCACTCAAGGGCGCCACGCCCGAGATGCGCGAGAAGGTGTTCCGCAACATGTCCACGCGTGCCGCCGAGACGCTGCGCGAAGACCTCGAATCGCGCGGCCCGGTACGGGTCTCGGAGGTCGAGGCCGAGCAGAAGGAAATGCTCAAGGTCGTGCGCCGTCTCGCCGATGAAGGCCAGATCGTGCTCGGCGGCGGAGGCGACGATGACTTCCTCTGATCCGCGCGACCCGCGCCGCCCGCTCAACATCCCGTCTCCCAACGAAGCGGCGCGCGCGTACGCACGCTTCATCCCGCGCGAAGAGCTGGGCGGGTTCGCGGCCTGGCAGCCGGGCGACATCAGCGGCGGTCCCGCCCCCCAGGCGAACGTGCAGCGCGCGCCCGACGAGGCTGCCAAGCCTGACCTGGCGGCGCAACACGCGGCGCAAGTGCGCGCCGCGCGCCAGGCCGGCTACCAGGACGGCTACCGCGACGGCTTGGTGGCGCTGGACGGTTTCAAGCAAAGTTTCGCGGCCCAGACAACGGCCCAAGTCGGCGCGGTGCTGCAGTCGCTCGACACCGCGCTCGCCGGCCTGCAGCAGGACATGGCCCGCAGCCTGGCGGTCGCGGCCACGCACCTCGCGCGCCAGATCGTTCGCGCCGAACTGGACAGCCGGCCCGAGCTCGTCGCCGCGGTTGCCCAGGAAGCCGTCGACACGCTGCTCCTGAGCGCGCGTCACATCACGCTTCGGGTCCATCCGGACGACCACCCGCTGGTCGCGCAGGGCGCCGCCGACGTGCTCGCGGCCCGCGGCGGGCGCCTGTTGTCGGACGCGTCCATGAGCCGGGGCGGGGTCCAGGTCGAATCGGACATCGGCGTGATCGACGCGAGCCTGGAGGCCCGTTGGCGGCGCGCCGCCGCATCGCTCGGCTGCGACGACACCTGGACTTCCGAACCCGACGCCGACCCGGAGACGTCGACGTGACCCCGGCCACCGACGCCGACAAATGGACCCGCTACCTGGGCGACATGCGGAGCTTCGCGGCCGACAAGGTCGCCCTCGAGACCCAGGGTCTGCTGGTCCGCGTGACCGGACTGGTCCTGGAAGCCGCCGGCATCCGGGTGCCCGTGGGTTCGGTCTGCGAAGTCCGCATGGAAGGCCAGACGCCGGTGATCGCCGAGGTGGTCGGCTTCTCCGGCGATCGCGCCTACCTGATGCCGACCGGCGACGTCACGGGCCTGGCCAGCGGCGCCCGGGTCGTGCCGCGGCCGTCGCCGGTGGTGCCGATGCAGCTCGGCGCGGCGCGTCCCCCGTGGCGGCGCAACGAAGACCGCACCCTGCACCTGCCGGTGGGTGACGGCCTGCTCGGCCGGGTGGTCGACTCCCACGGGCATCCGATGGACCGCAAAGGTCCGATCGACCATGTCCACAAGGAGCCGCTCACCCGCCGCCCGATCAACGCGATGGACCGCGATCCGGTGCGCACCCCGCTCGACACCGGCGTGCGCGCGATCAACGCCATGCTGACGGTCGGGCGCGGCCAGCGCATCGGCCTGTTCGCGGGCACCGGGGTGGGCAAGTCGGTGCTGCTCGGCATGATGGCGCGCTACACCGCTGCCGACGTGATCGTGGTCGGCCTGATCGGCGAGCGTGGTCGCGAGGTCAAGGAATTCATCGAGGACATCCTCGGCGTCGAAGGCATGCGCCGCGCGGTCGTCGTCGCAGCGCCCGCGGACGCCCCGCCGCTGGTGCGGATGCAGGGCGCCAACTACGCGACCGTGATCGCCGAACATTTTCGGGACCGAGGCCAGAACGTGCTGCTGCTGATGGATTCGCTGACCCGCTACGCCATGGCGCAGCGCGAGATCGCGCTGGCCATCGGCGAACCTCCCGCGACCAAGGGTTACCCGCCGAGCTGCTTCGCCAAACTGCCGCAACTGGTGGAGCGCAGCGGCAACGGCGTCGCCGGCGGTGGTTCGATCACGGCCTTCTACACCGTGCTGAGCGAAGGCGACGACCAGCAGGACCCGATCGCCGACGCGGCGCGCGGCATCCTGGACGGCCACATCGTGCTCTCCCGCGAATTGGCCGAGGCCGGCCACTACCCCGCCATCGACATCGAAAAATCGGTCTCGCGCGTCATGACCAGCGTCGCCGACAGCAGCCACATCGAGGCGGCGCGGCGCTTCCGCCAGCTCCACGCTCGCCACAACAAGGCCCGCGACCTGATCCAGCTGGGCGCCTACGCGCCGGGTCACGACAGCGAGCTCGACACGGCCGTGCGGCTGCACGACCCGATGACCACGCTGCTGCAGCAGGGCATGCACGAACGCGCCGGACTCGCCGCGAGTGTCCAGCACCTGCGCACGGTGATCGCCGCGTGACGCCGTGACCGACCTGCAGCCACTGACCGTCCTGCTCGCGCGCAATGAACGCGAGCGTGACGCCGCCATCACCGCCCACCAACGCGCACAGGCAGCCAGCCGGGCGGCGCGCGCCCAGGCCGAGCAGCTCGTGACGTATCGGCGCGACTACGCCCAGCGCTGGCGTACCCAGTTCCGTCAGGAAGGCGCGATGGAACTGGTGCATTGCTATCAAAGCTTCATGGACCGGCTGACCTTGGCCGTCGAACAGCAGGAACGCACGGCCGACTTCACCGAACAGGAGGTCGCTCGTGCGCTCGCCCACTTGCGCGCCGCCGAGTTGCGCTGCGCCGCGGTCCAGAAGCTGATCGAACGGCGCCTGGCCGAGCAGCGCCTGGCCACCGACCGGCGCGACCAGAAACAAACCGACGAGGCGGCGAGTCGAGCCGCCTGGACCCGTATCGGCACCACCCGCCCCGCCCCCTTGGGGCCCTGAGGGATACGCCCATGATCAACCTGAATCCAAGTTCCCTGCGGGTCGCGCTGGCCGACCCGGCCACCACCGGTGGGGCCGTCACGCATCCCAACAGCGACCCCGCGGGTTTCTCGTCGCTCTTGCGCCAGAGCCAGACGACGCCCCAGGCGACGCCCAAGCCCCAGACCAGGGACGCGGTCGAGACCGCGCCCAAGGCGCCGAGCGCAAGTCCCCCGCCCCCGCCCCCGCCGCCGTCCCGCCCCAGCGCGCCGCAAGCACAGCCAGCGCCGGCCTCCGGGCAGGCGGCAGCACCGAACGATTCCGCCGCCCGTTCCCGTACGGCACCCAAGGCTGGCGACTCGCACGACGCGGCTGCCGAGGTCCAGACTGCGTCCTCCAATTCCGACGCCAGCGCTGCCAAAGGGGCCGCTGCCCCGGACCGGGCAGCCAGCAACGGCGCCACCCCGAGCGCCGCCGACCCAGGCCTGATGCCGTGGCTGGCCATGATGCCGCGCCTGCCGCAGGCGCCCATGGCGCCGACG
>JALYHO010000141.1 GCA_030776545.1 Pseudomonadota bacterium | reverse complement strand
GTGAAGTCGGGGCCTACCGCGCAACCGGCCGCGAGGACGGCCACCCACGCGGCGACGCTCAGACGCGCCCTCCTGGGACGCGGCGGCGTCCGATCAGGTACTGCTTGGACCATGGTGTTTTCCCTTGACTGCGCGTGATGGTAGCGGCAATGTCAAAGGAAATAGAAGGTCCCAGTAACTTTTTGAGACACCGTCGCGAACGGTCGGCCGCCGCGCCGGCGGACGCCGGTCACCTGGGTTGCGGAGCCCCCAGGTAGTCTTGCTTGCCGATGTCGACACCTGCATGGCGCAACAGCGCATAGGTCGTCGTCACGTGGAAGAAGAAGTTGGGCAGCGCGAACTGGGTGAGGTAGGCCTGGCCCTGCATGACCACCGCACCGGTGCGGCGTGGCAGCGTGACTTCCTTGGCCTCGGTGCCCTCGATCCGTTCGGCCGGTACCGAAGCGATGAAATCGAGCGTCGCACGGACACGCGTGCGCAGGTCGGCAAGGCTCGCCTCCTTGTCGTCGAATTTCGGCGCGTCGACGCCGGCGAGCCGTGCGACGAAGAATTTCGCCGTGTCGCAGGCGATCTGCACCTGGTTGCGCAAAGGCAGCATGTCAGGCGCCAGGCGACTGTCGAGGTAGATCGCGGGCTCGAACTTCTTCGTCGCCGCGTGGGCCTCGGCCTTGTCGAGCCAGCCCAGGAGGTTCTCGAGCAGGGCAGAGAAAACCGGCACGCTGGCCGAATACAAGGTGATGGACATGGGGTCAGGGTCTCCAGAGCGAATCGGCCAGGTCCGACCCCCCGACCCGAGATCGTGGGAGGGTACGGGGTCGCGGGTGGCGGGAGCGGATCGTAACGCCAGCGTGCGAGACGTGCACAATCGGGGCCGCGCCACCCAGCCTCCCGCGGCCGACCCACTCACGTGAACATCATCATCCTCGACGACTACCAGGACGCCGTGCGCAAACTCAAGTGCGCCAGCGTCATGGAAACCCTCAACGCCAAGGTCTTCACCAACACCGTCAAGGGCATCGGCCAGTTGTCGGTCCGCCTGCGCGACGCCGACGTGCTGGTGTTGATTCGGGAGCGAACCGCGTTTCCCAAGCAACTGCTCGAGAAGTTGCCCAAGTTGAAGCTGATCTCGCAGACCGGCAAGGTCGGCTCGCACATCGACATCGAGACCTGCAGCCAGATGGGCATTGCCGTCGCCGAGGGCGTGGGCTCGCCGGTGGCGCCTGCCGAACTGACCTGGGCCCTGATCATGGCGGCCATGCGGCGCCTGCCGCAGTACATCGGCAACCTCAAGCACGGGGCGTGGCAGCAGTCCGGCCTGAAGGCGGCCTCGATGCCGGCCAATTTCGGGCTCGGCATGGTGTTGCGCGGCAAGACCCTCGGGATCTGGGGGTACGGCAAGATCGGCCAGCTCGTCGCCGGCTACGGCAAGGCCTTCGGGATGCACATCGCGGTCTGGGGCAGCGAGTCGGCGCGCGCGCGGGCCACTGCCGACGGGCTGGTCGCAGCGCCGAGCTGCGAAGCATTTTTCGAGTCCTGCGACGTGCTCAGCCTGCATTTGCGACTGCACGACAGCACCCGTGGCGTGGTCAAGCTCGATGCGCTCTCGCGCATGAAACCCACGGCGCTCCTGGTCAACACCTCGCGCGCCGAGTTGATCGAAGAGGGTGCGCTGGTCTCGGCGCTCAACCGCGGCCGGCCCGGCATGGCGGCGGTCGACGTGTTCGAGAGCGAGCCCATCCTCCAGGGCCATCCCCTGCTGCGGCTCGAGAACGCGGTATGCACGCCCCACATCGGCTACGTCGAACAAGACAGCTACGAGCAGTACTTCAAGGCCGCGTTCGACAACGTCGTCAATTTCATCGGCGGCGCACCGACCCACATCGTCAACCCCGAGGCCTTGCGAGTGCTGCGGTGAGTCCGGTGGCGGCTTCGGCACTGCAGTCGCCGGCGTCGCCGCGCGACCTGTTTTTCGCGTTCAACCGGCTTGCCATGCAGGGTTTCGGAGGCGTGTTGCCGGTGGCCCAGCGCGAGCTGGTCGAGCGCCGACGCTGGCTCGACAACGACGACTTCGTCGAAATGCTCGCCGTGAGCCAGGTGCTCCCCGGCCCCAATGTCGTCAACCTGGCGCTGATGTTCGGCGACCGCACTTTCGGATGGCGCGGTGCACTGGCTGCGCTCGCCGGGATGCTGCTCGTGCCGCTCGCGGTGGTGCTCGCCCTGACGGCGCTCTACGCGCATCTCTCGCAGTATCCGGTGGTCACCGGCGCGCTGCGGGGCATGGGCGCCGTCGCGTCCGGCCTGGTGCTGTCGACCGCCTTCAAGTTGATGGGGTCCTTGCGTCGCAACGTCCTCGGCCTGGCACCCGCCCTGCTGCTGGGTGCGCTGACCGTGGCGGCGGTGGCCGGCTGGCGGCTGCCGCTGCTCTGGGTGCTGTTGGGCGGCGGCAGCGTCGCCATCGCCCTGGCCTGGTACCGGCTGGGCGGGGGACGCTGACGTGCACCATGACGCGGCCGACCTCGGTGGCTTGTTCGGACACTTCCTCTTGCTGAGTTTGCTCGCCGTGGGCGGTGCGATCACGACCGTGCCCGACATGCACCGCTATATCGTCCTGGAGCACCACTGGCTGACCGATGCGCAATTCACCGCCTCGATCGCGATCGCGCAGGCCGCACCGGGTCCGAATGTCTTGTTCGTTGCGGTGCTGGGGTACAACGTCGCCGGGCTGCTCGGCACGCTGGCGACCATGGCCGGCATCCTGCTGCCCTCGACGGTGCTTTCACTGTGGGCCACGCGCTGGAGTGCGCAACGCAGCCAGACCCGCTACGTCCGGGCTTTCAAGGCGGGGCTGGCGCCGCTGACGCTCGGCCTGCTCGTGTCCACCGGCTGGATCCTCGGCGAGCCCTACCTGACCGACCCCGCGCACCGCTGGGGCGCCGCCGCGCTGATCGGCCTCACTGTCCTCGTCATGCTGCGCACGCGCATCGGCCTGATCTGGCTGGTGCTGCTCGGATCGGCAGCAGGCGCGCTCGGTTGGGTCTAGAAAGGGCGTGCCGCTGCCGACTTCGCGCTCATCCGAGCGCGCGCTCGACCATGGCAGGCAAGGCATCGAGGTCGTCGACCACGGAGGGCGGCAGTTCGGACCAGTCGGCCGTGGTCCCCGTCGAGGTGGGCGACGCGGCCATCGTCAGCACGTCGGCGCCGCCGTCGGACGATGCATTGACCATGAGGCCGAACGGAACCGCCAGGCGCGAGTCGGCACCGCTCATCACCACCAGGGTGCCGCCCACGCTCGGAGCCAGAACGAGGACCGGCTGCGATCCGGCCAGGCGGGCCAGCACCGACAACCCGCGGTCACGCGCCGCGACTTCGATGCGCTGCAGGGTTTCGGTGACGTCGTAGCGGCTGTGCTTGAGCAGCCGCATGGTTTGGCTGCGTTCGGCGTCGGAGACCCCGCGCAACGGGGTCAAGGCCGCCATCACGACCGCCAGGCTGCCGGTCATCCAGAAACGGAACAGGCGCCGGGACTCGGCAGGCACGACCACGCCAGCGGGAGATTCGCGCCAGCGCTGAACGAGAGGCAGGTTTTTCATAGCCCAAGACTACGGGCGAAAGGTTACAGCAGCAAGGCAACCGGAGTGAAATTTGGTAAAAGGCGCCTTCCTCTCGAGCCCCGTCCCGTCCCTCACTTGGTTCCGAATATCTTGTCACCCGCGTCGCCCAGGCCAGGAATGATGTAGCCCACTTCGTTCAGGTGGCTGTCGATGGCCGCGGTCCAGCAGCGCACGTCGGGGTGCGCGAGGTCCAGCGCTGCGACGCCCTCCGGGGCAGCCACCAGCACCAGGGCCCGGATGTCCCTGCAGCCCCGGTGTTTGAGCAGGTCCACCGTGGCGATCATCGAGCCCGCGGTGGCGAGCATCGGGTCGATGATCAGGGCAGTGCGCTCGTCGAGCTGGCCGACGAATTTCTCGAAGTAATTTTCGGGTTGCAAGGTGGCATGGTTGCGCGAGAGCCCGACCACGCTGACTTTGGCGCTCGGGATCATGTCGAGCACGCCGTCGAGCATGCCCAGCCCGGCACGCAGGATCGGCACCACCGTGACCTTCTTGCCGCTGATCCGCTCCACTTCTGCGGGCCCGCTCCAACACGCGACGGTCGCCTTCTCGAGCGGAAAGTCGGCGGTGGCTTCGTAGGCGAGCAATCGCGCCAACTCGTTGGTCAGCTCGCGGAACTTCTTGGTCGAGATGTCGGTTTCGCGAAGCAAACCGACCTTGTGCTTGACCAAGGGGTGCTTGACATCGATGACGGGCATGGGAGCGCTCTTTCTACCGGTGTGACGGGCCACGGCGCTGGCGTACCGCTTCATACAAGCAGATGCCGCTGGCGACGGAAACATTCAGGCTCTCGACGGCACCCGCCATGGGCAAGTGGACCAGCGTGTCGCACGTCTTCCCCGTGAGTTGGCGCATGCCGCTGCCCTCGGCACCGAGCACCAGGGCGACCGGGCCGCTCAGGTCGACGTCGTAGAGCGACGGCGCCGCGGCATCGCTCGTGCCGACGATCCGGATGTCGCGCTCCTTCAGTTCATTGAGCGTTCGGGCGAGGTTGGTGACCATGAAATACGGCACCGTGTCGGCGGCGCCGCTGGCGACCTTCGCGACCGTCGCGTTCAGGCCCACCGCATGGTCCTTGGGCGCGATCACCGCGTGGGCCCCGGCGCCGTCGGCCACGCGCAGGCAGGCGCCGAGATTGTGCGGGTCGGTGATGCCGTCGAGCACCAGCAACAGCGGTGGCCCCTCGACGGCGTCGAGCGTGTCGTCGATCGAGTGGCTGACCGCGAGTGCCTGGACCCGAGCCGCCACGCCCTGGTGGCGCGGCGAGCCCGCCAGCTTTTGCAGCCGCTCGTCGTCGGTGTCGACGAGCTTGACCTGCGCCTCGCGCGCCCGTTCGACCAGTTGCCGCATGCGTTGGTCGCGCCGGGTCACGTCGACGTGAATGTCAAGGACCGAGGCGGGCGCTGTCTTCAGACGCACCGTCACCGCGTGAAAACCGAACAGCACCTGCGTCGTCTTGCTCATGCGCCGATGTTAGGGCAAGCCCGCTGCGCCTCGTCCATCGATCCATTCAGCGCCACGCCACGACTGCCGTCAGCAGGCCGATCAGCACGGGCTGGTGGATCATGTAGAAGGACAGGCTCCAGCGTCCCAACAACGCCAGCGGTACGGCCGCACGGGGCAGCGCCGCGCCGACCCAGGCGCGACGGTTGGCCAACACCCACTGGCCCGCCGCGAGTCCCCACCACATCACCCCCAGCCACGGCAGCAAGGGCACGTAGTCCTCGGTGATCGGTTTTTTCGTGACCAGCCCGATCCAGTTCGTCCACCGGGTGTCGAAGAAGGCCGAGTGGACTGCCCACGGCGCGAGCACCGCCGCGAGTCCGAACGCCCAGAGCAGCGATCCCGCCCGGGTCGACAGGCGGATCACGATCAGCGTCAGGGCGATGCAGTGCAGCACGCCGAAACTGATGAAGCTGCGCGGGAACATCCACAACGACCCGAGCGTGACCAGCGCCGCGCACACCGCCACCTGCACCCAGCGGCGCCAAAAGCGCTGCCACGGCTGGCGCTGCTCGAACGCGACCGCCTGGCCGAAGCCGGCACAAAACAGGAACAGCGTGACGATGGCAGCGCGTTGCACCGTCCAGACCGGATCGGTGTAGAAGTTCTGTCGGATGAAACCGAAATGGTCGAGGTCGAATGCGAAATGGAACCCGGCCATCCAGACGATGGCGGCGCCACGCAAGGCGTCCAGCCGGTCGTGGCGGTGGCGGTCGTCGGTCCGGTGAGGGGCGGTAGGCACCGCTCGACGATAGCGCAGCGGGTGCGCGAGGTCGTCCACGGTCCACAGGCTTGACCCTGGGTCGTGGCGGCGAACGGCATCGGGTATAAATCCGGCGTGACCCTCACCCCGCCCATCCGCCTGCGACCCGCCGACGCCGTCCCGCGTGTCGCTCTTGCGGTGGTCAGTGCTGCCGCCTTGGCGCTGTTGGCGGGGGTGTCGGCTGCGGCCATCCGCCAATTTTTGCTCGGCGCTGAGGTGGGGGGGCCGGACCGCGACATCGCGGCATGGCTGCATGCCTTTGCCGGCGCCACGACGATGACGTTCCTGATCGGCGTGACCTACCTGCACGGGACCGTGGGAATCCTGGTCCTCACGGCCGTGGCGGCGGCGGTCGTCCGCCACCTGGACCCGCCCTATCCGTGGCCATGGCCCTTTCTGGCGGTCCCCGCCGTGCTGCTGCTCAACACCGCCATCAAGCAGGCGGTCGAGCGGCCGCGGCCCCAGTGGGGCTACGCGCTGCAAACCCTCCAGACCTCCAGTTTCCCCAGCGGCCACACGGCCTGCGCCACGGTGTTCTACGGCGTCCTGTTGGGGTGGGCATGGTCGCACTGGCGCGGCGCGGCCGCCCGAGCGGCCTGGCTCTTCGGCGCCGTCGGCGCCGTGCTGCTGGTGGCAACGAGCCGGATCGCGCTCGGCGAGCACTATTTCAGCGACTGCGTGGCAGCACTGCTCGAAGGTCTCCTGTGGCTGGCGATATGCTGGCCACGATCGGCCGCGCGGACGTTGCCATGACACGGGCCACGGCATTCATCTTCAATCGAGGCGCGCGCCAGGGCGGCAACGCCGACTGGCTGTCGGCCAACCGCCAGGCGGTCGAGGCCGTGGCCGCCGGCGGTCCGATCAGCGTGGTCGCGAACCCTGCCGAGCTCGGCGCAGCCATCGACGAAGCCTTGCAGGCCGGCTGCGCGAGCATCGT
>JALYHO010000140.1 GCA_030776545.1 Pseudomonadota bacterium | reverse complement strand
GGCCGGGCCTGGCGCGGCCTGGGCGCCACCCTGAGAACCCAGGCCATCGCGACCGTCGGTCTGGCGCCGCCGACGCTGGTGTTCTTCCAGCAGGTCTCGCTGATCGGGCTGGTCGCCAATCTGATGGCGATCCCGCTGGTCACCCTGGTCGTGCTCCCGCTCGCGCTGCTCGGCGTGGCGGTGCCGCCCTTGTGGTCCCTGGCTGCCATGGTCGTGACCCCCTTGCACGCCGTCCTGAGCGCCCTGGCGAGCGTCCCCGGGGGCGTCTGGAGCGCGGCGCTCGCGCCCGTGTGGGCTCAATGGGCCGCGGGGGTCGGCGCCACGCTGGCCGTGTTGCCATTGCCGTGGCGCTTGCGAACCGTCGCCTTGGTGCTGTGCGTGCCGATGCTCCTGCCGGTCCCCGACACCCCACCACCGGGGGGTTTCGACCTGATCGCCCCCGACGTCGGGCAAGGCACGGCCGCGCTGGTCCGCACCCGTGCGCACCTGCTGATCTTCGACACCGGCCCTCCCTATGGGCCACACGGCGACGCGGGTGAGCGGGTCCTCCTGCCGCTGCTCCAGCGCCGCGGGGAGACGCGTATCGACCGGCTGGTGCTGAGCCACCGTGACGCCGATCATGTCGGCGGCGCCGCCACCGTGATGGGCGCACTGCCGGTGGCAGTGCTGTCGAGCTCGCTCGAGCCCGGCCATGCCCTGCTGCGGCTGGCGCCCGTCCACTCGCGTTGCGAGGCCGGCGAGAGCTGGGAGTGGGACGGCGTGCGCTTCGACATGCTGCACCCACCTGCGGCCGCGTACGAGCGGCGCTCGAAGCCCAACGCCCGCTCTTGCGTGCTGCGCGTGAGCGCGCCGGGACGCAGCGTGTTGCTGACGGCGGACATCGAGCGGCCGCAGGAGACGGCGCTGCTGGCCGACCCCGGGGCCCTGCGCAGCGACTGGCTGTTCGCGCCCCACCACGGCAGCAAGACCTCGTCGAGCGCGGCCTTTCTCGACGCGGTTCGGCCGCGGGTCGCGGTGGTCCAGGCGGGCTACCGAAACCGCTACCGCCACCCCGCCGCGGACGTGCTGGCACGCTACCGGTCGCGCGGCATCGCGGTGGTCGAGAGTGCGGCCTGCGGCGCCTTCACATTGCGCTGGTCCGACCCGGGCACGGGCAGTTGCCAACGCGACGTGGCGCGCCGCTACTGGCACCACGACGCCGTCCGAGGAAGAAGCGTTCGGCCTGCCGAGCAGGAGTAAACAATCCATTCAATGGCCTGGAATTTGCTACCCTCGGTGCAGGAGACGCCTCAATGAGACCCAGCTTCGACGAAATGCAGGCCGATGCGGACACCGTTCGCGAACATTACCGCGGCTACGACCGCTGGCTGAAACAACAGCCCACCGACGTCATGCTCTCGCGGCGCGAAGAAGCCGAAGTGATCTTCCGGCGCGTCGGCATCACGTTCGCCGTCTATGGCGCCAAGGACGAAGACGGGCATGGCAACGAACGCCTGATCCCCTTCGATCTGATCCCGCGCGTCATCCCGGCGCACGAATGGGCGGAGATGGAAAAGGGACTGGCGCAGCGGGTCACCGCGCTCAATCGCTTCATCCACGACGTCTACCACGGCCAGGAGATCATCCGGGCCGGCCACGTTCCGGCCGAGCAGGTGCTGAACAACGCCCAGTTCCGTCCCGAGATGATGGGGGTCGAGGTCCCGGGCGGGATCTATTCGCACATCTCCGGCATCGACATCATCCGCGCCGCCAATTCCGACGGCAGCGGCAGCTACTACGTGCTGGAGGACAACCTGCGCGTGCCCAGCGGCGTGAGCTACATGCTGGAAGACCGCAAGATGATGATGCGGCTCTTTCCCGAGCTCTTCAGCCAGCACCGGATCGCGCCGGTCGCGCACTACCCCGATCTGCTGCTCGAGACCCTGCGTTCGGTGGCCCCGGCGTCCGTCAACGAGCCGACCGTGGTGGTGCTCACACCCGGCATGCACAACAGCGCCTACTTCGAGCATGCCTTTCTCGCGCAACAGATGGGCATCGAACTGGTCGAGGGGCTGGACCTGTTCGTGAAGGACAATTTCGTCTACATGCGCACCACCCAGGGCCCGAAGCGGGTCGACGTGATCTACCGCCGTGTCGACGACGATTTCCTCGATCCTCAGGTGTTTCGCAAGGACTCGACGCTCGGATGCGCGGGCCTGCTGGGCGCCTACCGCGCCGGCAACGTGACCTTGTCGAACGCGATCGGCACGGGCGTGGCGGACGACAAGTCGATCTACCCGTACGTGCCGAAGATGATCGAGTTCTACCTCGGCGAGAAGCCGATCCTGAAGAACGTGCCGACCTACATGTGCCGCAAGACCGAGGACCTGCAATACACCCTCGCCAACCTGGGCGACCTGGTGGTCAAGGAAGTGCATGGTGCCGGCGGCTACGGCATGTTGATCGGCCCTGCGGCCACCCAGGCCGAGATCGAGAGCTTTCGCAAGGCCTTGCTGGCCAACCCGGCCGGCTACATCGCCCAGCCGACACTGGCGCTCTCGACCTGCCCGACCTATGTCGAGAGCGGCATCGCTCCGCGCCACATCGACCTGCGCCCGTTCGTGTTGTCGGGCAAATCGGTGCAGTTGGTCCCCGGCGGTCTGACCCGGGTCGCGTTGAAAGAGGGGTCGCTGGTGGTCAACTCGTCGCAGGGCGGCGGGACCAAGGACACCTGGGTCCTGGAAGCCTGAGGAGAGCAGACCGATGCTGTCGCAACACGCCCGGGAGGTGAACGATGCTGTCTAGGACTGCAGACCACTTGTTCTGGATGGCGCGATACATGGAACGGGCCGAAAGCGCTGCGCAGCAGCGCTTCGACGAAGTCAAAAGACGGCGGCGCGCGCACGCGCGCGGCGGTGTTCTCGGCCAGCCGGAGGTGAACGATGCTGTCTAGGACTGCAGACCACTTGTTCTGGATGGCGCGTTACATGGAACGGGCCGAGAACACCGCCCGGATGCTGGATGTGAATTACCAGGCCTCGCTGATGCCGCAGTCGGCCGATGAAGCCGAGAAGGGGTGGAAGGGGCTGCTCGGGATCAGCGAGCTCAGCGGCGACTTCGCCAAACGCTACGGCGCGGTGACGCCCGATGCGGTGATGCGCTACATGGTGAGCGACGCCGACAACGGCTCGAGCATCCGCAACTGCCTGCAGGCCGCCCGCGAGAACGCGCGTGCCGTGCGCGGGACCCTCACGACGGAAGTCTGGGAAACCCAGAACCAGACCTGGCTCGAATTTCAGCGCCTGATCGTCAACGAGTCGTTCCTGCGCGACCCCAGCAGCTTGTTCGAGTGGGTCAAGTTTCGTTCGCACCTCTCGCGCGGCGTCACCGTCGGCACCATGCTGCAGGACGAGGCGTTTCACTTCCTGCGCATCGGCAGCTTCCTCGAACGGGCCGACAACACCGCTCGGCTACTGGATGTCAAATTCCACGCGGTGGAGAGCGAATACCACGGGTTCACGAATGGCAGCCCCGCCGCGCGCGACACCGAAGTCGATTTCTATCATTGGTCGGGCATTCTTCGCTCGGTGTCCGGTTTCGAGGTCTACAGAAAGGCCTATCGCAACGTCATCCGTCCCGAGAAGGTCGCCGAACTCCTGATCCTGCGTGCCGACATGCCGCGCTCGCTCGCCGCCTGCATGCACGAGGTGGTCAACAACCTGAAGATGGTCGCCAACGAGCAATCGACCGAGACCCTGCGGCGCGCCGGCCGCCTGCAGGCCGACCTGCAATACGGCCGCATCGACGAGATACTCGCCACCGGGCTGCACGCCTACCTGACCCAGTTCCTGGAGCGGGTCGGGACGCTGGGCGTCGGGATCAGCCGGGATTTCCTGGTTCCGGTGGCCACCCGATGAGCCTGCGTTCCACTTTCAAAGCACCCGATCGTCCACCAGGAATTCCATGTCCATCCATGTCGCGCTGAATCACGTCACGCACTACCGGTACGACCGGCCGATCCACCTCGGCCCGCAGATCGTCCGGCTGCGCCCGGCGCCGCATTCGCGCACCCGCATCCTGAGCTACTCGATGCGCGTCGAGCCCGCCACCCATTTCATCAACTGGCAGCAAGACCCCCAGGCCAACTACCTCGCGCGCCTGGTCTTTCCCGACAAGACGACCACGTTCCGGATCGAGATCGACCTGGTCGCCGAGATGGCGACCCTCAACCCGTTCGACTTCTTTCTCGAGCCCTCGGCCGAGCATTACCCGTTCGCGTACGAGCCCGAAGTGGCCGCCGAACTCGAACCCTACCTGGCCAAGGCGCCTGCCGCACCGGCCTTCGCCGCCTACCTCGCCGAGGTGCCACGCGAAAAAACGCCGACGAACAACTGGCTGGTCGCACTCAACCAGAAACTACAGCGTGACATCGGCTACGTGGTGCGCCTCGAGCCTGGCGTGCAAACGCCCGAGGAGACGTTGCAAAAAGCGAGCGGCTCGTGCCGCGACACCGGCTGGCTGCTGGTGCAGTTGCTGCGCCACCTGGGCCTGGCGGCGCGCTTCGTTTCGGGCTATTTGATCCAGCTCAAGAGCGACGTGAAGTCGCTCGACGGACCGAGCGGTACCGAGGTCGACTTCACCGACCTGCATGCCTGGTGCGAGGTCTTCCTGCCCGGGGCCGGGTGGATCGGCCTGGACCCGACGTCCGGCTTGCTCGCCGGGGAAGGCCACATTCCGCTCGCCTGCTCGCCCGACCCCGGTTCGGCCGCGCCGGTGAGCGGAGCGCTCGAAGAGTGCGTCACCACCTTCGAGCACACCATGTCGGTCCGCAGGGTCTGGGAGGCGCCGCGCGTCACCTTGCCCTACACCGACGAGCAGTGGAGCGCGATCGACGCCCTTGGTCACCAGGTCGACCGCGACCTGCGCCGCAACGATGTGCGCCTGACCCAGGGCGGCGAGCCGACCTTCGTGTCGGTCGACGATCGCGAGGGGGCCGAGTGGAACACCGAGGCCATGGGCCCGACCAAGCGCCTCCTCAGTGCCGAGCTGATGGACAAGCTGCGCGCCAAGTACGGCCAGGGCGGGCTGCTGCACTACGGCCAGGGCAAGTGGTATCCGGGCGAGCAGCTGCCGCGCTGGTCGCTCAACCTGTTCTGGCGCAAGGACAAGGAGCCCATCTGGAGCCACCCCGAACTGGTCGCCGACGAGCACCGCGACTATGGCGCCACCGAGGCCCACGCCCATCGTTTGCTGGCCGGCGTCGCCAAGCGGCTCGGCCTCGACCCGCAATACGTGTTCCCGGCCTACGAGGACACCTGGTACTACCTGTGGCGCGAACGCAAGCTGCCCTCCAACGTCGACCCCTTCGACGCGCGGCTGGCCGACCCGCTCGAGCGTGACCGCATCCGCAAGGTCTTCACCCAAGGCCTCGACAAGGTCGTGGGCCACGCCTTTCCGGTCGCACGCAACCCCGGCGCGGGCGCGCGCTGGCAGACCGGGCCCTGGTTCCTGCGGGCCGAGCGCTGCTACCTGATTCCGGGCGACTCCGCCCTCGGCTATCGGCTGCCGCTGGACTCGCAGCCCTGGGCCAGGGACACCGACCTGCCCTGGATCCATCCGGTCGACCAGACGCAGCCCTTCCCGCCATTGCCGCCTTATCGCCGCCTGCGCCATGCGGTGGGCCCGCACGAAGCCGGCGGGCCCGGCAGCGCGGCGTCTTCCGGTGCCGATTCCGGCAGTTTTTCCGATCGTTCGCGGGCCGCCTTCAGCGCCGCCCGGTCCGCCACGGGCAGCGCCGCCCCCGGGGTGCCCGCACGCGCCC
>JALYHO010000139.1 GCA_030776545.1 Pseudomonadota bacterium | reverse complement strand
GCGCTGGCCTTCGCATGTGGCGCCGCCGCCGCGACCGACGACGCGCTCTACCGCGAACTGGGCGCCGGTCCTGGCCTGGTCGCGCTGAGCGACGACTTCATGGCGCGGCTGCTGGCGGATCCGCGGACGCGGCCGTTCTTTCAGGATGTCGAGGCCGCGCCGTTCAAGCAACATCTGGTCGAGCAACTGTGCGAGGTCTCCGGCGGACCGTGCACCTACTCCGGCAAGGACATGAAGCGAGCCCACAGCGCGCAGGACGTGAGTCGGTCCAATTTCAACGCGCTGGTCGAGGTGCTGCAGCAAAGCATGCAGGCGCGCGGGATCCCCTTCTCGGTCCAGAACCGATTGCTGGCTCGGCTGGCGCCGATGTACCGAGACATCGTCAACACGCCCTGACGAACGGGCGCAAGCGCAGGGAGCGCCTGCCGGATGCCTTAGAGTCGCTGTCCACCGCGATCCCTCGAGACCTCGACCCCATGCCTGTGATCACCGACATCGAAGACCTGCGGGTCCTGGCCGAAAGACGCGTGCCGCGCATGTTCTACGACTACGCCGATTCGGGCTCGTGGACCGAAAGCACCTACCGCGCCAACGAAAGCGATTTCGGCAAGCTCAAGCTGCGCCAACGGGTGGCGGTGAACATGGACAACCGCTCGTTGCGCACGCGCATGGCCGGCATGGACGTCGCGATGCCGGTCGCGCTCGCGCCGACCGGGCTGACCGGCATGCAGCATGCCGACGGGGAGATCCTGGCGGCGCGGGCGGCGCAGAAGTTCGGCGTGCCCTTCACCCTCTCCACCATGAGCATCTGCTCGATCGAGGACATCGCGCAAGCCACGCGTGCGCCCTTCTGGTTCCAGCTCTACTGGATGCGCGATCGTGATTTCATGGACCGGCTGATGGACCGCGCCAAGGCCGCCGGCTGCAGTGCGCTGATGCTCACGCTCGACCTCCAGGTGCTGGGCCAGCGGCACAAGGACCTGAAGAACGGGCTGACCGCCCCGCCCAAGCCGACCCTGAAAAACATCCTCAACCTGATGACCAAGCCGCGCTGGTGCATGGGCATGGCAGGCACGCGCCGGCACAGCTTCGGCAACCTCATCGGACACGCCAAGGGCGTGAGCGACATGAGCTCGCTCGCCACCTGGACGCGCGAGCAGTTCGATCCCCAACTCGACTGGAACGACGTCGAATGGATCAAGAAGCGCTGGGGGGGCAAGCTGGTGCTCAAAGGCATCCTCGACGAGGAAGACGCCCGCCTCGCGGTGGAGAGCGGTGCCGACGCCATGATCGTGTCCAACCACGGTGGCCGCCAGCTCGACGGGGCGCCGTCCTCGATCGCCGCACTGCCCGCGATCGTCGACGCGGTGGGCGATCGGATCGAGGTCTGGATGGATGGCGGCATCCGTTCGGGACAGGACGTGCTGAAGGCGGTCGCGCTGGGGGCCAAAGGAACCTTGATCGGTCGCGCGTTCCTCTACGGGCTGGGGGCGTTGGGCGAAGCCGGGGTCACGCTGGCGCTCGAGATCATTGCCAAGGAGCTCGACCTGACGATGGCGTTTTGCGGCCACACGGACATACGCCAGGTGGACGGGAAGATCTTGTTGCGGTGAGCCCGGTCAAACATACCGTTCGGGCCGAGCGAACGTCGCATTCGGGCGGGCCGTGTCGCAGTTCCGTGGAAGCGTCAGAGCTGCTGCGCCGCGAAGGTATTGCACTGATCGGGAACCCCCGACTCGAACCCGCGCTTGAACCACCCCACCCGCTGCGCGCTGGTGCCGTGCGTGAAGGTTTCCGGCACCACGGTGCCACGTGCCTTCCTCTGCAGGTTGTCGTCACCGATCTGGGAGGCGGCATTCAGGGCGGTCTCGATGTCGCCCTGCTCGAGCCGCCACCCTTGCTGCGCCTGCGAGAGCTTGGCCCACACCCCGGCGAAGCAATCGGCCTGCAGCTCGACCCGCACGCTGACCGCGTTGGCCTGGGCCTCGCTGCTGCGCTGGCGGGCGGCGTCGACCTTGTCGGTGATGCCCAGCAGGCTCTGGACATGGTGCCCGACTTCATGCGCCACGACATAGGCCTGGGCGAACTGTCCCGGGGCCCCCAGGCGCTGGCTCATCACGCTGAAAAAATTCATGTCGAGGTAGACGATGTGGTCGGCAGGGCAATAGAAGGGACCCATCGCCGCCTCGCCCTGGCCACAGCCGGTCGGGTAACTGTTGCTGAAAAGCCGCAGGCGTGGGGGCTGGTAGGTCTTGCCCGATTGCTGGAACACGGCCGTCCAGACCTGCTCGGTGCTGCGCAGCACCTGTCTGACGAATTTGACCTCGGGCTCCTCGGGGCGCCCGTCCGCTGCGCGTGGCGCGGGTGCGGGTGCGGTTTGCACCGCCTGGCCACCGCCGCTCAACATGCCGAGGATGGTGAGCGGATTGACCCCGAATATCCAGCCTCCGACCAGTGCGATGACGATCGTTCCCAGCCCGATTCCACGGCCGCCGATGAAGCCGGTGCCGCCGCCACCCCCGCGAACGTCTTCCACGTTCGAACTCTCGTCCTGGCCGTCCATCCGCATCGGGGTCTCCTCGGTTTTTTAGCGTCCCGGGCGGGATGGTAGCGCGGCGGGCGAGGGCCTCTCAGGTCTTGGGCAAGGTCACGCCGCGTTGGCCCTGGTACTTGCCGCCGCGGTCCTTGTAGCTGGTCTCGCACACTTCATCGCTTTCGAAGAACAGCACCTGGGCGCAGCCTTCACCCGCGTAGATCTTGGCAGGCAGCGGCGTGGTGTTGCTGAACTCGAGCGTGACGAAGCCCTCCCATTCGGGCTCGAAGGGGGTCACGTTGACGATGATCCCGCAGCGGGCATACGTGCTTTTGCCCAGGCAGATCGTCAGCACGTTGCGGGGGATTCGAAAATACTCGACCGTGCGGGCCAGCGCGAAGCTGTTGGGCGGGATGACACAGACGTCGGCCTCGATGTCGACGAAACTGCGCTCGTCGAAACACTTCGGATCGACCACGGTGCTGTAGATGTTCGTGAACACCTTGAATTCCGGTGCGCAGCGAATGTCATAGCCGTAACTGCTGGTTCCATAGCTCACGATCCGCTGACCGCGCGCGTCGGCCCGCACCTGGCCGGGTTCGAACGGCTCGATCATGCCGGTGGTCTCGGCCATGCGGCGGATCCATTTGTCGCTCTTGATGCTCATCGTCGGGAGACCCTGCGGAATTGCCTGGATTGTAGGGAAGGCGACGCCGCACCCCGCGAACCGTGCGCCCGGCGGCGGATTGTCCTAAGATGGCGCGAACTTCCGACCGATCACCGCGGAGACCTCACGTGATGCGCGCTGCGACCGACCTCCTCAGCGGGTACGCCCAGTACCACCGTGACGAACGCAACATCGCCAGTCACTTCATCGGCGTGCCGATGATCGTGTTCGCGCTCGGGGTGCTGCTGGCACGGCCGTCGTTCGGCGTCGGCGCGCTGAGCTTGAGCCCTGCCTGGATCGTGTTCGGCGCCTGTGCCCTTTGGTACCTGACCCGCGGTGAGCTGGCCCTCGGTCTGGCCACCAGCGCCGCGGTCGCTTTTTTGGTGGGCGCGAGCGCCGAGGTCGCGCACGGCGGCGGCGTCGCCATCTGGATCGGCTGGGGCCTGGGTCTTTTCCTGCTCGGCTGGGCGATCCAGTTCATCGGTCACTGGTACGAAGGTCGCAAGCCGGCGTTCGCCGACGACCTGATCGGGCTGCTCATCGGCCCGATGTTCGTGACTGCCGAAGCCATGTTCGCGCTCGGCTGGAACAAACCCCTGCTGGCCGAAATCGAGCGGCGCGCCGGACCGACCATGGTCCGTGACATGGCGCGCATCGCTTGACTTGCGGGCCTCAGGCTCCGGCGAGCTCGGCGCGCAGTTCCTGGTCCAGCGCGATCACGTGCGGCTGCACGTGCTCGCGGTGCATCGCGATGGCCCAGATCGCGCGTGCCACCAGGTCCTCATGGCCCGGAAAGGTCTGCAAGGCGGCGGCAGGCAGCGGCGGAACCGAGCCGAGCAGACAGGCGCTGGTTTCCAGGATCTGATAGACGTGGCCGTTGGCCGTGTCGACCGCCACCGCGTGGGGCAACCGCAGCAGCACGCTCGCGGCTTCGCTCGACGCGTCGTCAAGCGCGGCGGCGCGCAGGCCTTCTCCGAGCGTCAGGAAGGCGTCGTCACCGGCGGCGTCGAGCAGCTCGCGCACATACTCGAGTGCCGCCCCCAGCGCCTGAAGTCGCGACGCGTCCGATTCCAGGCGCCCTGCCACCGCGGTGAATTCCCCGGCCCAACCCATCCCGGCGTAGGCCCCTTCGGCCGCGCCGACGGGCTCGAGCGCCCACGGGTTCGGCCAGCACTCGGGGTCGACCGGCGACAGGCCGAACGCACGCAGGGTGTAGAGGTCGACGAGTTGCTCGGCCTCGGTGGCGGAGAAGAGCGCCAGGGGCACCCCCTCGCGCAGCAAGGGCAGGACCCCCTCCTCGCTCAGCAAGGCGGCATGCCCACGCGCGAATTCAGGAGAAAAGATCGCGCACAGGTCGGGGACGCAGGCCGCGGCGGAGCGACGCCAGTCGCCGATCGTGCCCTCCACCAGCACGGCCGCGGCCCGGTCCTTGACGAGGGTCCAGGCATGCGTGCGCAGGCGGTGTTCGGGCACGCCGTCCCCCACCGGGTACACCGCGCCGACGATGCTGGCCTCGACCTGCAAGGTCGGGCGACCGAGGAGCCAGGGGATGAATTGCAGCCAGCGCCCACTGTCGAGCGCTTCGAAATCGGTCGCGCAGGCGACAAGGATGCGCAGGCGCGAGCGCGTTGCCAGGTCGGGTCGGTGCTGCAGGATCCAGACCGCAATGCTGGCGGCGCAGGCGAATTGGGCCCGAAAGTGCTTTTGCACCATCGAACCCAGCGCCCGGTGCGCCGCGACGGCAGCGCGCTGCAAATGGCGCCAGTCGCGCTGTTGGTGGACAGGTGGGGATATGCTCATGGTCGCGAGATGATCGCCGACGCCGCGGGGAGGAATCGAAGGAAAAGCAGGTGTTGAACCGGCCGGTCTCGCGGATTCGAACCCAGCCGAACGCCATCCAATCGTGGACTATTCAAAAGTGGGGAGACCAGCCATGTCGGGACTTTCAGTGTTCATAAGGCACGCCAACGGCGAACTGACCGAAGCCCCCGCCGACGACGCCTTGCTGGCCCATTGTCGCGCCCTGGTGGCCGACGGGATCACCGGCCGCGAGTTGATCGTCAGGGTGTTCGAGGTCGATCCGAAGGCGCCACCGCTCTCGGTGCGACTCGCCGGTGTCGACGCCACCGGTGCCACCATCGAAGAATTCTTCTGCTACGCCTGATCCGTCCCGGCCCCGCATCGCCCGGGGCCTGCAGTCACGAGCTGGGCGCGACATAGCTGAAGCGATGGGGCTGGGTCAGCAGGAAGGCGACCACCGCCTCGGCGTCGTTGAGGTCCAGGACGGGCAAGGCGCAGTCGCCCGGCAACGCGGCAGGGTCATCCGTGCACACCGCGACGATCCATGGATCCTGCGGATAGCGGGGGGGCTGCGCAGTGGCCGGCCGCCAGACCTCGAGCTTGGGCAAGGCCGCCTGCTTGAACCCTTCGACCAGCACCCAGTCGCAGGGCGCCAATTCGCCGATCAACTGATGGACGGTCGGCGCGCAGCGCGATTCGTATTCGCGCACCTTGGCCAGGCGCCGATCGGACGCGATCACGACTTCGTAGGCGCCGGCGTGGCGATGGCGCCACGAGTCTTTGCCCTGCTGGTCGATGTCGAAGGCATGGTGGGCATGCTTGACCACCGACACACGCCGCCCGGCGCGCTTCAGGCGCCCGACCAGTTGCTCGACGAGGGTGGTCTTGCCCGCGCCGGAAAAGCCGCTGAAGCCGATAACATTCATGCATGCAAGATCGAGTCAGGCGCGCAGTGTAGGCGCGAGCGCGAAAAGCCGATGCCGCATCCACCCCCCTGGCGCCCGGATCTCCTGCCTTGAACCCCTTCGCCGACAGCCTGCGGGCCGCGCTCGCCATGCTGGTCGCGGCCGACCCGGTGCTGTGGCGCACCGTGCGCCTGTCGCTCGGCGTCAGCGTCTCGGCCTGCGTACTGGCCGCCGGTGTCGGCCTGGCGGGGGGGGCCTGGCTGGCGGTCGCACGCTTTCGTGGCCACCGCACGGTGGTCGCACTGCTCAACACACTGCTCGCCCTGCCCTCCGTGGTGGTCGGACTCGTGGTCTACCTGCTGCTGTCGCGCAGCGGGCCCCTGGGAGACTGGGGCTTGCTCTTCACCCCCATCGCCATGGTCATCGCCCAGAGCGTGCTGGTCTTGCCGGTGATCGCGGCCCTGACGCGCCAACTCGTCGCCGACGGGCTGCGCGACGCTGGCGAGCAGTTGCGCTCGATGGGCGCGCGGCCCTTTACCGCCGCCCTGCTGATGCTGGTGCACGAACGCTGGGCCGTGCTGACGGTGCTGCTCACCGCGTTCGGCCGGGCGGTCTCGGAGGTCGGCGCGGTGATGATCGTGGGGGGCAACATCGACGGCGTCACTCGGGTCATCACCACCACCATCGCGCTCGAAACCAGCAAAGGCAACTTGCCCCTCGCGCTCGGCCTGGGACTGGTCCTGCTTGGCCTGGTGGCCTTGATCAACCTGGCGATCGCATGGGCGCAGCGGGCGCAGGGGATGGCGCGATGAGCGCGCTGAACGCCGGGGTGCTGCTCGACCTGCGTCAAGTGGGCGTTCGCCATGGCGACGTCGTCGCCCTGCACCCGCTCGACCTGAGCCTGCGACGCGGCGAATTCGTCGCGCTCGTCGGCGCGAACGGTTCGGGCAAGACCACGCTGTTGCAGGCCTTGCGGGGCGGCGTCGATCATTCGGGCGAGCGCCGGGTCGCGCTGGAGGCCGCCCGTGAGGCGATGGTCTTCCAGCGCCCTTTCCTGCTGCGCTTGTCGGTCTGGCGGAACATGCAGGTGGCACTTTGGCTCGCCCGAGTGCCCGCCTCGGAGCGCAGGGCGCGCTCCAGCGAGGCCTTGCAGCGGGTCGGCCTGGCCGCCCTCGGCGGCCGCTCCGCCCGGGCCCTGTCCGCCGGGGAACAGCAGCGACTGGCGCTGGCCCGGGCGTGGTCGGCTCGGCCGAGCCTGCTGCTGCTGGACGAGCCGACCGCGAGCCTCGACCCCGATGCGAAAAACGACGTCGAGGCCGTGCTCGCGGGGTTTTCAGGCCAGGGCATGACCCTGGTGATGAGCACCCATGACCTGGCTCAGGCGGAGCGCCTGGCGAGCCGCGTGATCTTCCTCGAGCGCGGGCAGGTGCGGGTCGATCGACCGGCGGCCCTTTTCTTTTCCGAACGGCGGCGCCCTGCGCCGCTTTGAAGACCAGCGACATGAGACAAGACCTGACCCGCCGCCGCCTCTGCATCGCCTTCGCTGCTGGCGCCGTGGCCGGCCCGCGCGCGGTTCGCGCGTCCGAGGACCGCTACATCGTGATGGCCTCGACCACCAGCACCGAGCAATCGGGCCTGTTCGGCCACCTACTGCCGGCCTTCACGCAGGCCAGCGGCATCCAGGTGCGGGTGGTCGCGGTGGGTACCGGCCAGGCGCTCGACATGGGCCGGCGCGGCGACGCCGACCTGTTGTTCGTGCATGACCAGCCGGCCGAGGAAAAATTCGTGGCCGAGGGCTATGGGCTCGCGCGCCGCGCAGTCATGTACAACGACTTCGTTCTGGTCGGGCCGACCGCCGACCCGGCTCGGGTGGCCGGGCAGGACATCGTCGCGGCGCTTTCCCGACTCGCCGCGAGCGATCGTGCGGGCGGCGTGGCGTTCGTCTCGCGCGGGGACAACAGCGGCACCCACGCGGCCGAATTGCGCTACTGGAAAGCGGCCGGCGTTCCCGACCCCGGCGCGCTGCGCGAGGCCGGCCGCCTCGACTACCGCGCCTGCGGCTGCGGCATGGGCCCGGCCCTCAACATCGCGGCCAGCGGCGGCGCCTACCTGCTGGCCGACCGCGGGACCTGGCTCGCTTTCAGAAACCGCGCCGACCTGCGCATCCTGGTCGAAGGCGACCGCCGCCTCTTCAACCAGTACGGCGTGATCGTGGTCGACCCGGCGCGCTTCCCGTGGACACGCACAGCGCTTGCCATGGCATTTTCGGACTGGGTCGTCGGCCCGGCGGGTCAGGCCGCCATCGCCGCCTACAAGATCGGCGGCGAGCAGGTGTTCTTTCCGAACGCCCAGCGTCGTTGAGCGAGGGGCCAGACGGGGTGCGTCGAAGCCGCGCGTGCGAGCGTGCGCCCCACCTCCCGTTCGGGCCAAGGTTGTCGAAGCCGAGTGCCCGATCACCGACCCTTTGACAAGCCCAGGACAAACGGGGTGGAGGGATGTCGACAACTTCAGGGCGAGGCACCCCAGAGCAACGGAGGTGGTGGCACCTCCCCTCGGGCTGGTCCCGGCGGGCCGACGACCTACCCTACACTCGACGCATGATCGAGCGCAAGGACATCACGGGGCTGGTCCTGGCCGGCGGCCGCGGCAGCCGGATGGGAGGCGTCGACAAGGGGCTGCAACCGCACCACGGCACTTCCCTCGCGGAGCATGCGCTCAGGCGCCTGGCGCTGCAGGTGGGGCAGGTCGTGGTCAACGCGAATCGCAACCTCGACGCCTACGAATCGATGGGCGTGCCCGTGCTGACGGACGCCGATGCTGACTACGCCGGGCCGCTGGCGGGCTTCCTCGCCGGCCTCAGGCATTGCACGACCCCGTACCTGGTGACCGTTCCTTGCGATACGCCCGGCTTTCCGCTCGACCTGGTGGCGCGGCTGGCCGCCGGCCTGGAGTCGGCCGGAGCCGAGATCGCGATCGCCGCGACGCGCGCCGGCGATTCGCTGCAGGTGCAGCCGGTGTTTTGCCTGATGCGCGCCGACGTGCGGACCAGCCTGCTGCGTTTCACCGCCTCAGGGCAACGCAAGATCGACAAGTGGACCGCCCTGCACCGCTGCACCGAGGTGGCCTTCGACGATGCCCCGGCCTTCGCCAATGCCAACACGGTCGACGAGTTGCGGGCCCTGCAACATGGTTGAGGGCAACGCAGGTCCGAGCTTGCGCGAGATCGCCGCGGGGGTGTTGGGCTACGACCCGAACGAGTTGCCGATCGAGCAGGCGCGCGAATTCATCGCCCGCCTCGTCACCCCCGTGCGCGCGGTCGAGCGGGTCGCCCTGCGCAGCGCGCTCGGGCGGGTGCTGGCGCAAGACGTCGTTTCGCCTTTCGACGTGCCGGCGCACGACAACTCGGCCATGGACGGTTACGCCCTGCGCGGTGCCGACCTCGCCACCAGCGGCGACACCGTGCTCCAGGTCGTCGGCAAGCGCTTCGCAGGCCCGGCCGAGTTTGCCGACGCCGAGCCGAATCAATGCGTTCGCATCATGACCGGGGCCGTGCTGCCCGACTCCCTCGACACCGTGGTGCCGCAAGAATGGGTACGTGTGGCCGGTTCGGCCGTGACGATACCCCCGGGGGTCGTTCGGGCTGGCGACAACCGGCGCCGCGCCGGCGAAGACCTGGCGCGCGGTGACGCGGCGCTCCGGGCCGGGCGCACGCTGCGACCGGCCGATGTGGGCCTGCTCGCGTCGCTGGGGCTCGCGGAAGTCCCCGTGTGGCGCCGCTTGCGGGTCGCCTTTTTCTCCACTGGCGACGAGCTGCGCTCGGTCGGCGAGCCGCTGCCCGCCGGCTGCGTCTACGACAGCAACCGCTACACCTTGTGGGCCATGCTGCAGCGTTTGGGGGTGGACGTGATCGACATGGGCGTGGTGCGCGACGATCCCACGGCACTCGACGCCGCGTTTCGCGCCGCCGCGCGGGACGCCGATGCCGTCATCACCTCGGGCGGCGTGAGCGTCGGCGAGGCCGACCACACGAAGGCCGTGATGGCATCCATCGGCGACGTCCTGTTCTGGCGCATCGCGATGCGGCCGGGCCGTCCGCTCGCGATCGGGCAGATCCACACCGGCGACCACCGCGCGATCCTGTTCGGCCTGCCCGGCAATCCGGTCGCCGTCATGGTGACCTTCTACGCTCTCGTCCGCGACGCCTTGCTCGCCATGGGCGGCGCTCGGCAGGACCCGTTGCCGATGCTGCGCGCGACCAGCACGGGACCGATCCGCAAGAAGCCGGGGCGCACCGAATACCAGCGTGGCATCGTCTCGCGTGCCACGGACGGCGGCTGGTGCGTGCGCCTCACCGGCTCTCAAGGGTCGGGCATCCTGCGCAGCATGAGCGAGGCCAACGGCCTGGTCGTGCTCGGCCCCACCCAAGCCGACGTCGAACCGGGCGACCCGGTCGATGTGTTGCCCTTCGACGGCGTGGTGTGAACCCGGGCGGTCGCTGCCGCGGCGCCGCGTTGGCTCGTTCAGGCCCCGGGCGGGGGCGCCAATTTCTGTACGCTCTCCGACGGGCCGCCGAGCCAATCCGGGTGCTGCATGGTCGAGTCGAAGTGCTGCGAGGTCTTGAACAGCTCGTATTGACCATTGGCCGCGAAGGTCTGGGTCTTGGCGACGAGCGCCGCCACCTGCGCTGCGCTCATGGTCTGGAAGGTGCGCGTCGCTTCGAACGCCTGATCGAGGATCGCTTCGCTATCGATGCCCGTGATGACCACCGAGGTCGGCAGGTTGAGCGCGTAGTGCAGGCAGTCCAGGGCCGTGATCGGCGCTCCGCTCTTCAGGATGACGCCGTCGCCCATGGACTTCATCCCGAGCACGCCGATTTTCTGTTCGACCAGGTGCGGCAGCACCAAATGCGCGAAGCTGCGGAAATGCGCGTCCATGACATTCAATGGCATCTGGACCGTGTCGAAGTGAAATCCGCGCTCGGCCGCCATGGCGAGCATGTAGAGGTGGATGCGCGGGTCCTTGTGGCCCGTGAAACCGATGTAGCGGATCTTGCCGGCCTTGCGCGCCTCGACCAGGGCTTCCATCGCGCCACCGTCGGCGAAGATGCGGTCAGGGTCGTCGAAGCGGATGATCTCGTGGTGCTGGACCAGATCGATGTGGTCGGTCTGCAGGCGCTTGAGCGAGGTCTCCAGCTGCGCGTTCGCGGCTTCCTTGGTGCGCCCGTCGATCTTGGTCATCAGGAAAGCTTTTTGCCGATAGCCGCCCTGTGCCAAGGCCTTGCCCATGCGGATCTCGCTCTGGCCGTTGTTGTAGTCCCACGAGTTGTCCAGGAAATTGATGCCGCGATCGAGGGCCGACTGGACCAGCCGAAGGGCCATCGGTTCGTCCACCGGCGTCTTGCCGATGTGGGCGCCGCCCAGGCCGATGGCCGAGACCATCTGGCCGGTGCTCCCGAGCGGCCGGTAGAGCATGTCGCCCCGGCGCTCGCCGGCGTCCTTCACCCGCAACAGCAGACGCGGGTCGAGGATTTCTCGCGTCCCGGGGGTGATGGCGCCGCTCGCGCCCGGGCTCGACGCCGCGACGGCAGCGCCGCTGGCCGCCACCATGCCCGCACCTGCCGCCGAGGCCTTGATAAATCCACGTCGCTCCATGATGGTCTCCTGGTTGGCCGTTCAATGGTCGCGGCGCGCGTCACGCCGCCGCCTGGATGACGGAGGCGCTGTGCGCGCTCGCGTCGGTATCTTGCGCACCACGCCAGCGGCGCAGCGCGTTGACGGTGCGCAGCGCCGCGCACGCAGCGCCGTAGCCGTTGTCGATGTTGACCACCGCGACGCCGGGCGCGCAACTGGACAACATGGAATGCAGCGCGCTGTGGCCACCCGCGGCGACGCCGTACCCGACCGAGGTGGGGACGGCCACGATGGCGCTGGCAACCAGGCCGCCCAGGACCGTCGGCAGGGCCGCGTCCATGCCGGCGACCGCGACGATCACCGGAAAGCGTCGGATCGACTCCAGACGGCTGGTGAGACGCCACAGGCCCGCCACGCCGACATCCGCGAAGAGCGTCGCCTGCTCGCCGTGGTGGCGCAGCGTCACCAACGCCTCGCGGGCGACCGGCATGTCGGACGTTCCCGCACAGACGACGGCCACCAGCGCGTCCGCCGAGACCGGGCGCGGTGGTCCCGCCGTGGCCGTGCATGACTGTGGGCAATAGGCCAGGAGGGCGCGGTGCCTGTCGGGCAGCTCGGCGTAGCGCGCTTGCGCCAGTCGGGTCAGCAAGAGCGGCCTGCCGTCGGCCAGTGCGCCCTCGATGATCTCCACCAGGTGCGCCGTCGACTTGCCCGCGGCGAAGACCGCCTCGTCCAGCCCGATCCGCTGGCCGCGGCCGACGTCGAAGATGACTTCGGGCGCACTCATTCGCGAACCACCAGGAACGCACTGCCGGTGCGATAAGGGGCGAAGCTGATCGGGCGGGGCGCGGCCTCGACCCAGACCGACCGAATGTCGGTGACGAGGCCATCGCGGTCCGCGTCGGCCAGCGATCGCAGGCTCGCCGGGTCGAGCTCGACGACGATGCCTGCGGCGCGCAGCCTGCACCGCACCGTGGCCGGCGCGATGCGCTGCGCGACCAGGCGCTCGACGGCGTGAATGTTGCGAAGCGCCTGCGGGTCGATCGCGATACCCGTCTCGACCCGGCTCGACAGGCAGGGTGAAGACGGCAGATCGGCCACGCTGCCGAGCCCGAGCGAGGCGCTCAGGCGGCGCACGCCTGCCTTGTCGATGTGGGACTCGACGTAGGGATGACGGACGCCGTGTGCCTTCGCCGCCTCCAGTCCGGGACGATATTCCTTCAGGTCGTCAAGATTGGCGCCCGAGACGATTTGCCGCTCGCTCAAAGCACCGATGGCGTCGTAGAGATGGGTCTTGCAAAAGAAGCAGCGGTTGGCCGGGTTGGCGCGGTAGTTCGAATCACCGAACTCGCCGGCATCGACGATCTGCAGCTGCCAGCCCTCCCGCGCCGCCCACTCGCGCACTCGAGCCGTCGCCTCGACCGGCACGGCGGGCGAGACGGCGTGGACCATCGAGACGTCCCGCCGGGTCCTGTGTGCGAGCACGGCCAGGGTGAGACTGTCGACGCCACCACTGACGGCCACCACCAGCGGGCCCATGGCGACGAGTCGCTCGGTCAATGTCGAGGCCGCGTTTCGCTCGACGACCGGGTGCTCAGCCATGGGTGCCCTCCCCCAGCCGCTCGAGAACGAGTCGCTCCGCCTCGTGCCGCAGCCGGCGGCGGCTCCGGTGGGTCTCGTGCGCGATCGCATCGTCGGATTCAGCCTTGGCCGTGGTGCCCCCGGGCCGCTCGACGAGCTTGACTCGAATGCGGTGGCCGTCGACCAGCGCTTCGTCCGACCTGCGAGGCAAAGCCGCGCCCCGCACCGTCGAATGCCGCAATCCGATGGTCGTCGTTTCCCGAAAGCAGGCCTCGATCACGGCCGGCAAGTCGCTCGGTCGAGCCAGCAGGCGGACCGATGTCATCATCCGACCCTTCTTGCCGAAGACCGGTGACTGCACGACGTCGAAGATCGATTCATGGCTTCTGAGCCGGTCCAGGCCCAGGGCCAGTTCTTCGGCGGTCTGGTCATCGACTTCGAACTCCACCACGCAGAGCTCGCGGTGCTGCGACGGTTCGGCAGGCGACGCCGGCTGCTGCTCGTCGAACACGAGCACGCGGACGCAGTTGGAAATGCCGGCGAGGCGCCGGGTGCCGAAGCCCACGCCGGTGTGACGCAATACGCGCGACGGGGCGGCAGCTCCCGCGGACGAATGCCCCGTCGGTATCAGGTAGCGAAGGATCGCCGCGCCCGTCGGGGTGACGCGTTCGCCGGCGATGCCGTCGTCGACCGTCAGGAAGCCCTTGAGCAGCTCGGCCGTTGCCGGCGCTGGCACGGGCATCGGCCCGTGAGCGGTCCGGACGCGGCCCGCGCCGAGCGGTACCGCGCTCACGCTCCAGTGACTCGTGTCGAGCATGTCGATCAGACCAGCGGCGCCCACGATGTCCACGACCGAATCCCAGGCCCCGACCTCGTGGAACCGGACCTCCTCGACCGCCACGCCGTGGACGCGAGCTTCGGCCTCGGCCAGAAGCGTGAAGATGCCCAGGGCATGCGCCCGCACGCCGCCGTCCAGCCCGCTTTGCAATCGTTCCCGGATCACGCCCCAACCGACATGCCCGGGTTCATCCAATGAGCCTGGCCGAGCCTCGACCGGGTGTCGGTGGCCGCCGTCATGATGATGATGGTGATGCTGGTGATCCCCAGACGGTCCATGAGCAGGGCCAACGGCGATCGAGGACGCAGCGGCGGCGGCGGCGAACGGGTCGGCGACCGCGAATCGCTTTCCGGCGAAGACGCCGTCCTGAAAGCTGGACAGGTCCAGTTCGGGGCGGACGACGCCGAACTGCGGCGCAATCCGCTCGACCTGGCGCGTCACCGTGCCGATAGCGTCCGGAAACGCATCCAGCAGGCCGGCAAGAAACATGTCTCCAGCCAGCCCACCAAGGACATCCAGGTGTATCTGCATCGGCAGGTATCCGTCAGGAATGTTCAATTTCGCGATCGGGCCGCGGCTCGGTCGATGGCCCAGCGCGAGCCTCGAAAGCCGCTTAGCCTACTGTCTGCGTGGTTGCACCGTGTCGGACAAGCTCCCCAGCCTTTGTACGCACTGGCCTCGACGTGCTGCGTCGACCGACGGGACCACCCCCCCTGCCCGGCGCCACACGCGCAAAGTACGTGCGGGCCCCGGTCGAGAGCGTCCGGGAGGCCATGGACCACCGCTATCGCATGCTTGTGGGCGGGTTCGCTCGGATCCGCTCCAGGTCGACGGATCCGAAGAGACCGGGTGGTGACCGGCGAGGGGATCGGGTGGACCCGCGGCCTGCACCTGGCCAGCCTGCAAAGCAGCCCAACAAACAATGAGCCAAGGCTAGTGAAACTGGCCGCAGTGGCTTCATGAGCCTCCTTCCGTTGTTTTGCTGGAAGTCGCTGCATGTTGGTGGCCGCGCTCCGGCCGTCAAAGCCGCGACAATTGGCGTGGATTCGGTGGTGGGTCGGACATCACGGGAGACGCGATGCAACTGATGGAATGGGCAGCGTTGGCAAGTGCGGAGTTTTCGAGCTATGTCCTGGCGGTGCTGAGTTCACCGCTCAAGATGCTCGCCGCGTTGGCGGCCGCGATCGGCGTCGGTCTGATCGTGGCCGGCAGTCTGGTGCGAACGATGCTGCCGCTGCGCTGGCTGGCCGCGGGCAGTGGCGTCGCAATGGTGGTCTATGGCGCACTGCAGCCCTCGCTGCTCACGCTGCTCGTCGAGGCGGCGTTGCTGCCGATCAGCCTCTACCGCGCGATCGAGGTCACGCGCCTGACCCGCCGCGTGATGAGCGCAGAGGCCGATTCCGAATTGGCCGGCCTGTGGCTCAAGCCCTACATGACGGCCCGCAAACTCAAGCCGGGCCAGGAGCTGTTCTGCAAGGGCGATGCGGCGGACGCGCTCTACCTGCTCCTGAACGGCGACATGGAGCTGGAAGATATCCACCAGCCACTTGAAGTCGGACGCATCTTCGGCGAGATCGGGGTGTTCTCCAGAGAACGCAAAAGAACGCACACGGCGCGCTGCCTGACCCATTGCCACGTGCTGGAGATCCACGAACGGACGGTCAAGCAACTCTACTTCCAGCACCCGGCGTTCGGGTTCCATCTGATCGAGTTGCTGGTCGGACGCCTCGGCGCGGACATCGCGCGCAGCGAGGCCGTGGTCGCTCAGCTGCAAAGACCGTGAATCTGTGGACTGCCGACTGGCGAAAGCGCGGATCGAGCCGCACTGTCAATGCCAGAGCCACGGTCGGTGGTGGCAACCGGATGTGTGCGCCATCGGCACCCGAAATGCCGGGGTTCGACAGACATCTTGCTCGGCGCCAACCGCAGCCGTCACCCGGACGGTCGTTTCTGCTCACATCAGAACGCTGATTTGCCAGGGAACAAATTCGTCCTGACCGTATCCATGCGACTCGCTTCTGGACCGATGGCCGGACG
>JALYHO010000138.1 GCA_030776545.1 Pseudomonadota bacterium | reverse complement strand
ATTGAAATCTCGCTACAAGGTCGAGATCAAGCCGGACGCCTTGCCCACCGCCAGCGCAGCCAGCGCGGCCGCCAACTAGCCGTCGTTCCCCCGGAGGTTTGCGCGCCTTCCGTTATAATTGTCGGCTCTGCGGTGGCTGTAGCTCAGTTGGTAGAGTCCAGGATTGTGATTCCTGTTGTCGTGGGTTCGAGTCCCATCAGCCACCCCACGCGCGACGCCCGGTAAACCCTTCGCGGAATTCGCCCCCGGGCATATCCGGCGTGTCGTTTCCGAGGACGGCGCAGAGCCCGAAAAAACGCTCATTGCCACTGCACACGGAACGCAATGTCCCTCTGTCCCAGAGCGGATGCAAAGCGCGCCGAGGTGGCGCTCCTCGAGCAGATCTCAACGTGAACCGAACGGAGTCGAGCAAGCGACTCGACCGGCTCCCCAGCCCCCCGCGGACCCCGCTCCGCTAGGGGGCGAGCAGGCGCACCGCGATCTCGGCCATGGCCGAATCGTGCGGGTGTCGCATCACGGCCGGGTCTTCCCCCTGCACGAGCGCGTCTTGCCGCGCAGGGTAAATGTCGCCGATGAATACATACCGGCCCCCATGCGCTTCGCAAGCGGTTTTGATGGAGGCGTCCTTGGTTGGATTCAACCACCACGTGCTGACGCAGATCAGGCTACGCGCTTTGGCCGCCGCATCGAGCAGCTTCGCATAGGCGGCGGGGAAGTCTGTCGAGCCGGCGGGCGCGTTGTCCCCGAGCTGCACGACCACGACGGTGCGTGCATCGATCGACGCAGTATCCGCAGCGATCTCGGTTTCGACCGGGGTATTGAAGTCGATTTTGTTGATGGCGTCCGCCGGGTTCCGCTCGAGGTCGGCGAAATTGATCGCCGTCGCGGGCAGGCCCAGGCCACGGCCGACCAGGTGGGCGAAGTCGTGATCCGCATCCGACGCGGCCATGCCGCTCACGTGATCCCACAACCCCGGCGCGACGCCGTGCACGGTCAGGCTGTTGCCGATCACGACGAGTTTCGTCGGGGTCGTGTCGTTGGCAGACCCAGCGCCTCCCCAGCTGGCGAGCACGAGGGACACGAAAACGAGGAACCCTTTCATGTAGCGCACTATGCACGACCCTTCGCACGTGTCGCAGTGGGCTTTGCGGCAAATTCCCGGATTGCCTTCTCATCGTCCGGATGCACCCACGACTGGCGCAACGCCTTGAGTCTCTGCGCGCGTTCGCGCTCCGCGGCAGGCAGCCTGCGGCTGGATGAGAGCGAGGGTGGCCCCGGGGTTGTCATGTCGCGGATGTCCCCGAATTTGGTTCGAGTCGTCAGCCACCTCACGCGCTTGCCGAACCGTTGACCGCTTTTCGGCATCTAGCCGGCGGCAAGATCCCGTATCACCACCCGGCAGCTGATGCCGCGCCCAGGCGCCTCGCGCCACTCGACCTCGCCGCCGAGTTGCTTGACCCGTTTGCGGACCCCACCGAGCCCCAGGCCGTGCGCCCAGCCGCGTGGGTCGCGTCCCTCGCCGTCGTCGGTGATGACCAGCTCCAGCCGGTCGGACTCGAGACGGAAATCGATCTCGAGGGTTCGCGCTTGCGCGTGGGCGATCACGTTGCTGACCAGTTCGCGCAGGATGCGCGTCAGCGCGGACCAGTGCACGACCGTGAGCAGGATGTCCTTGTCGAACGCGAACTTCCATATGAGCTCGACCTGCGCGGCATTGAGCCGGTGCGTCAGGTCCGATTTCCACTCCGCCGCGGCATGCGAGAGCAAGTGATTGGATGCGGCCAGGCCGCGCGTGAGCGTCTTCAGGTCTTGCAGGGTGTGCCGCAGATAGTCTTCCATCTCGGGCGACTGGGCCTTGTACATGAGCGTCAGCAAGCGCGCGCCGATGTCGTCGTGCAGGTCTTGCGCGAGCCGCATGCGCTCCTCGCTGCGGCCCTGCTCCACGGCTTTGTCGAAACGCACGGCGCGGCGCAGCTGCTCGACGATGCGATCCGTCAAGCGCGCGTCTTCGGCGGTGAAGAGCCTGCGGCCGCGCCGGGCGAATCGGATCAGAACCGCACCCCGCGGCCGGGGATCTCCGCCGAGTTGCGGCACCGGCACGAGCAGGCTGGCGCCGTCGCTCGCGACCCGCGAGAAGGTGCTGCGGCGATCGACCTGGGCGACTTCGAGCGGCTCGAAGAGGTCGTTCAGCAGCTGCGCCAGCAGCGCCGCGGTGTTTTCCGGCTGGGCCTCGACCTTGCGCGCGATGCGGTAGAGCTGCTCGAACATGCGCTCGGTCGTGAGCATGCTTTGACCGAGCAGATGGTTCAAGACCCACTGCCTGACGCCCGAATAGACCGCCAACGAAACGAACAGCGACAAGGTCAGCGAGGCGAACTGGCCGAGCGAGAACACCGCCACGAACAGCAGGTCGAGCGAGGTCGCCACGGTGCTGATGGCCGCCAGCAGCGAGAACTCGCGCATGAAGTTCTGCGAACGAGCGAGAAATGGAACCAGCAGCAACAACGAGCCGAGGAAGACGTACCAGACCATCGAGCTCACGTCGGCGATGGTGTGCGCCGTCCCCTGCAGGCGAGCGGCCGTGCCCAGCGAGAGCGTCAACAGCGCCCACGTGCCGACCGCGACGATGCCGAAGCGACGCAGCAGCATCGCGAACGGATGGGGCTCGATGCGATAGGACCAAGTCAGGAGAACGATCGCGAGCAGACCGTAGCCGGTGATCGTGGCTTGAGCCCACCACCACGCCTGGCCGAGGTTGTCCGTGGCGATCGCGCCGACCAGCGCGATGGCGGCGCCCCAACCCAGCCAGGCGATGGGGCGAGCGCCCGGCAGACGTCGGGGATGCAGGCAGGCCGCGTTGACCATCGCAGCCGCGGTGCAGATGTCGAAGGCCATGCGCACCGGCAGGTCCCAGCGGACCAGCAGAGGCGGCAAGCCCCACTGGAACGCCGATTCGACCGCGATGCACATCAGGTTTCCGGCCTGGCACAGCGCCATCGTCGCGTAAACCAGATTGCGTCCGGTCGGGTTCGCCAGCGGCACCACCATGCCGACGAGGTAGAGCGCCAGGGCGAACACCGCGAGCAGCCAGAACGAGGTCGACAGGCCGGTCAGGCCGATGGGGGTCAGGGGGCGGGTGAGGGTCTCGCCGTTGGCGAAGTGGAGCTCGACCTCGTCGGCGGAAAAGGCGCTGCCGATTTGCGCGCTGAGGGTCGCCTGGCGGGCGCGATCGGCGTCGTCGATGGTCCATCGGGGCGACTCTTGCAGCGTGACCGCGTCGGCCAACGCCACCGTCGTCCCGGCGCCGCTGATCGCCTCCAGGACCTCGCCCTCCTTGGCGCGCAGCGCGGGATCATGGCTGGCGGTCAGGACGATCCGGTCCTGGTCGTCGATCCGCCAGGGGGCATTGAGCTGCGGCAACGCGACCAGGGCCCGGATCAGCCCGAACAAGGCCAGGCAGCCGAGCAGCGCGCAGGCCGCCAGCATGCGCATGCGCCAGCCGACCCAGCGCGCCGCCAGCGGCGCGTCGACGTCGGGGTCGGTCAGTTCGGCGTCGAGCGCGAGCTCGCTTTGCAAGCCGGTCAGGCCGGCCCAGGTGGCCGCCCGGCCCGGCCAGGTGTTGCTCATGGGTGCCGCCCGCGCCGAAAAGGGTGCAGCCACCGACTCGGCACGGCGGGAATGGATGACATGCGACGCGGCACGCGGCAGGCCGGTCAGATGCGGCCGGTCAGACCAGCCCCTGCTTGCTCGCCAGCACCGCAGCCTCGGCCCGGCTCGAGACGTTGAGCTTCTTGTAGATGGATTTGATGTGGTCGTTTACCGTGAACCACTTGATGCCCATCAGGTTGGCGATTTCCTTGATCGTGAAGCCCTTGCTGAGGTAGGTGAGTACTTCGCTCTCGCGCGGCGTGAGCCGCTCGTGATCGGGCGGGGCGCCGCGGGCCAGTGGCTGGGGTCGGCTGCTCTGGAAGCCCGAGGACAGCGGCACCGGTCCCGATGTCGGGGTGCCCCCCGGCGCCGTGCCGCCACTGCGAAAGTGCGTCAACAGGCGGCGCGCGATCGCAGGGGAAAGCGGTGGCTGACCGCGCACGATCTTTTGCAGTTCTTCGACCAGCACCTCGAACCGGTCTTCTTTGAGCAGATAGCCGTCGGCGCCGCATTGCAGTGCGGGGAACAGGTGGTCGTCGTCCGAATAGAGCGTGGTGACGATCTTGGTCGCGGGGTAGCTGCCGAGCTCGGCGAGCAACTCCATGCCGTTGCCGTCAGGCAGTTCGAGATCCACCAAGATGAGCTTGAACGGCTCGGCGGTCAAGGCGCCAGGATGCAACGGTCCGATCTGGCGGCGTGCGGTCTCCAGATCCCCGGCTTCGGTGATGGTGAGTTCATCGCTGAAGCTTTCCCGAACGACACGGGTCAGGAAACTCCGCGCGACGGGGTTGTCTTCGACGATGAGGACCTTGACCGGCATGCGCTGCGCCCTTGAGGGTCTTGTGTGGGGAATGGGCATGGTAGCGCAATCGCCCCCCCGGATCGGCTCGCAGCGGCCTCCATTCGCAGCCGGTCGTTCGCTGACGCCCGTGCCCCAAAAGCGGGCGTGGGCGCGCGCTCGGCCACGCCGACGCCAACGGCGCCCTGCTACGCGTTGGTCATGACGAGCTTGCCGCGCACCTGGCGCCCGGCCATGATCTCGAAAGCCTTGAGCAGTTCCTGCATCGGCAGGCGCTGGTCGATCACCGGCTTGACTTTTCCCTGTGCATACCAGCTGGCGAGTTCGGCCAGGGCGCGGGCGTTGGCCTCGGGCTCACGGCGCGCGTACTCGCCCCAGAACACGCCGACGATCGAGGCCCCTTTGAGCAAGGCCAGATTCCAGGGCAGGGCCGGGATGCCCCCCTGCGCGAATCCGACCACGAGGTAGCGACCGCGCCAGGCGATCGAGCGGAAGACCGGATCGGCCAGGTCGCCGCCGACCGGGTCGTAGACCACGTCCGGGCCCTTGCCGCCCGTCAGGCGCTTGATTTCCTCACGCACGTTGGCACGGCTGTAGTTGATGGTCGCGTCGGCACCGAGCGTCGCGCAAAGCTCGCATTTGGCGTCGCTGGAGGCGGCGGCGATCACCCGGGCGCCGACGGCCTTGGCGATCTGAATCGCGGCCGTGCCGACCCCGCCGGCCGCCCCCAGAACCAGCACCGTCTCACCGGCCTTCAAAGCGGCCCGGTCGAGCAGCGCATGGTGGGTGGTCGCGTAAGTGAGCACGAAGGCCGAGGCGTCGTCGAACGCGAAACCGGACGGCAGCGGCAGCAGCAGCGCGGCCTTGACCACCGCGTGGGTGGCGAACCCCCCCGTGCCACCGAACGCGGCCACCGCGTCCCCGGGCCGCACCTGGGTCACGCCGGGTCCGACCGCCTCGACCACGCCTGCGTATTCGGAGCCTGGCACGAAGGGCAGCGGCGGCTTCATCTGATACTTGTTCTGGACGATCAGGATGTCGGGAAAATTCAGGCTCGCCGCCCGGATGGCGACCCGGACTTCTCCGTCATGCGGCTCCGGCGTGGGCAGTTCTTTCCAGACCAGCGCCTCGACGCCGACGGGGTTCTCGCAAAGCCAAGCGTGCATGGATGTCCTTCGTGGGTTCGGCCGCCGATCATACTGAGCGTGCCAACGCCGCCGCGTCGCCCACGCGACCCGCCGGCGGATCGAATGACGCGCCTGTTTCACGCGGTCGGCGGTTCGAGTTCATACAATCGGCCGATGCGTATCCTGATTGCCAACGACGATGGTTACCTCGCCCCCGGACTCGCCGCCCTCGTCAAGGCGTGCGAAGGCCTGGGCGAGCTCGACGTGGTGGCCCCCGAGCAAAACGCCAGCGGCACCTCGAATTCGCTCACCCTCGGACGGCCTTTGAGCGTGCACACCGCCGCCAACGGTTTTCTGTATGTCAACGGAACCCCTTCGGATTGCGTCCACCTGGCGCTCACCGGCGTGCTGCCGCAGCGTCCCGACCTGGTGGTCTCCGGCATCAACAACGGTGCCAACATGGGCGACGACACCCTTTATTCCGGCACGGTCGCCGCGGCGATGGAAGGCTTCCTGTTCGGCATTCCGGCCATCGCCTTCTCCCAGGTGCTCAAGGGCTGGGGCGAGCTGGAGGCGGCCGCTCGCGTCGCGCGCAGTGTCATCCGTCACGTCCTCGATCAACCGCCCTCGGCGTCGCCTTACCTGCTCAATGTCAACATCCCGAACCGCCCCGACGCCGATGCATTGCCGCGCCGCGTGACGCGTCTGGGTCGGCGCCACGCGAGCGAGCCACTCATCCGCCAGACCAGCCCGCGCGGCGAGACGATGTACTGGATCGGTCCCGCGGGCGATGCGCGCGAAGCCGGCCCGGGCACCGACTTCCATGCGACAGCCACGGGCGCGGTCTCCATCACGCCGTTGCAGGTCGACCTGACCGAACACGCCGCACTGCCCGAGTGGACCCGCTGGCTGGGGCAGGGCCCTCGATGAGGGACGAGACTCGGCCTCCCCCGCCCGTGCCCGACGAAGCCGCGACGCGCGCGACCGGCGCCCCGCGCGCGCCGAAGTTTCCGCTGCGCCTGGACGCCCTGGTGGCGCCGATGAAGGTGG
>JALYHO010000137.1 GCA_030776545.1 Pseudomonadota bacterium | reverse complement strand
GGGGCCGTCAAGTTCCTTGCTCCGGTGCGTCCCGGGGCGAGCCTGACCCTGCGCTTTGCAAGTGCACCGCGCGCGCTGCATTTCGAGGTTCGAGAAGGTGAACGAACCGTCGCTTGCGGACAGTTCGAGGCCCAAGCGTGAATTCCCGTGGCCCCCGCCCGGTCGCCAAGACCTGGACCGGCGAGCGCGAGCGCAGCAACCTGTGGACGCTGCGGCTGATGCGGGCCATCGCCCTCGGCGCGGGACGTGGCGTCGCGCGCACGCTGCTGCACCCGATCGCGTTGTACTTCCTGCTCGCCAACGGCCCGGCGCGGCGGGCCTCGCGCGACTACCTCGGGCGCGTCCTCGGGCGCCCGGCGGGCTGGCGCCACGTCTATCGCCACATCCATTGCTTCGCGGCGACGATTCTGGACCGCGTCTATTTCCTGCAGGACGGGCAGCAGCGCTTCGACATCCGCCAGGACGGTGGCGAATGCCTGCTCGAGCCGGTCGCGCGCGGCGAGGGGGTGATGCTGGTCGGTGCGCACCTGGGCAGCTTCGAGGCGCTGCGGGCCAGCGCCGAGTCGGGCGGCGCCCGGGTCGCGATGCTCATGTACGAGGAGAACGCCCGCCTCATCAACGCGACGCTCGCCGCCATCGCGCCACACGCCGAACTGCACACGATCGCCCTGGGCCGTCCGGGCGCGATGCTCGCGCTGCGCCGCTGGCTCGATCAGGGCGGCGTGGCCGGGCTGCTCGCCGACCGGACGCTGCCCGGCCAATCGGGGCGCACCCGCACCCACGAGTTCGACTTCCTGGGCCAGCCGGCGCGCTTCTCGGATGGTGCTTTCCGTCTGGCTGCGATGCTGCGGCGTCAGGTCGTCTTCATGGCGGGGCTCTACCGCGGCGGCAAGCGCTACGACCTGCGCTTCGTCGAACTCGCCGACTTCCGGGTCGCAGGCGACACCGGTCCCGCGACCCTCGATGCACAGGTGCGCGACGCGCTGCAGCGCTATGTGACCCTGCTGGAAACGCTGTGTCGCGAAGCGCCGTACAACTGGTTCAATTTTTTCGATTTCTGGATCGCCGATGCCGCCGACCGCCCTGCCCCGCCCTGACCGCCGCCGGATGCTCGCCCTGCTGGCCCTGTGCCGCCTGGCCGGTCCGGCCCGGGCCCAAGGCTTCGACCTCGCGCAGTTGATGGAGACGCTGGCGCAGGTCCAGGCCGGCGAGGCGACCTTCACCGAAACCCGGACGGTGACGACGCTCGACCGCACCCTGATGTCCTCGGGGCGCTTGAGCTTTCATGCCCCGGATACCTTCGTGCGCGAAACGCTGAGGCCAAGCCAGGAAAAAATCGCCGTGACCGGCAACGACGTCACGATGAGCCGCGGATCGCGCAGCCGCACCGTCCCGCTCGACTCGGTGCCGGAGGCCGCTGTCATCATGGAAGCGATCCGGGGCACGCTCACCGGCAACCGGGTCGCCATCGATCGCAACTTCAGCAGTGCCGTCAGCGGCACGGCGCAGCACTGGACGCTCGAACTCAAACCACGCGACATGCGCCTGGCGCAACTCGTGACGGCGGTGCGCGTGAGCGGAGAAAACGCCACGCTGCGCGAAGTCGCGGTGGCGCTGGCGAGCGGCGATCGGTCGGTGATGTCGATCTCGCCGCTGGCCGCGCCCGGCATGGCGCCGACCGCTGCACCGGCCAGTGGACCGGCGAGCGGACCGGCGAGCGGACCGGCCGGATGAGCCTGCCGGAGGACCGTCCCGGTCCCCCTCCCCCGCGGATGTGGCGTCGCCCGGCGTTCTGGATCTGGCTGCTCGCGCTGGCGTTGGCGGCCGTCGTCAGCGCGCGCACCCGCTATGTCGCCGACCTGTCGGCGTTCTTGCCTTCGACGCCGAGCGCGGAGCAGGCGGTGCTGCTCGACCAACTCAAGAACGGCGTCGCGGCTCGCCTGGTGCTGTTGGGCATCGAAGGCGGCACCCCGGCCCAGCGGTCCGAGGCCTCGCTGCAATTCGCCCGGGCGCTGCGCGAGAGCGGCGCCTTCGACGCGGTCCACAACGGCGACAACGCCGCCTACGAGGCGACGGGCAAATTCCTGTTCGCGCATCGCTACCTGCTCAGTCCGGCGGTCGACGCGCAGCGCTTCAGCGTCGAGGGACTCCGGGCCGGCATCGACGAGGCCACGGCCCTGCTGGGCACGCCGGCCGGGGGTGCGATCAAGGACCTGATCTGGCGCGACCCGACCGGCGAGACCGTGCGCATGGCCGAGTCCATGCTGCCGACGCAGGCGCCGCGCAGCGACGGCCAGGTCTGGGTCTCGCGCAACGCCGCGCGCGCGGTTCTCATCGCCACCACGCACGCCGACGGCGCCGACCTCGACGCCCAGGAACGCACCTTGCAACTGGTGCACGATCGCTTCGCGCCGTTCACCGCCCAAGGTCTGCGCGTGCTGGTGTCCGGCTCGGGGACGTTCGCGGTCGCGTCGCGGACGCAGATCAAGTCCGAAGTGGAACGGCTGGCGCTCGCGGGGGGTCTGGCGATCGTCGTGCTGATGCTGCTGGCATTCGGGGGTTCGCTGCGCACCCTGGCGGTCGCGCTGCTGCCGGTCGCGACGGGTGTGCTCGCCGGCATCGCGGCGGTGAGTCTCGTTTTCGGCAACGTGCACGGCATCACCCTGGGCTTCGGCACCACGCTGATCGGCGAGGCCGTCGACTATGCGATCTACTACCTCGTCCAGGCCCGACCGGCCGCTGGCACCGCGCCGGGCAACGGCGCGCGCCTCTGGCTCGGCCAGAACTGGCCGACGGTGCGGCTCGGCCTGTGGACCTCCGTCTGCGGCTTCGCTGCGCTCTTGTTCTCGGGCTTTCCCGGCCTGCGACAGCTCGGGGTCTTTTCGATCGCGGGCCTCGGCGCGGCGGCGCTGTCGACGCGCTGGGTGCTGACCCTGGCGGCCCCCGACGGCGCGCCCGGCTTGGGCC
>JALYHO010000136.1 GCA_030776545.1 Pseudomonadota bacterium | reverse complement strand
CCCCTGCAGGTGGCCAAGCGCAAGCCCCGCCAGGGCGTCGATCCAGTCGGCCCGGTCGTTCAGGCAGGACACGTAGTGGAACGTTTCGCCTCCGGACCGGAGGAAGGCGTCGCGCCCTTCCAGATTGATTTCTTCGAGAGTTTCCAGGCAATCGGAGGTGAATCCCGGGCACACGACATCGACGCGTTTGACGCCGCGCCGCGCCAGCGCGATCAGGGTCGGCTCGGTGTACGGCTGGAGCCATTCGGCACGGCCGAGTCGGCTTTGGAAGGTCACCAACAGGTCGTCCGGCGCGATCCCGAGGTGCTCGGCCAGGAGGCGCGCGGTCTTCTGGCATTCGCAATGATAGGGATCGCCGAGCGCCAGGGTGCGGCGGGGCACGCCGTGAAAGCTCAGCACCAGGGGGCCGGATCGGCCGTGGCTGGCCCAGTGCTCGCGGATGCGAGCGGCCAGCGCGGCGATGTAGCCCGGGTCGTCGTGGTAGTGGTTGACGAACCGCAGCTCCGGGAGGGTGCGGACGGTTCGCGCCCAGTCGCAGACGGCATCGGAGACGCTCGCCGTGGTGGTGGCCGAATATTGGGGATAAAGCGGCAGCACGAGCAGCCGTGTCACGCCCTCGGCCTTCAGTTCGTCCAGGACCCGCGCGATCGCCGGGTTGCCGTAGCGCATCGCCGGGCGCACCAGCACGGCATGGCCGCGGCGTCCCAGCGCGTCGCCCAGCATCGCCGCCTGCTTCTCGGTCCAGTGCCTGAGCGGGGAACCCTCCGGAGTCCAGATGCTCGCGTATTTGCGGGCCGAGCGGACAGGGCGCGTGCGCAGGATGACGCCGTGCAGGATCAGCCACCAGAGCAAGCGCGGAATCTCGACCACGCGCCGATCGCTGAGGAATTCGGCCAGGTAGCGACGGACCGCGCTCGGTGTCGGGGCGTCGGGCGTGCCCAGGTTGCACAGGAGGATGGCGGTGCGCGCGGCGCGACCGTGGCGGTGCTCGGGCTCGGCGGCGTAGCTCATCGGTCCGATGCCTGGCGCGGGGCCATGAAGAGGTCAGGCGGGGCCATCGAACTCCGGCGGTGGGCGCCGATGGGTTTCGGCGAATTTCAGGACCTCGAAGCGCACGCAGGGGCTCTCCGGCTCGGCCGGCGGTGCGCCGAGCCCGATCGTGCCACTGCCGTGCAAGGTGCAGCTGCCGCGCCGCAGGCCGATGACTTCCGGATCGTGGTCGAAGCGGACGTAGGTGCCGTTGTAGCTCAGGTCGGTCAGCTGGAACGTGCCGCCGTGCCAGACGATGCGGGCATGCGAACGCGAGACGCGGGTGTCGTCGATGATGTAGGTCGCCTGCGGGCTGCGGCCGAGGATCACCGGCAGGCTGGTTCCGGCGTAGATGCGGCTTTGGTCCAGCCAGATGAGGCGGATGCCCTCGGGCTCGGGCGTGGCCTGCGCGAACTCGCCGAAGGCGGTGGAGGCGGTGTCGCCGAAGCGCCGGATGCCTTCGAGCAGGTAGACCCGGACCGGCTCCGCGCGGCCACGCAACTGCATCTTGTCGAGACTGCGAAAACGGGTCTTGGGAACGTCCGTCAAGCCTTCCATCACCGTGGCGGTGACGAGCGTTTCGTTGTCACCCGCGTGATCGATGAGTCGGGCAGCGACGTTCACCGCGTCGCCGTAGACGTCGCCCGCGACTTCGACGACCCCGCCGTGCGCGAGGGCGACCTGGAGCTTGAGCGGAACGGTCCGGGCATGGAGCGAGAGGCCGCCGTCGCCGGGCGCACCGATGCGCTCCAGCGCGTCGTGCATCTCGTCGGCGGCGGCAACGGCCGGGTCGGGCGAGCTGAACATCGCCATCAGGCCGTCGCCGAGGGTCTTGACGACACGTCCTTCGTAGTGCGTGACGATGCGCGCGAGCAAGCCGATGCTCTGCGTCACCACGGCCGTGGCGTCGGTGTTGCCGAGCGTTTCGTACATCGCCGTGCTGCCGCGCAGGTCGGCGAACACCACCGTGCGTTGGACGATTTCGGTCATCGGTGCGCAGGCAGCCGGGGGGCCGGAGAGGGCAATCTCATGGCTGCCGAGTTTACGGTGCGGCGGGCAGGCGTCGAAAAGGCCCCGCACGACGCGGGGCCTGGCCGCCGTGGCGCCCTGGCCTCAGAGCGTGTCGAGGTAGGTGCGCAGCTTGTCCGAACGGCTCGGATGCTTGAGCTTGCGGATCGCCTTGGCCTCGATCTGGCGGATGCGCTCGCGGGTCACGTCGAATTGTTTGCCGACCTCTTCCAGGGTGTGGTCGGTGCTCATCTCGATGCCGAAGCGCATGCGCAGCACCTTGGCTTCGCGCGGGGTCAGGCTGTCCAGGATGTCCTTGACCACGTCGCGCAGACCCGCTTGCATCGCCGCCTCGATCGGCGCGGTGTTGTTGGTGTCTTCGATGAAATCGCCCAGGTGCGAGTCGTCGTCGTCGCCGATCGGCGTCTCCATGGAGATCGGCTCTTTCGCGATCTTCATGATCTTGCGGATCTTGTCTTCCGGGATCTCCATCTTTTCGGCCAGCGTCGGAGCATCGGGTTCGAAGCCGAATTCCTGCAAGTGCTGCCGGCTCAGCCGGTTCATCTTGTTGATGGTTTCGATCATGTGGACCGGAATGCGGATCGTGCGCGCCTGGTCGGCGATCGAGCGCGTGATCGCCTGGCGGATCCACCAGGTGGCGTAGGTCGAGAATTTGTAGCCGCGGCGGTATTCGAACTTGTCCACCGCCTTCATCAGGCCGATGTTGCCCTCTTGAATCAGGTCGAGGAACTGCAGGCCGCGGTTGGTGTACTTCTTGTCGATCGAGATCACGAGGCGCAAGTTGGCCTCGATCATTTCCTTCTTGGCGTCGCGCGACGCCTTCTCGCCTTCGTTCATGCGCTTGTTGATGCGCTTGAGGTCCTCGAGCGGGACCACGGCGCGCGCTTGCTGGTCGGTGAGCTTTTTCTGCAGCTCCTGCACCGGCGGGAGGTTGCGGGCCAGGATGGCGCTGTAGGCGCGGTTGGCCGCGACTTCCTTCTCGGCCCACTTGAGATTGAGGATGTTGGGCGGGAAGTGCTTGATGAAATATTCCTGGGGCATGCCGCACTTGTCGACCAGGATCTTGCGCAATTCGCGCTCGTAGCGGCGCACGTCGTCGACCTGCGAACGCAGGATGCCGCAGAGCTTTTCGATCGTCTTGACGGTGAAGCGGATCGTCATCAGCTCGTTGCTGATCGCCTGCTGGGCCTTGTTGTAGGCGGGCGACTGGTAGCCTTCCTTTTCGAAGGCCTTGCGCATCTTGTCGAAGTTGATGCGCAGGGTCTCGAACTTGGCCAGGGCCGAGACCTTCAGCTCTTCGAGCTTCTTGGTGAGGGCCTTGCTGCCGCCTTGTCCGTCGTCGTCGTCTTCTTCGTCGAAGAAGTCGACGTCCTCTTCGGCGACGTAGTCGTCGGCTTCGTCTTCGGAAACGAAGCCGTCGACCGCTTCCGAAATCTTCATGTCGCCGGAGGCGATCTTGTCGGCGTAGCTGAGAATTTCGGCGATGGTGGTGGGCGACGCGCTGATCGCGAACATCATGGCCTGCAGGCCGCCCTCGATGCGCTTGGCGATCTCGATCTCGCCCTCGCGGGTCAGGAGTTCGACCGTGCCCATCTCGCGCATGTACATGCGCACCGGGTCGGTGGTGCGACCGAATTCACTGTCGACGGTCGAGAGGGCGGCCTCGGCCGCCTCTTCGGCCTCTTCCTCGGTCGCGGTGGTGGTGCCGCCACCGGCGATCAGCAAGGTGGCTGCATCGGGCGCCTGCTCGTAGACCGCGATGCCCATGTCGTTGAGCATCGAGACGATCGCTTCGAGGATTTCGTTGTCGACGAGCTTTTCGGGCAGGTGATCGTTGATTTCCTGGTGGGTCAGGAAGCCCCGGGTCTTGCCCATCTTGATGAGCGTCTTGAGTTCCTGGCGGCGCTTGGCGGCTTCCTCTTCGGTCAGCGCGGTCTCTTCCAGGCCGAACTCGCGCATCAGCGCACGTTCCTTGGCCCGGGAGACTTTCATCCGGAGCGGCTTGGCCTTGACCTTCGTTTCGTCCGCCGCCGCTTCGACTTCGGGTTCGCCTTCGAGGTCGGCTTCGAGGTCGGACAGGTCGACATCGTTGTCTTCCGACTTCTTGACCTTGTCGTCGGGCTTGGGTTTGCGACCTGGCTTGCCCTTGGCCACTTCCACCGGCTGCTTGGGCTCTTGCTTGGCCACCGGCTTGACGCTTTTACGCGTCGTGTCCTCGACCTTGGCGGCCTTGACGGACGGCTTGGACGGTGCCGTGGGGGCGGCCTTGGTGGCGGTGGCGGGGGCGCTCTTCTTCGCGGTCATGCATATCCTCGGATGGTGGTGGGCCTGGGGTCGCGGGGGCCCGGTCTATGAGATGCGCACGAATGGACGCATGTCAAGGCAGCAAAATCGATGAGACGGTGAAACCCGAGACGGGGTCTCGGGTGAGAGGGAAGCGATTCCGGGCTGCGGCGGCAAGGGGGTGGGCGATCATTTGTCCCGATCCACCGTGGATGACGGGAAGGCAGTCCTTGCGGGTGCGGTGGCCTTGATACCCGCTGTGGGGACCCTGGTTCAGAGGGTGGCCGGTGCCCGGAGGTGCTGCTGTCGCGCTTGGCTACGCTGCAAGTTCGTGAATTCGGCTTCGTTGTCCTGAGTCGAGGATTATACCGCGCATTCCCCGGATAACCAGGCTGCGGGCGGTTCTTTTTCAGCTTGCCTTGAGGCGGCTGCGTTCTTCCATGAGTTCACGGCCGCGCCGCAAGGCATCGGGCGAGGTGGCGTCGGTCTCGAACAGCAGCTTGAGCTCGTCGTCGACCAGTTTCAAGCGCAGTTTGGCCAGCACCCGCGCCAGTTCGCCGGCGATGTCGCTCTCGGGTTCGGGATCGTGGAGGGCGGCGATCCGCGCCAGCACCACCGGACCCTCGCCCGTTGCACCGACGGCCTGGCGCAACTCGTCGAGCAGCGCCGCGGGTGCCAGCGGACCATGCTCGTGCACGCTGCGCTCGATGCCGCTGAAGAGCGCGTCGTAGGGACCGGGCTGGGCGGCGAGCAGATCGTGCGCGGCGCCGTCGAGGTGGTCCCAGAGCTCGCTGCGCTGGAGCAGCAGCCAGATGGCGCGGTCGAGCAGGTTGGCGGCCCCCTTGCTCACGCGCGTCCCGCGGCGCGGCCCCGGCGACCACGGC